>JBKJMZ010000013.1:0-64318 GCA_046596255.1 Ferruginibacter sp. | reverse complement strand
ATCATTTTTATTTTTGAATATATCAACCGATAAATTAAACCTGTTTCTGCCAAAAGTCATATCAATACCGTAGTTGATTTTTTTGCTGGTTTCCCAACGTATGCTGGTATTACCAATACGGTTTGCAGCCAGGCCTGAAATTCCACCATAAGGCGCAAGCCCATAGGTGCTTAAAAAAGGAAAAGCAGCTGATGGTTCGTTACCAACTTCTGCATAGCTTGCTCTTAATTTCAGTTGATCTATAAATCTGTTCAACCCAGTTTTAGTCCAGAATTTTTCCTGGCTGATTCTCCATGCTGCAGAACCACCAAAGAAGTTACCATACTCGTTCCCTTTTGACAAACTGCTTAAACCATCACGACGCATACTAAATTCGAGAAAATACCGGTTATCAAAATCGTAGTTTGCCCGTCCAAAAAATGACTGGTATCCTCTTTTGCCATAAAACCCTCCTGAAAACTGGTTAACATAAGAATTCGTTATAAGGTTATTGGTTTGAAAAAATGGATCAGAAATATTAGTTCCCTGACCGTTAAAGTTTTGACTAAGACTTCGTTGCATTGCAACACCTGCTACCAGGATGGCTGTATGTCTCCGGATACTCTTATTAGCGGTTGCAAAAGTTTGCCAGGCTAAATTGGTAGTTTGAATATTTTGGTTAAAAACACTTCCATTTAATCCTCTGCCATCACCATGTATCTTATCTAAACTTTGAAAGTCAGTAGAAGTAATGTAATCTACAGTTGCCTGTGTTCTAATGCTCAATTCTTTAATGGGTGTTAATTCTAAAAACAAATTATTGATAACCCTTGTGCGTTGGTTAGTAAATTTATTTTTATCAAGTACATAGGCAATATTGGTATAATTATTTTCAATAACTCTTGTATTGGCTCCAGAACCCAAAGACGCATTGTCTGGAAAAGTTAAATTATAACCTGTTGGATGTGTTGAAAGGTAAACAGGTACATTGGGTAAGGCCCTCATGGCACCGGCCATGGCACCGCTCAATGCATTACCGCCGTTATTTTGGTCGTTATCTTCCGTGCGGCTAAGGGTTATATTATTACCAAATTTAAAATACTTATTTGGCTTGTGTTCCATATTTGCCCTGAAACTATAGCGGCGATTGTAATTGGTCCTTACCAAACCGTCCTGCGAAAGATAATTGACAGACATATAATATGTCGATTTATCAGACCCTCCGCTGGCAGATATAGTATGGCTTTGTACAAAAGGGTTATTGTTAAAGATAATACCCAGCCAATTTGTGTTGGTATTACTGGCATCGGCAAATGCCCCATTAGCCTGGTTTGCGTTTCTGAGTTTTTCATTGGAAATAGTAATAAACTCGGATGCATTCAGTAAGCGGGGTATGTTGAAGGCATTACTAAAACCCATGTACATATCATAATTAACATTAAGCTTCCCGTTTTTTCCCTTCTTTGTAGTTATCAAAATAACCCCATTTGCAGCTCTTGAACCGAAAATGGCGGCGGCAGCGCCATCCTTAAGCACTTCATAAGATTCAATATCTGCAGGGTTTATATCTGCAAGTACATTGGTATTAGCAACGCCCGATGCTCCACCTGAAAAAGTTGGAACCCCATCTAATACAATTAGTGGATCCCGACCCTGTGTAATAGAGTTAACACCTCTTATACGGATACGTGGTGCAGCACTAACTAAGCCCGAGCCCGCCACCACCTGAACACCCGAAATCCGTCCGGCTAATTGTCTATCAAAACTGGTTGTGGCCAGGGTAGCAACTTTATCGCCACCAACTTTACCTATTGAGCCGGTTACTTTTACTTTCTGCTGCGTACCATAACCAACCACCACCACTTCTTCCAGATTGGTATCCTTGATCTTAAGTTTTGTATTAACCACTAGCTGGGTACCGATAGATTGTGTTTGTGGTTCAAAATTTACATCTGAAAATCGAAGTGATCTGACAGATGCGGGAAGAGAAATGCTGTAGTTCCCGGCTGCATCAGTTTGGGTTCCTAGTTTACCATCGGGACTGGTTACTGTTACTCCTTCAACCGGAGCCCCCTTATCATCAGTAACCTTACCACTAACTGTACGGTTCTGGGCAGCAGTATTCAGTACAAATACAAATACTGCTGATAGAATTAAAATCAATTTTCTCATTTACTAATAGTTTATGTGGACAAATATATAATACAATCCCTGTAATTCTCAAATACTTTGACCTTTTTGCTGCTTTTATTCCTCTAATTGCCCGCAATAAATTTCTAACATTTATAATCTTTAAGATGTTATATTTTTTACAACCGTTCTGTTTTGTTTTTCTTTTCGGGTTTTGCCGGAGCAAACATCAACAATAAAACAGGAAGCAAAACAAGGTTAGTTATTGTAGCAACCAATAAAGTAATTGATGTGAGCCAGCCTAAGGCTTGTGTTCCGCCAAAACTGCTTACACAAAAAATTACAAACCCTGCGATCAACACAAGCGCTGTGTAAACAATACTTAACCCCGTGTTTTTAATGGTAGCACTTATGGTATCCATCACATGATTATTATAAACAGGTAGTTCCTGTTTATAGTTTACCAGGAACCGGATGGTAATATCTACAGCGATCCCCAGGGCAACACTAAAAACCAAAACGGTTGATGGCTTTAATGGCACGCCAACCCAACCCATAATACCTGCCGTAATAACAAGGGGAATAAGATTGGGTATAAGAGAACATAATAATATACGGAAAGATCTGAACAAATAAAGCATGCAAACTGCTATTAAAATGAACGCCCAGAATATGCTCTCCTTTAACCCATTTACAATAAACCGGCTTCCTTCTAAAAAAGTAATGCTGGTGCCGGTAAGTTGAATCTTGTAAGAAGCAGTATCAAATATCTCGTTTGCTTTTTGCTGGATACCATCTAATAAAACAGGCAATCTTTCAGTTCCAACATCAGCCATATTGATACTGATACGGGTGCTTTGCCTGGTTGTATCTATAAAACTGGCCATCATTTTGGAAAGGTTATTATTATTGCCGCTGTCACTTTTATTCGGCCGAAGGTATTCCCCTACAAAAGCGCCATCAAAACTATTTGGCAGCAGGTAATTGGCAGAATCGCCTTCAAAAAAAGCCTGCTTGGCAAATTTTAAACCCTCGGCAACACTTAAGGGACGGCTCATTTCCTTTTGAGCAGTGATGTATGCTGACAATGAATCTACTTTCTCAAACACCGCCAGGGCCCTCATACCGGCAAGGCCATTTCTTTTTTTGGTGTCCACAACAATTTCCAGCGGCATCACACCATGAAAGTGTTTTTCAAAGAATTTAAGATCCGTGTACACTTTATCTGTTTCAGGCAGGTCATCAACTATAAAGGAAACACTTTTCAATTTAAAAATACCTGCCACTGCAAAGATCAATACAACGGCAGTAATGATGTACACTGCTCTTTTATGATGCAACACCCATCTTTCAATGTGCATTAAAAAATTATTGATCCACTTACTATTCAGGTATTTTGTTTGAGAGGCTTTTGGTGCAGGTAAATAACTTAAAGCGGCCGGCAATAAAATAAAGGAGATCACAAAAATGATCATGATACTGATCCCCGCCACAATACCAAACTCTTTCAGGATAGCACTTCTCGTTAAAGCAAAAACCGCAAAGCCGATGGCAGCAGTTAAATTACAGAACAGGGTTACAACGCCCATCTTGCTTACCATCTCCACCAGAGATCTATGCTTATCGCCATGCGCTATATATGCACTATGGTATTTATTAATAAAGTAAATGCAGTTGGGTATGCCTATTACAACAACAAGACATGGAATTAATGCAGTGAGCAAAGTAACCTGGTAACCGCATAAATATAATGTACCAACGCTCCATATAACTCCTAAAACAACCACCAGCAGTGAAAGCAGGGTTGTACTTAGCGACCTGAAAAAAAGTAAAAGTATCAATGTGCTTAATAACAATGAACCGAATAAAAAATATTTCATTTCATATTGTATCCTGTCTGAAACCACTGTTCTTATTAAGGGTAAACCGCTAACCCTTACTGATGTTCCGGTTTTATCTTCAAAACGTTTTACGGCTGTATTGATATTATTGATAACTCCAGTTCTTCCTTTGGAATTTAGTATCGACTTATTGATGCGTACTGCTATGAGGTACGCTTTTGTCTCGGGGTTATACAGCAGGCTTCTGTAAAAAGGAAGATTGTAAAAATGGTTCACCGCGCTGTCTAAGGCCGCCTGGGTATTTAGGGTATCAGGAAATATTTTCTTTGCCACCAGTTTTTCCGAAGCTGAATCTTTATACAGGTCAACTGCTGAAGGAATGCTCAGCACATCTTCAACATGTTCAATTTTTTTTAATTGCCCGTGGAGCTCTTTGTAAGTATTAAAATAAGAAAGGGTAAACAGGCTGTCTGTTTCAATACCTGCGACCAGGAGGTTGCCATCATCTCCAAATTTCTCCTTAAATGCCACATATTCTTTGTACTTAGGATTATCGGTTGGTATGGCTTTAGAGAATTCATAGCTCAGCTTAACCTTTGATGCATAAAAACCCATGACCACTGTGATCACTAATAAAACGATGAGTAAGGGCACCCTGAACTTAAGTACAAATTTTGCTAATCCCTGCCACATATTTTTAAATGTAGAATTAAGTAAGGAATAATGAATGACTGTGCAAAGGAAATCTATTTACCGCTAAATTCGTTAAACGTTAATCCGTTAATTGGTTAATCCGTAAATACATTACTGATTATGCAGGTTAACAAAATATTCTAAGAGGCCACAACGGATTAACGGATTAACGGATTAACGGATTAACGGATTAACGTTCCAATCATGACTCACAAAACAAAGGGCATTGTATTACGAAGTATTAAATATGGCGAGAGTAGCCTGGTAGTAACCATATATACCGAAATGTTCGGCATACAAACCTATATGGTGAATGGGGTGAGAACTTCCAAAAAGTCAGCTTTTAAAGCAAACCTTTTTCAACCGTGTGCCATCCTTGACCTGGTGGTTTACCACAGCGAGCACAAAAGCATGCAGCGCATCAAAGAATTCTCCTGGGCCAACATTTATGAAAGGCTGCTGAGTGATGTGATCAGGAACAGCATTGCTTCCTTTATGGCCGAGCTGCTGCAAAAATGTTTGAAGCAACCCGAGCCCAATCCTCATCTTTTTTCTTTCTGTGAAGAATCGTTTTTAGAATTAGATCGGTCAGAAAAGATTGTTGCAGCCAATTTTGCTTTATTCTTTACCCTGCACCTTACTCATTTCTTTGGTTTCAGGATGACGGATAATTACAGCAGCGATAATAATGTACTTGACCTGCAGGAAGGAAGCTTTATCGATCATCAACCCACACACCCTTATTTTATTGACGGGAAAAATGCAGAACTTACCGCACAGCTATTAAAAGTAATGCAGCCTCACGAGCTGGAAGAATTTAAACTGAACCAGGAAATAAGGCGGCTCTTATTATTGAGGTACCTGGAATACTATGCCTTGCATATCCAGGATTTTGGGAAGATGAAAACGCTGATGGTATTACACGAAGTATTGTAGCGGGCCTGAAGGCGTTCAGCGGGCCTGAAGGCTGCAAGCCAACGGGACCATACAAACGTTATAATATCCGCCTAACTGAACAATTTTTATCCATCTGTAGACCTCGTATTCCGTCTATCAAAACCACCCCGGGCATTTTCCCTTTTTCAAAACTACCCAGCTTATCATACATCCGCAATGCCTTAGCAGCATTGCTGGTAGCCCATTTCAGTAAGGTAGACAGTTCAAGTTGTTTAAAATTTGCTTGCAGTGTTTTCATTTCTTCCAGTATACTTAACTGGTCATTGGATGCAAGACTATCAGTCCCCAAAACAATATCATCAGTATATTTCATCAGCATCTGCACATCTGGCAACATATTGCTGATGTACAGATTGGCATTAGGACAAAGGCAGAAAAAGGTTTGTTGTTGGTGGTTTATGGTTTGTTGTTTTGTAAATACCATGTCTTCTTCCGAAGTACATACATCATGTACAAGAATTATGGATTGTTGTTTTGTAAAATGCGGAAGCCAGGTTTGTAGACTGGTTTTTCCTGTAGGTTTAAAAAAAGAAATATCAACACCAAGTTTTTCATACAGCCTCAAAAAATCACCCGTGCCTTTTTCAGAGAATTCATTTTCGTATTGAGTTTCCTGGTTGTGAATTGTGAGCAGGTTGTTGCCCTGGAACTCATTTATCATGGCAAACAACTCCGGCGAAACAGAATAAGGCGCATGGGGAGCAATGGATGTTGAAGAAAAATGTTCAGCATACGCAGTATAGAAATCAACAGCTCTTTTAAATCTGGTCTCCGCCACCTGAGGTGCAAATCCACTTGCTTCTATAAAATTGTGATACCGAAGATTTCCTTTGATCTTTTGTGGAATAGTAAGCAGGTTATTACAAATATCTCCAACGGCCACAGTACCGTTGTGCAGCATTTCCTGCTCGGCTTTTTCAATGGCAGTTAATATCTCCGTTTCTTCAAAGTGCCTTTCATTGATCACTTTAAAAACAAATTCAACGAGCCCTGTATGTTTTGGAATATGCCCTTTTAAATGCGATAATTCGAGGTGGCAATGTGCATTGGTAAACCCGGGGCTGAGTATGCCATTCATTTTTTCAATATCCTCCCCCGCATCATTTTCGGCAACAATATCTACAATTACTCCTACCCCATCAGTGATAAGCACCTGTTGCTGTAACATTTCGTAGCCGGTAAATAGCTGATCTGCTGAAAATTTTCTGTACAAATTGATTGGTTGATAAATTGTAAATTTGCAGCCCGTGCATGGTCAGACGAGGGCCCCGAAAGATCGGGGCAGGCTGTCAGACCAAGGACGGACAAAACACAATTAAAGTTCAGTAAAGGTATGCAGTACAAGTGAGTGACACAACGATGTCAAATTATTGTACAAAAGCCTGTAATCATATTAATAACAAAACATAAATACCCTCCCCCTTTGGGGGTTCCCTGAAAAGGGAAGGAACGAAGTTCGGGAGGGGCTACACTATGCTTGACAAATTAGATGCAATAAAAGGAAGATTCGATAACCTGGGCGTGGCACTCACAAACCCGGAGATCGTAAGCGACAATAAAAAATTTACCGCCACCAGCAAGGAATACCGTAGCCTTGAAAAGATCGTGAACGCCCGCAACGAATACATTAAGCTGCTTGATGATATTGAGTTCAATAAAGAAGTGCTTAACGGCGATGATGAGGAAATGCGGATGCTTGCCAAGCAGGAACTGCCTGAACTGGAGGAGAAGAAAGAAGCGATGGAGAAAATGCTTCGCAATATGCTCATCCCCAAAGATCCTTATGATGAGAAAAATGCCATCCTTGAAATAAGAGCCGGTACCGGCGGCGATGAAGCCTCTCTTTTTGCAGGCGACCTGTTGCGCATGTATTTAAAATATTGCGAAAGAAAGGGCTGGAAGACGGCTATCCTCAGTGAAAGTGAAGGAACTGTTGGTGGTTACAAAGAGGTACAGGTAGAAGTTGTAGGTGATGATGTTTATGCTGTCTTAAAATTTGAAAGTGGCGTACACCGGGTACAACGTGTGCCGGATACAGAAGCCAGCGGCAGGGTACATACCAGTGCGGTAACAGTGGCCGTAATGCCCGAGGCTGAGGATGTGGACGTTGACCTGAAAGAATCTGACGTGAAGATGGAAACTGCCCGTAGTGGTGGCGCCGGTGGACAAAACGTAAATAAAGTAGAGACCAAAGTTTTTCTTACCCATAAACCCACCGGTATTGTGGTAATGTGCCAGACAGACCGTTCACAGTTGGGTAACCGTTTAAAAGCAATGGAAATGCTGAGGACCAGGCTGTATGATGAAGAGGTAAGAAAAGTGGAAGAAGCCACAGCACATATGCGCAAGAGCCTGGTAAGTACGGGCGACAGGAGCGCTAAAATAAGAACGTATAATTTTCCGCAGGGAAGGGTTACTGATCACCGTATTGGATTAACTGTTTATAATTTAGATACCATTTTAAACGGGGATATACAGGAATTTCTGGATGCACTCCAATTTGCTGAAAACGCAGAGAAAATGACCACTCAAAACTAATTCTCATTTACGGCACCATATTTTCAGTGTATTAATTTTCCTTAATTAATTAAAACGATCATAGTATGAGTATGCTTAAAGAACTATTTAACCTGGTAAAGGACTCTTCCGGTGAGGCGGTTATAAATAACCCCGACATTCCAAATGAAAAAAATAACGAGGTAGTTGCGGAAGCTACCAATACCGTAGCATCGGGCCTGCGCAATATGGTTGCTGGTGGAGGGTTACAGAGTGTGATCTCCATGTTTTCCAACAGTGGAGGAAATAATCGCGGGGGTTTATTAAGCAACCCAATGGTTAGTATGATGATAGGCCATTTTGCCAGTAAGCTCATGAGCAAGTTTAACATGGGAGGGAACAAGGCAAATAATGTATCCAGTAATTTAATCCCCAATGTACTGGGGAATCTCATCAATAAATCCAACGACCCGGCTGATAATGGTTTCTCTCTGGAAAAATTATTGAAGTCAATTACCGGTGGCAAAACCGATGAACTTGTACAGGAAGAACAAAGCAAGGGTAATAGTGGGTTTAATTTCAAGGATATTCTTAGCCAGTTCTCGGGTGATGGCAAACAAGCGGGCGGCGGATTAATGGATATTGTTTCCAAATTAGCAGGTGGCGCACAAAAACAGCAGGAAAGGAATGGCGGTGGCGGATTAATGGATATGATTAAAGGATTTATAAAATAGCTATAAAATGAAATAGTATTTGTTAAAGCACAGTGAATTCTACACTGTGCTTTTTTGTGGAATTAAACTCCCGCTTCTGGGCCGGGTCTATTACTTTTGGAATCGTATTAAAGTGGCTTTTTTCATATGAAAATCGAAAATACCCAAACTAAAACAGTTCTTTATTCGTTAATATTTTAAGTAGAGGAATGCCAGCGGGCGTCTTAAGAAAGACTTAACATCCTGAAGAAAACTTTTGGCACCACATTTGCGTATATGTATTTATAACAACGACAATTCAAATTTTCTCATAAGCAGTTAGTTTTGGTAACGGCCCCTGTTTCTACAGGGGCTTCTCTTTTTCGGTTACTTTTATTACTGCTGCTTAATTACCTTTGCTAACCAAATCATACTCATTGTCAACAGAATCATCAGATAGAAAACAATTTTTTAAGCGGCTTCGGAACAAAAATGAGCCCGAGCCGGAAGAGATGTCCTTTATGGGTCATCTTGAAGCACTACGCTGGCACCTGATGCGGTCGGTAATTGTATGGCTGGCTGCTGCCATTATTATTTTTGTTTTCAGGAACTGGGTTTACGATAATATTATCCTGGCCCCCACAAGCATAGATTTTGTTACTTATACAGCTTTATGCGATTTTGGTCAATGGCTGGGTATTGGCAACAGTTTATGCATGCCACCGGTAAAGATCGAATTCCTGGTTACCCAGGTAAACGGCACTTTTACCTCGGCCCTTACAATTGCCATGATCGGGGCGGTGATCATTGCTTTTCCCTATATATTCTGGGAACTATGGCGATTCATTAAGCCCGCCCTATCACCCAAAGAAAAAAGATATGCCAGGGGCAGCATCTTCTGGGTTTCCCTCTGCTTTTTTATAGGTGCTGCTTTTGGTTATTATTTACTGGCGCCCTTTACCTTTAATTTTTTAGCCTCATTTACCCTGGGTACAGGCGGCGACATTCAATATAAACCCAGTATCAATGATTATATAGATACACTGACCAATTTAATTTTAGGATGCGGTATCGCTTTTGAATTGCCAATACTGGCCTTTGTGTTAGGAAAGATAGGTTTGGTAAATGCCCGCTTATTAAGAAAATACTCTAAATATGCATTTGTAGTGATCCTTCTCGTATCAGCCATTATTACACCTTCACCTGATATTACCAGCCAGGTAATTGTAGCTGTTCCTTTATTATTACTTTACTGGATAAGCATACAGCTTGTTGCACGTGTTGACAAGAGGAAAGCAAAGGAAGAAAAAGAGTGGAGCTGATTTTAATGGATAATTTTTTAATGGATAATGCCTGCCTGTCGGCAGAAAGGGATAATGTAGGCTTATAAGTAGGGTCGCCTTTTTAAGTGTTTTAAGTAGTTTTTATACCTTAATTTTACGGTGGAATTATCCATTATTTCATTATCAATTATCCATTATTTATGTCCCCCTTCAACTTAAAACTCCCCGTAGCTATCGGATGCGATCATGCAGGATTCGATTGCAAAGAAGACCTGATCTCTATGCTGGAAGCAGAAGGAATAAAATTCAATGATCTTGGCACATACAATAAAGATTCAGTTGACTATCCAGACTTTGCACATCCAGTTGCATCTGCAGTAGAAAAAGGCGAAGCGGCTTTTGGTATCTTATTATGTGGCAGCGCCAATGGCGTTGCCATCACAGCCAATAAACATGCAGGCGTAAGGGCAGCCATCTGCTGGGGAGAAGAATTGGCTGAGCTTGCACGTAAACACAATGACGCAAACATCATTTGCATTCCTGCACGTTTTGTACGGGATGGTGATGCAGAGAAAATGCTCGACATTTTTATGAATACCGCTTTTGAAGGAGGCCGTCACCAGAAGAGGGTAACGAAGATTTCCTGTTAATTTACTCCCATCTATATCACCGCTTATCCAAAATAAGGTCAGTGGCTTTATTGTTTTGATTATTTTGCCCTTGGTTGTCAGGGTGCAAACTTTTTTAAATAAGCATCTGGAATAACTATTAGCTGTCAGGGTGAGCTTCTCGAACCCGGTATAATTCGATAAACCCGCCTTCGACAGGCTCAGGCTGACAGCCTAAGACTTAAAAAGAGTAGTCCTTAAAACAGCATAGCTTTTTGAATTATAACAAAGTTTAATCTCAATCGTAAATTTAAAAATGAAAAAACTATTAATCCTTGCCCTTGTTCTTACAAGTACTGTTTCCTTTGCACAAATAGACCCTTCCTTAAAATATGCTTCCATTATCAATGTAGATAACCTGCACAAGCACCTGAGCATTGTAGCAAGCGCCGAAATGGAAGGTCGTGAGACCGGCACCGAAGGACAGCGCAAAGCAGCCGCATATATCGAATCGCAGTTCAAAGCCATTGGCTTAAAAACGGTTGATGCTTTAAAAGGCTATCAACAATTTTATCCCTTATACCAGGATAGTTTAAAAAAGGCCGAACTTTCTGTTGGCAAAAAGAAGGCAGTGTATGGTACAGATTTTATTGCCGTGCTGAATAATAACGAGACCGGTAAATTCAAAGGCAGCAAGATCGTTTTTGCGGGATATGGTATTGATGATGAGAAATACAATGATTATACAGGCCTTGATGTAAAAGATAAGATCGTGATCATCTTTTTGGGAGAACCCAAGAAGGATGGCAAATATTTTTTAGGAACAGGCGGGTCCCGTGGCAGTGCATGGTCATTCCCCGGTATACCTAAAAAACTGGCAGCGGCTGCTGCAAAAGGCGCAAAGGGTGTACTGGTTATCAATCAAAATCAGGAAATCTTTAACCAACGTGCGGTAGATAACGGTAAAAAAACAGGTGTGTATTTTCCATCAGGCATTACGAAAAAAAACAAATTGGTGTTTGCACAGCTATCTCATGCTTTTGCCAAACAAATTATGGGTAATAATTTTGATACCCTGCTTAAAATTGCAAAAGCCAATGGCACTATCGGTAACCAATGGGCTATAGAAAGCAAAACAAAAGTGGAATACAAATTTGTAAAACACCGCACTACCATTAATGCCAGTAACGTGGTAGGCTTAGTAGAAGGAATCGATAAAAAAGATGAGTATGTTTTTGTTACTGCCCATTACGACCACCTGGGCATGCGCAATGGTCAGATCTATTACGGCGCCGATGATGATGGCAGCGGCACCGTTGCTGTTATTGCCATGGCCGAAGCATTTGCTAAAGCAGCTGCAGAAGGCAACAGGCCCAGAAGAACAATGGTTTTTATGGCGGTAAGCGGCGAGGAAAAAGGATTATGGGGCAGTGAGTATTACAGCGATCATCCTTTCTTTCCTTTGGATAAAACAACCGTTAATTTAAATATCGACATGATAGGCAGGGTTGATACAGAACGTACCACTGCCGATAGCCTTAATTATGTGTACGTAATTGGCCACGATAAATTAAGCAGCGACCTGCCCATCATTAACGAAGGCGCCAATAATAAATATACCAAGCTTATCCTTGATTATAAATTTGATGACCCCAACGACCAGAACCGCATCTTTTTCCGCAGCGACCATTATAATTTTGCCCGCAAAGGCGTACCCATTTTATTCTTTTATGATGGTATGCTTAAATCAGATTACCACAAGCCAACCGATACGGTTGAAAAAATAAACTGGTCCCTATTTGAAAAAAGAAGCCGTATGATATTTCATACCGCATGGGAAATGGCCAACAGGAATGATATGCTGAAAAGGGATACGCCGTTGAATATGGGAACGAGGTAAGGAAGAACGAATATCGAACAAGGAACAAGGAATGTCGAATGATGAAGTGTTGAACCCTACTTCGTTATTCAGTATTCCTTGTTCCTTGTTCATTATTTGCCTTTAATTACCAACCCAATATCCACGCAAATATCAGCGGCGCCACGATAGTCGCATCACTCTCCACAATAAATTTAGGTGTGGTAATATCCAGCTTACCCCAGGTGATCTTTTCATTGGGCACAGCACCCGAATAAGATCCGTAAGATGTTGTTGAATCACTTATCTGGCAGAAATAACTCCAGAAAGGTACGTCATGCCATTCCAGGTCCTGGTACATCATAGGCACTACGCATATAGGAAAATCACCGGCAATACCACCGCCTATCTGGAAAAAGCCAACGCCCTTGCCTGATGAATTATTGCGGTACCAATCGGCCAGCCAAACCATGTATTCAATACCACTCTTCATGGTGGTAGCTTTCATCTCATTCTTGATAATGTACGATGCAAAGATGTTTCCCATGGTACTGTCTTCCCAGCCGGGCACTACAATGGGGATACCTTTTTGTGCTGCTGCCAGCATCCAGCTATTCTTTGGGTCTATCTCGTAATACTGTTCCAGCACTCCGCTCAGCAGCATCTTGTACATATACTCATGCGGAAAAAAACGTTCGCCGTTATCATCTGCATCTTTCCATATTTTATGAATATGTTGCTGCAATCTTCTGAATGCTTCTTCCTCGGGTATACAGGTATCGGTAACGCGGTTGTAATGATTTTCTAAAAGGTCCCATTCTTCCTGTGGACTAAGATCCCTGTAGTTGGGCACTCTTTTATAATGGCTATGTGCCACAAGGTTCATAATATCTTCTTCCAGGTTGGCACCGGTGCAACTAATGATGCTCACTTTATCCTGCCGTATCATTTCGGCCAGACTAAGGCCCAGCTCGGCGGTGCTCATGGCACCGGCCAGGGTTATCATCATTTTGCCGCCTTCATCCAGGTGGGTAACATAACCTTTGGCTGCATCCATTAAAGCCGCTGCATTAAAATGTCGGTAGTGGTGCTCTATAAAATTTGAAACGGGTCCTTTGCTCATAATTTTGATTTATGGCCTTTTCCTGCAGTTGTCATCCTGAGCTTGTCGAAGGAATGGCAAATGGTGGAAAAGGATTATTAATGTAAGGCTGCAAAAGTAATTTTTTTTGGGGCTTTTACCAGCCTTTTTAAAGATCATTTATTTAAATATGAGGAGAATAAATTCAATATTCACCGCAAAGTATGCGGAGAATATTTAAATATGCGGAGAATAAAGCGTATATTCACCGCATAAATGCATAAAATGAGTGTTTACATCTACCAATGTGATGAATGGCCACGATTTACCTGGAACCAGGAAACTGTTTCCCCTTTGCTGGCAGAAGTACGCCACACGCAGGGGAAATTGCTTGGCCGCATGGATGCCTTAGGTTTTGGTATTAAGGAAGAAGCCACCCTGCAGACCATTACTTTAGATGTATTAAAATCAAGCGAAATTGAAGGTGAATTATTGGATGCAGCGCAGGTACGTTCATCTATTGCCCGCCGGTTGGGGATGGATATTGCAGGTATGATACCTGCCGACCGCAACGTGGAAGGCGTGGTAGAAATGATGCTGAATGCAACCCAGCAATTTAATGAGCCGCTAACAGATGAGCGGTTATTTAGCTGGCATGCTGCGCTGTTTCCCACCGGCAGAAGCGGTATGCAAAAAATTATGACAGGGGCATGGCGTAACAACACAAGTGATGATCCTATGCAGGTAGTATCTGGCCCAATGGGCAAAGAAAAAATACATTATCAGGCACCGGATGCCGAATTACTTGCTGATGAAATGAACCATTTTATAAACTGGTTTAATACAGAAATGAATATAGACCCGGTATTAAAAGTTGCCATTGCCCATCTATGGTTTGTTACAATACATCCTTTTGATGATGGTAATGGCCGTATAGCAAGGGCCATGGCCGATATGCAGCTTGCCCGTGCCGATTGTACTGCACAGCGCTTTTACAGCATGAGTGCGCAAATACGTAAAGAACGAAATGCTTACTACGATATACTGGAAACCACACAAAAAGGAACCCTTGATATTACAGGCTGGTTAAGCTGGTTTCTACATTGTTTGCACCGCTCTTTACAAGCAACAGATGAAACATTAGCAACAGTATTATACAAAGCCAGGTTTTGGGAACAGCACGCCAAAACTTTATTAAATAACCGGCAGGTATTAATGCTTAATAAACTCCTTGATGGCTTTATAGGAAAACTAACCAGTTCCAAATGGGCAACCATTGCCAAATGCTCTCAGGATACTGCTTTAAGGGATATACAGGATTTGATGGAGAAAAATATTTTAGTGAAGGAGGTTGGTGGTGGAAGGAGTACGGGGTATGTGGTAAAGGTTTAGTAACTCTTTTATATAGTTGTTAGTGGGAACAGCACGCCAAAACTTTATTAAATAACCGGCAGGTATTAATGCTTAATAAACTCCTTGATGGCTTTACAGGAAAACTAACCAGTTCCAAATGGGCAACCATTGCCAAATGCTCTCAGGATACTGCTTTAAGGGATATACAGGATTTGATGGAGAAAAATATTTTAGTGAAACAAAATCTTTATGACAAAGTAGTTAAGACCTATGTGGTAAAAAAAAGCAGGTACAATAAAGGAATTTATTAGGGGTTGTTTTAAAGTTGTGATAACCTTTTTCTTTATTGTCTTAGTGTTGATATTCGGTTCAATATACTTTTATATTGACGGTGTGCCTGCCATTTCAAACTTTGTTGTAAATCATTTGCCAACATAAATCGACAAAGAAGTTAGACAGGAAGCAAGCAAAGAGATTTTAAAAGAAGCACCAATTGACAATGATAAGACACAACTAATAAATGAGTTTTATTAAGAGTTGCATTTTGACAGTAAAACAAAAGTGTATGTTGTGAGAGCGAATGAGTTTAACGCTTTTGCTTTGCCCGACAATTCTATTTTTGTTTTTGATAAAGTGCTGCGTGATATAACTTCATACGAAGAGTTAGCAGCACTTCTTGCACACGAATACTCTCATATAAAATACAGACACGGTATAAAAAGTAGCCGATAACAAAAGGTTCCTATGTAAAGGGATTTCCCTAACTGGCTTAAGTTTAGCGCAAGTGTTCCCACAACAATGTTTAAATTTAAAACGTATACATGGTGGTATCACTTGTGTCTATTTGTTCTGCCGGTTTGTAACCGGACCTGCCTGCCGGTAGGCAAGTTTGAAAAACGAAATATTTTATAATTAAGTGAACATTGTTAGCATAAGTTTTAAAATCTGAAATTATAATTACAGCAGCTTTACTGATTGTTTTACTAATGAGCATTGGTTGCTAAGAATTGAGTTTTTGTAATCCTGATTCCGGATACAATCCGGTAGATTGGTAAGGCTCAAGTGATTCCGGAATCATTTTGGTAAACTATAAACATTTTTGAAGGGAACACATTGCGCCAATGGGGTTTCGTAGGCGTTTAAAAAAATCAATTTTATAAACGTTATTAAAACTTTCGCCTATTTTTGAGTGGCAGCCACTTTATGGCACATTCAAGCTTTAAAAGTTTATTATGAAAGATGTAGAAAAAATTAAAATTGCTGTGGAAAGATGCAAAAAAGCATTTACCCTGAAACCTTCAATGGCCCGAGATACTGCAGTTTCTAAAGTACGCATGGTAAATGGGCTAACTTGCGAAATAAATGAAGGGAACTGGAAGTTTTCTGTTGATATGCCCGAAGGAATTGGTGGTAACAATACAGCTCCTACACCTGGTGTATATGGAAGGGCTGCTCTGGGTTCTTGCCTTGCCATTGGTTACTTGATGAAAGCGGCGGAATTAAGCATTCCGATTAAAAATTTAGAAGTAGAAGTTCAAGCTGATTTTGATGATGGTGCTTTGTTAGGCACAGCAGATAAAAATATTCCTCCGGGTTATCTTGAAGTGCGATATACTATAACAATTGAAAGCGATGCACCAGAAGAAAAAATAATGCAGATGCTGGATGACGGGGATGAACATAGCCCCTATCTTGACGTGTTTTCAAGAGCGCAAAAATGTGTAAGAAAGATAAATATAATACCCTCTAAAATTAATAATTAATGGAACCAGCCTTACAAAGACGTGTGCAGCGATATGGATGGGACAAAGCTGCCGCTTATTACGAAAATACATGGCAGCAACAACTGAAACCTGCACATGACGCCTTGTTTGATTTTGCTAATATTCAACAAGGGCAAAAAATTATTGATATTGCCTGTGGCACAGGGCTTATAAGCTTTAGAGCTGCAATAGCAACTGGTAACAAAGGGTTTGTGCTGGGCACGGATATTTCTGATAAAATGATAGAAATTGCAAATCAGACCTCGAAAGAAAATAACATCAGTAATATCAGGTTTGAAAGAATGGATGCTGAAGAATTAAAAGTTAATGATGAAGAATTTGATGTGGCTATTTGTGCTTTGGGACTTATGTATGTACCAAATCCTGTAAATGCGTTGAAAGAATTGTACCGGGTTTTGAAAAAAGGAGGCATCTGTATTGCGGCGGTTTGGGGAAAAAGAGATAATTGTGGTTGGGCAGACATATTTGAGATTGTTGACAAACGGGTTTCTTCGGAAGTATGCCCTATGTTCTTCAATTTAGGTAATGACAGTGTGCTTGAGAAAAATTTTGAACTTGCAGGGTTTACAACCGGCAAAATCATAAGAATACAATCCTCTCTTGACTACGAAACAGATGAAGCCGCTTGCGCTGCCGCATTTGAAGGTGGACCGGTAGCATTAGCGTATTTTAAATTTCCTGAAAATGTACAAAAAGAGGTTTGCGAAGAATACCTTACTTCTATTGAAAAATATAAAACAGAAAACGGGTATTGTGTTCCCGGGGAATTTATTATAGGTGTAGGAATAAAGTAGCACGCCAAAGTTTTGAAAACCATTCATGAACTTTCAATTGTAAACTGATATTATGGAAACAATTACTCCTCAATTTGACCCTGTTAAATACAAAAACACTACTCACGACCAATGGCAAACAGCAGCAGAAGCATGGTATCGGTGGAGTCCTACACTTAATCAATGGCTTGGTAAAGCAACACAAAAAATGTTGGAGATGGCGGGCATCACCAGCGGCCATCGTGTCCTTGATATTGCAGCGGGAGCAGGTGAACAATCTATCACCACAGCAAAAAAAAGTTGGTGCTTCAGGTTATGTTTTGGCTACTGATATTTCACCTAATATTTTACAGTATGCAAAACAATTAGCACAACAGGAAGGAGTTAATAACATAGAGACAAAAGTAATGGATGGCGAAAATCTTACCCCTGAAAATGAAACATTTGATGCCGTTATTTCAAGGGTAGGACTTATCTATTTCCCTGACCAGCAAAAAGCATTGAAGGAAATGCTGCGAGTGCTAAAGCCTGGCGGAAAAGTGGCAGCCATTGTTTATTCAACTCCTGACATGAATAAGTTTTTCTCTGTTCCTGTTTCCATTATTCGCAATCGGGCAAAACTGCCACCTCCATTGCCAGGTCAACCCGGACCTTTCAGTTTAGGGGCAGAAGGCATTATACAAAAATACATTTTTACAGGCGGGATTTAAAAATGTACAATCCGAACTCGTTGATTCTCCTTTACACCTCTCATCGGCAAAAGAATGCGTAAGGTTTGAAAAAGAATCATTTGGCGCTTTGCATCAAATGATGAGCAGTTTATCAGACATAGAGAAAGAATCAGTTTGGGAGGAAATTGAAAGGGAACTTCAAAAGTTTGAAAATGAAAATGGCTTTGTTGGACCATGCGAAATGGTTGTAGCGGTTGGAGAAAAAATATAATATACGTTCAAGAATAAACTACCTGCAACAAAAGTATCGAACGTTGGCAAAAGTTTGCAGCTCCGTGGACAAACATGTGTGAAAGACAAATAATAATTTTTCTTAAAAAAAGATTAAAAGTGTAACAAATCCAGTTCAACTAAAACATCATGGAAAGCATAATCAAATCTATTAATTCACTGGATGGAAATTACATTATCATTTTTTTAATCGCTTTATTCTACAGCTTTGAGTTTCTACTTGGCACTCCTTTAAAATTTGATAAACGTATAAATCACTTTTTCAACAATTTTGTTTTCATGCTTGCCTTCTACCTGGCCAACCTGGCATTTGCAGTAGTTCAAGTGAGCCTCATTAATTGGTCTACCATTCATCAGTTCGGTCTTTTTCATTGGATTGAAGTACCCTTGTGGCTGAAGGTTATTTTGGGTGTGATGTGCCTGGACTTTACTTCGTATTGGTTCCATCGTATGGCACATACTTCGCCACTTCTTTGGAGGCTCCATCGTGTTCATCACAGTGACACCAGAATGGATACATCTACATTTTTCCGGGGGCATCCGTTTGAAGTTTTGGTATTTGGCATTTCAAGTATTGTAGCATGTATTATTTTCGGTATTGAACTGCAGATTTTAGGTGTCTATTTCATTGTACAGTTACCTTTCCTGGTAGCACAACATGCCAACATTCAATTACCGGATTGGACGGATAAAGTTTTTGGAAAAGTATTTATAACACCCAACATCCATAAAGTGCATCACGACCAAAAAACAGTATTACACAGATTCAAATTTTGCCGACATTTTTGTTTTTTGGGACAAATTATTCGGAACCTATAAATACATATCAGTTAAATCACTCCAGTACGGATTAAAGGAGTTTGAGGCCAATAAACCGGAATATTGATGACAAGCCATTACTCACCCCTGGCAAAGCACCGGAAAATAAAAAACAAAGCGCTTTGTGATACGTATCTCCTAAATTAAAATAGCGTTGTGAAAAAAATTCAATTCTTACTAATGGTTCTGCTTGTTTTAGGAATCTATTCTTATGGGCAAAACAAGACCGACAACAACAAGCCAAATAGTAATCAAGTAAATTCAAATGCGTTAGTTGGAACCTGGAGACTTATTGAATATAGAGATCTTGATACTTTAACTGGTAAATGGACTTACCCTTATGGCAAAAATCCAAGAGGCTATTTTACCTATACCTCCACCAACATTGTCAATTTGAATATTTCAGCTGACAATACATTAAAACTTACAGAGGACTCCGCAAAAACATTTCCTATAAGTTATTATAATTTTATAGAGAATTATTCATTTGGATATTTTGGTACATATTCAATCAACTGGGAAAAATCTATTGTAATTCATCATGTGAAAGGAGGCTCTGTAATTTGGTATACTGATACCGACCAACCCCGACCTTTCATTATAAAAGGCGACACTCTAACTATTGGCAACGTTAAAAAAAAGCAGAGAGTATTAGTAAGAGCAGATTGAAGTATTTATACTTCATTACCCGGCCCATGTTCGGTGGCATGAGCCCCCGGCGTTTAAAAGAACCTGCACTACTATTCTCTAACCCTTAAAATTATATACTCATGTAATGCAAAGGAAGAAAATGCTTTTTCGTCCCCCTCGGTCTTCATTTCTTGGCCTGCATTAATATATTGCTGCATTATATGATGTATATAGTTTAACACATTTTAAAATACTCTTAACTTTTGCCCAGCTTCAAGTGCATTAGTTTTACAACCTAATAAAAAAACCACATGAAATCTATCACTATACTGGCAGTAATATTTATGCTTGCACTTTCTTCCTGCAGCACTTTACAAAAATCTTATTTCTCTGTTGATACCCGCAGAAGGGTGGAAGAAAAAGCCATACCGGTAGAAAAACTCCAGTTCTATATTGACAAAGATGTGGAGCTTAAAAGAGAACTGGCTTCAAGAGAAGCTAAGGTAACATCAGGTAAAGTAGTTTTCGAAAATGGCAAGTACGTGAATATTGTGCTTTTAAGAGCAGGCACACAGGGTGTATGTACCATGGCACTCAATAATACATTAGAGATCGCCTTTGAGAACGGTGATAATAAGAACCTAAGGTTTGGTGTACCGGAAAAAGCGGGTTCAAGTGCCGTTTACAGCCTTTTTGCCGATCAGTGGACAAATAGTTATAATACCTACAACCCAAATGTGGTGCAGGTAGGAAAGATCGTGTATGATGGCGAGGTATATTATATGCGTTTTAGCGGCGAGCGTCCAAAACTGATGATACAGAAAACGGCCAAGGATAAGTACCAGGTTAATAAGCGGGTTATGAGCGGACGTAAAGTAGATTAATACAATAAATATTTTTTGCTTCTGGAGGTCTGTAAAATACAGGCCTCTTTTATTTTGATAGAGCTTAATCCTGCCAAGTTTCTTCGTATTTTTAAGGTCAACCTACATATTATGAAACAACTATTACTCCTGGCCGCTTTATTTTATTTTCACACTGCATCTTCCCAAACCATTATTCAGCGTGATGCTGAAATTGAAAATATGGTGAAGCAAGTCTCTCCCGATTCTTTACAATCATATATAAAAGCAATGGTGAGCTTTGGCACCCGAAATACCCTTAGTACACAAAGCAATCCCAAACGGGGTATTGGTGCTGCAAGAAACTGGGTGCTCAATAAATTCAATGAATTTGCCAAACAATCAAATGGCAGGTTAACTGCTTTCATCGATACCACTACCTTACAGCCTGATAAAAGACGAATTGATACTGTAACGCTTTTAGGTAATGTAGTGGCTACTTTAAAAGGAACTGATCCCAACGACAACCGCATCTTCATCATCAGCGGTCACCTGGATAATATGCGGAGCAGTGCCACCGAGCGGCTGGGCGACGCACCTGGTGCCAATGACGATGCCAGCGGCTGTGCGGCCGTTCTTGAATGTGCAAGGATCATGAGCAAATACAATTTCCCTGCAACAATTATTTTTGTTACAGTGAGTGGTGAAGAGCAGGGATTGCTGGGCTCGGCCTTTATGAGCGAAAAAGCAAAAAAAGAGAACCAGAATATTGTGGCTGTGTTGAACAACGATATCATGGGCAGCAACAATAGCAACGAAACCAATATCATCAACAACTCAAAGGTGCGGGTGTTTAGCGAAGGCATACCTGCTTATGAAACAGAAAAAGTTGCAGCCAATATTCGCAACCTGGGCATGGAAAATGATGGCAAGGCCCGCCAGCTTGCACGCTATGTAAAAGAGATTGGTGAGCGCTATGTTGACAACCTGGAAGTGGTTTTAATTTACCGCAACGATCGTTTTCTGCGTGGTGGCGATCATACACCCTTTGTGCAGCGTGGCTTTGCAGCCGTACGCATTACAGAAATGAATGAGAACTATACCCGCCAGCACCAGGATGTGAGGGTGGATAATGGCATCAGCTATGGCGACCTGGAGATACATATAGATTATGAATACCTGCGTAAGAACACGGCCATGAACCTGGCTAATTTGGCCAACCTCTCAAAGGCGCCTGCTATGCCTGATTCTGTAAAAATGGAAGTGCGCAGATTGACCAACTCCACCTTATTAAATTGGCAGGCTCCAAAGATCGGTAAGGTAAAAGGATATTATGTATTGGTAAGAGAAACCACCAGTGCATTCTGGCAAAGAAAAATATTTACCACGACAACCGAAATGCGTTTACCTTTTTCAAAGGACAATTATTTTTTTGCAGTGCAGGCTGTTAATGAAACTGGTAATGAAAGTTTGCCAGTTGTGCCCCTGCCCGGGAGATAATTCAATTAATACTTTTTATTTATGAGATCTTTTTTAATAATTTTCAGCATACTTTTTTATACACCTGCATTCTGCCAGCAGGTTGCAGGTAACTGGGAGGGCGCCTTGCAGATACAGGGAACGGAGATCCCTATCGTATTTCATATCAATAAGGACAGTGCAGGAAAATACAGCGCTACATTTGATAGTCCTCTTCAAAATGCATTCAACCTACCCTGCAGTGATGTTATTGTAAAAGCAGATTCAGTGATCCTGCTTATGAAAATGATAAATGGAAAATATAGCGGGCAACTTAATGCAACAAAAAATTCGCTGTCCGGCGAATGGAGCCAGTCTGGCCAAAGTTTCCCGTTAATAATGAAAAAAACAGGTGATGCAGCAACCAGGGCTACACCTAAACGTCCGCAAACTCCAACGCCTCCATTTCCTTATAAGTCGGAAGATGTGGAATATGCTAATGCAGACAGGTCGGTTCATTTTGGAGGCACATTCACAGTGCCCCTCCCCGACCCAAACGTAAATTATTTCCGGGCACCAATATATCCTGTTGTTATTTTAATAACCGGGAGCGGTCCACAGGACAGGGATGAAACTATTTTGGGGCATAAGCCTTTTGCAGTTATTGCCGACTATTTAACCCGCCAGGGTATTGCAGTTCTTAGGGTTGATGACAGGGGTATTGGCAAGACGACGGGCAATTTCAACAATTCAACCACAGCAGATTTTGCAAAAGATGTGGAAGCGGGGATTACCTATTTAACAACAAGAAATGATGTAGATCTTAATAGTATTGGCCTGCTTGGCCATAGTGAGGGTGCCCTTATTGCGCCCATGGTGGCTTCGCAAACAAAAAAAGTTGCTTTTATTATTTTACTTGCAGGGCCTGGAATTAAAATAGTAGACCTGATGGAACAGCAAAATGCAGATGTGATGTTATCTTCCGGTATTGCTAAAACAGATGTTAACCTCTATCGCCCTTTATATACAAAGCTGGCCACTGCCATAATCAATACTGCAGACTCATTAGAAGCCGCACAGGAAGCGAGCCGTATTTTTGATAAATGGCAGGCCAAAACGCCGGTATCAACAGTAAAAAATACAACGGGCATAGTAACTGAAAAAGATAAAGATGAATTTATCAATTCCTTCGTAAAGGCCTTAAGCGGTAAATGGTTTTCGTATTTTATGAAAATGAACCCTGCGGATCATCTTTCAAAAATAAATTGCCCTGTGTTGGCGATCAATGGTGAAAAAGATGTACAGGTGGCAGCCAAACCTAACTTATCAGCAATAAAAAATGAGTTCAATAAAAATAATAACAATAAAGTAAAAACTGTGGAAATGCGGGGGCTGAATCATCTCTTTCAGCATTGCAAAAAATGTACAGTAACAGAATACGGTGAACTGGAAGAAACATTTGACCTGGAAACGCTTAAGCTGATTTCTGAGTGGATACAAAACGGGCGTTTTAATAATAATATCCCCGGCAATTAACCGGGGCTATTTACTTCATTTGAAGGCTGCTTTTACTAAAGGAGATATTTTTACAGGCTTGCCGTATAATTCAATTTCACGCAGAGGCCGCGGAGGGGCGGAGGTCGCGGATATACCCCTGTGTACTCTGCTTCCCTGCGTCCCCTGCGTGAAACCTACTTGGTGGCATAAGCAGTTTAAACTATCTATCTTTAGCCATAGATATGAATTACCTGGCCCATGCATACCTTTCCTTTAACCTCCCCGAAATACTGGTGGGCAATATGATCAGCGATCATATCAAAGGAAAGAAACAGTTTGAATATCCCCTGCCCGTTCAAAAAGGCATAAGGCTGCACAGGCTTATCGACAATTATACCGATACACATGCTGCCACTCAGGAAGTAAAATCATTTTTCAGGCCACAATACCGGCTTTACTCCGGGGCCTTTGCAGATGTGGTATACGACCATTTTCTGGCCAATGATAAAAATGAATTTGTGAATGAGGAAGATCTGAGACAATTCTCAACTACCACTTATGTGGAACTGGAAAAGCATAAGGAACTGTTCCCATTACCTTTTCAAAAAATGTTTCCTTATATGCGGGAGCACGACTGGCTGTATAATTACCGTCACCGGTGGGCCATTGAAAAGAGCTTTGGTGGGTTGGTCAGGCGGGCTGCTTATCTCACTGAAAGTGAAATAGCATTTGATATTTTTAATACACATTATGAAACCTTGCAGGTTTGCTACAATAATTTTTTTCCTGATCTTAAAAAATATGCCGCCAATCAATTAGATGAATTATTACAAGCCTGATTTCATTATCTTTAAATAAAAAAATACAT
The DNA here is from genome assembly GCA_046596255.1 of Ferruginibacter sp. GTDB lineage: Bacteria > Bacteroidota > Bacteroidia > Chitinophagales > Chitinophagaceae > Ferruginibacter. The sequence continues at coordinate 39,714 of JBKJMZ010000013.1, read as the reverse complement.
GAAGTTTTTGTTGTCAATTGTATTTCTAAGTTTTTTCTTTTCAGCAGTACAGGCGCAATCCAAATTGCCTGCATTGGATAAGTCGCCCCTGGATATGAGTTACTATCCTAACCGCTACCCCGTTCTTAAAATTCAGGATAAAGTAACCGAACCACCCGTGGCCAGGGTGATTTACAGCCGTCCGCAAAAAAGCGGCAGGATAATTTTTGGAGAGTTGATAGCGTATGGAAAAGTATGGCGCATGGGCGCCAATGAAGCAACTGAAATTGAATTTTTCAGGGATGTAAAGATCAGCGACAATAAAATTAAAAAAGGAAGGTTCAGCATGTACTGTATACCTTACGAAGATAAATGGACCATCATCATTAATAAAGACACCGATACCTGGGGCTCATTTAAATACGATGAAAAAAATGACCTGGCCCGTGTGGATATAGCTGTGCAAAAGCAAACAGAAATTATAGAAGAGTTTGTATTAACATTTGACAAAACCGAAACCGGCGCTAACCTGGTTATTGCCTGGGATAATATCAAGCTTGACCTACCCATCCTGTTCTAATAAAATATAACCATGTTTATAAAAAAAGTATTTTTAGTTGTACCCGTTTTTTTTATTACAGCTGTGTTTTATAGCTGTGAGCAAAAAGCAAATAAGGTAAGCGAGGAAACAACAAAGCTCCGCAACCCTTTATCTGTAAAAGACAGCGTGATACTATCTATTGACAGATCGACCATGGATATGAGTTATTTTCCCGAAGATTATCCCAAACAAAAAATGCTCACACCTGACATGCCAAACCCCGTTGCAAGGGTCATTTATGGCCGGCCTCAAAAGAATGGCAGGATCCTTTTTGCAGACACTTCAGTTACCCTCAATGTTATTCAGCATTATGGACAGGAATGGCGTTTGGGCGCAAACGAAGCTACCGAAATAGAATTCTTTAAAGATGTAACCATTGGCGGCAAAAAGATAGCAGCAGGTCGCTATATCATGTACTGCATTCCTTTTCCCGATAAGTGGAAGATCGTTTTAAACCAAAACCTGTACAGTTGGGGGCTGCATATTGATAAAACAAAAGACCTGGCCGAGGTAGACTTACCTGTACTAAAAAATAATGTTGTGATCGAATATTTTACAATGCTGTTCCAAAACTCAACTTATGGCTGCGAACTGGTAATGTCCTGGGGCGATGTGAAAGTAGTGATGCCGGTTATTTTCAACTGACCTTTTCTTCCCGTACAATTATTTTATTGATATTTACACTATGTGTGGAATTGCAGGAATACTTTTAAAGGCCGCTAATCCAATGGCACCGGTACATTTAAAAAAAATGACCGACGCTATTGCCCATCGTGGCCCGGATGGAGAAGGCCAATGGAGCAACAGCAGCAACACCATTCATTTGGGCCATCGCCGGCTATCTATTATTGACCTTAGCAATGCCGCTGCACAGCCAATGCAATATGCCGGCCGCTACCAACTGGTACACAACGGCGAGATCTATAATTACCTGGAGATCCGATCTTTTTTATCCAACAAAGGCTACAATTTTACAACCCAGTCAGACACAGAAGTGATCCTGGCAGCTTATGATTTCTGGAAGGAAAAATGCCTGCAGCAGTTTGATGGCATGTTTGCCTTTGCCATCTGGGATGAAAAAGAACAAAAACTCTTTGTAGCCAGGGACCGGTTTGGCGAAAAACCTTTTTATTATTACGAAGATGAGACACATTTTATTTTTGCCAGCGAAATGAAAGCACTTTTTGCAATTGGTATTGAAAAGCTGATCGACAATAAAATGTTGCTTAATTATATCACCCTGGGCCATGTGCAGAACTGCATTGATAAGGAACAAACCTTTTATGAAGATATCTATGCACTTCCGCCGGCGCATTACCTTACCTATATTCCCGGGGCCAACCAACTCTCCAAAACCACCAGGTACTGGACCATCAATAAGGAACTTAAAATTGATATCAGCCCTTCTTATGCCATTGATAAATTTACCGAGCTTTTTAAGAGCTCTGTAAAAAGAAGATTAAGAAGCGATGTTAGCCTGGGCACCAGTTTAAGCGGCGGGCTCGATAGCTCTACTATTGCCGCTACCATAGTATCGCTGCAAAACAATAATAATGGAAATGGAGCACAAACCCTGCAAACTTTTTCGGCCGTGTTTCCCGGTTTTAAAAATGACGAATCCAATTATATAGACCTGGTATCTAAAAATTTGGATATCCGCAATCACCAGGCAAAACCCACAGCCAATGACCTGGTCAATGATTTTGAAAAACTCTGTTATCACCAGGAAGAGCCATTCACTTCATCGGGAATTTTTGCACAGTACAAAGTTTTTGAGCTTGCCAAAGAAAAACAGGTAAAGGTTTTATTGGATGGGCAGGGTGCCGACGAGATATTGGCCGGCTATCCAAAGTATATACACTGGTATTTGCAGGAAGTATTGAGCAGGCATAAATTAGGTGCAACTCAAATGGAGAGATCCCTGTTCAGGAAGAACAACCAACCCTTTCATTGGGATATAAAAAATATTTTTGCTGCCTTCCTGCCATCACATGCCGCCATGCTACTTGAAAAAAGAGAGTATAAAAAAACGATCTCCCATCCTTTTGTTCATCCCGATTTCTTAAGCATGCTTAAGCACCAGGAATGGGTAGGCATTCATAAGCCGATAGTGACCAAGCTTAACGATATCCTCCATTTTAATACTACCGAAATGGGACTGGAAGAATTATTGCGCTATGCAGACCGAAACAGCATGGCCCATAGCAGGGAAGTGCGGTTGCCATTTTTAAATCATGAGCTGGTGGAATTTGTATTTTCATTACCGGCACAATTAAAAATGCACGAAGGCTGGCCAAAATATCTATTACGCAAGGCCATGGATAAAAAACTGCCTGATGAGATCGTGTGGCGCAAAGAAAAAGTAGGCTATGAGCCCCCTCAAAAAAACTGGATGGAAGATCATGGCGTGCAGGATTATATTCGGGAGGCCAAGATAAAATTGGTGAATACCGGTATCCTTGCTAAAAAAGTGCTGGAGAAAAGGATCGAGCCTCTTGCCGCACATGATGATAAGAACTACGACTGGCGGTACTTATGTGCAGCCCAGCTATTATAACATGCTTTGCCCCAAACCCCCGTCCGAACGGAATTCATCCGGGCGGGCCTGAAGGGACTTAAAAAAAACCAATTACTTTTGTAAAAAGATTTTATGAGTATAAAAGATTTAAATTCTTCTTTTCCGCAGGATGCTGGGCAAGTGGCCAGGAACATGAAGATCGCTACCAGGTTTATTCATGCTGGTGCCGAGCCTGATCCAAGTACAGGGGCCATCATGACTCCCATTTACCAAACAAGCACTTATGTTCAGGAAGCCCCGGGTAAGAACAAAGGATATGAATATGCCCGTTCTCAAAATCCAACCCGTAAGGCATTGGAAGATGCTTACGCCATTATTGAAAATGCAAAATTTGCCCTGGCATTCAGCAGCGGTGTAGCTGCAACTGATAGTGTAATGAAATTATTGAACCCCGGCGATGAAGTGATCGCAGCCAATGATATGTATGGCGGAAGCTACCGTTTATTTACAAAGGTTTGGGAACGCTTTGGTATAAAATTCATTTATGTAGATACCAGCAATGCAGAAAATGTACAGTCGGCAGTTACGGCAAATACTAAACTGATATGGATCGAAACACCAACCAACCCGTTGATGAATATCAGTGATATTGAAGCTATAGCTGCCATATCTAAAGCAGCCAATGCCTTGCTTTGTGTTGATAATACTTTTGCATCGCCATACCTGCAAAACCCATTGGATCATGGGGCAGATATCATCATGCACTCGGCCACGAAATATTTAGGCGGACATAGTGATGTGATACAGGGCGCATTGATGATGAATGATATGGAGCTGAGGGAAAAATTATATTTCATACAAAAAAGTTGTGGCGCTGTGCCGGGGCCTATGGATTGTTTTTTAGTATTAAGAGGAATAAAAACACTGCATGTAAGAATGAAGCAGCATTGTGAGAACGGTGAAAAGATCGCCCACTGGCTTCGCAACAACCCTAAGATATCAAAAGTTTACTGGCCGGGCTTTGAAGACAATCCGGGCTATGCCATTGCCAAAAAACAAATGCGTGGTTTTGGCGGCATGATCAGTTTTGAATTAAAAGATGACAGTTTAGAAGCTGCCAATAAAGTTTTATCGGGCACACATTTATTTTCACTTGCCGAAAGTTTAGGCGGTGTGGAATCACTGATTAATCACCCTGCAGTAATGACACATGCAAGTATTCCACGTGAAGAACGCATTAAGAACGGGCTTACCGATAGCCTGATAAGACTGAGCGTGGGTATTGAAGATGTGGATGACCTTATTGACGATCTAAACAATGCAATTGGATAAGCCGCTATGAAAATACTCAAATGCATATTCACATTATCTGTGCTTTCTTTGTTTAGCAACTGTACAGCTCAAACAGGAAAGAAAAGCCTGTCTGAATTTATTCAGCACAATGCCGACAGTATTTACAAAAAAGAAAGTTTGCCGGGTATCCAGGTGGGTATTTTAAATAACGGTGAAAAACAATTTTTCACAGCAGGATTTGCAGACCCCGAAAAGCAGATACCATTTGATTCTGAAACTATTTTCGAGATTGGAAGCATTACCAAAACTTTTACGGCCTATCTTTTAATGGCGGTGTTGATGGAGCATAAGATACCTCAATCGTCATCAATTATTAAATACCTACCTGATTCTGTTCGGCAAAATAAAAAGCTTGATAGCATCAGTTTTTTAAGCCTGATGAATCATACATCGGGTTTACCCAGGCTGCCGGGTAATATGAAAATGGTAAACATTCGCCAGCCCTATGAAAATTATAAGGGTGAAGATCTTTTCAATTATTTAAAGAATTGTACACCAAAGCCTGATGGAAAAAGTAATTATTCCAATCTTGGTGCAGGTTTAGCAGGCGTATTGGCAGAGCGTATTTCCGGCAAATCTTATGCTTCACTTTTAGATCAGTACATTTTTATTCCTATTAAAATGGGTAAACAAAATGACCCGGCGCAAATAAAAAGTGTTGGTTATTATGCAAAGGATGATAAAGCAGAATATTGGAACATGCATGTATTGGCACCAGCTGGTGGCATACGATGTTCAGCAAATGATATCCTTACTTACCTGCACAATATGTCATTCCCTTCGCCGGGTGTTTCAAAACAGATCGTGAATGAATTAACCACCCAAACAGTTGCCATTAACCCAAGGATAGGCATAGGATTGGGCTGGCATATCCTCAATGAAAAAGACCCGCAGCCCATTTACTGGCATAATGGGGGCACGTATGGCTTTTCTACATTTTGTGCTTTTACAAAAGATAAAAGCAAAGCAGTTGTTGTAGTGATAAATCAATTCAACAAAAATGCATTCAGCGATGGCCTGGGCATCAAGATCATTAAACAGCTGCTCAGTGAAGAATGAACAGGATAATTCAAAGACATTCCTCGATGCTAAACTGTTGCTTTATAACCAACCTGTTTTTATCAAAACTGATCCCATTTGCATACCCCATCTATTTACCAAAAAACAGGATATAGAGATCGCTGGTTTCTTTGCAGCCATATTTGCCTGGGGCAACCGAACTACCATTATCAATAAATCCAAAGAGCTTTTAGGATTAATGGATAATGATCCGCACAGGTTTTGTATACATCATTCAGACAACGATCTTAAAAAACTACTGGCCTTTAAGCACCGCACTTTCAATGCCACCGACCTGCTGTATTTTATTGCCTTTTTTAAAATGCATTATACCGATCATACCTCACTTGAAACTGCCTTTACAAAATGGATGGGTAAGCAAGATGAGACAATTGAAAATGCCTTAAAAGGATTTTATCATTATTTCTTTTCGCTGCCGCATATTGCCGAACGTACAAGAAAACATATTGCATCTCCTGAAAAGAACTCAAGTTGTAAAAGGCTGAATATGTACCTGCGCTGGATGGTACGACATGACGGGAAGGGTGTTGATCTGGGGATCTGGAAAAATATTAAACCGGCACAACTGATCTGCCCGGTTGATGTACATGTAGCCAGAGTTGCCAAACAATTAAAACTATTGAATCGCAAACCAGTTGACTGGCAGGCGGCATTGGAATTAACAGCCTGTTTGCGTACATTAGATAAGGCCGACCCTGTAAAATATGATCTTGCTTTATTTGGAATAGGTGTAATGGAAAACAAACAACCACTTAAATAATGGAAAATGATGCATTGATACGTTCATTAAGATCAGACCTGGGTATAGAGATCATTGAAAAAGATTCTTACGAAAAGATACATACTCAACTGGCAGCTTATCTAAATGAGCTGGTAAAAAATGATTTTGATAAATTACTGGCCTGGCTCTACCGCATTGATGTGTACGAGGAAAAGCTAAAAGTCCTGCTTCAGCAACACCCGCAGGAAGATGCAGGCAACATCATGGCAACCCTTATCATTGAAAGGCAGCTTGAAAAAATAAAAACCCGTGAGCAGTTCGGCCCTGGGGATAGTAACCCGCCTGCCTGCCCTCCTTACGACTCGGGGAGGCGGGCCGGACAGGCAGGTATTGATGAATTAGAAAAATGGTGATCTTATTGTTCCTGTAACTGCCTTGTGTTTGTATTCTTGCTGAACATCAGTTCCTGTACTTTGGACTTATCCTCTTTTTCTTTTCCCAGGTCGAACATGGTACCAAATATATGGTCCCATAAAGTGGAGCTTACCCCAAAGCCCAGTTCCTCATTCTTATAGTGATGCAGGTGATGATTACGCCACAATGGCTTCATCCATTTAAATGGCGGGTTCCAGGCGTGTATGGCATAATGCATACTCCCATAGATCAAATAACCCAAAAGGAACCCCGGGAAGAAAGAGAATACATAATTACTGGCACCAAAGATAAAGGCAGCTGCATACATCAGGCTGAAAACACTTACCGCAAGCAGTAAGCTGGGAACTGGTGGCATAAACAAACGTTCCTTATCTCTTGGGTACTCATGGTGATTACCATGTATTACATATACGATCTCTTTAGCCCGCTTACTTTCTGCAAAAAAATGAAACACAAAACGGTGAATGATATATTCAAACAATGACCAGATAAACATTCCGGCAAAAAAGCTAAGCCATATACTTGTTCCGGTAAATGCTAATCCAGTATAGCTAAAATAGATCATCAAACCTATCATAGGAATATAGAGCCCCCAGATAACAAGCGGATGCGTTTTGGTCATATACTCCAGGTATTGGTTCTTAAACAACCTGGCCTGTCCCTTATTGTGAATTTTTTCGAACTTCATAATACTTAATCAGTACAAAAATATAAAAATTTAGACCCAATGTCAAAAATACTGGTAATATTTCACTCACTATTAATAGTTACTTTTGGCTTTTAAAATAAACTTATGAAATTAGTTACTTATTTAAAAGACGGTAATGGTCAATTAGGCATTTTAGTAAATGGCAATATTTATGCCATGGATTCCCTGCACAGTGATTTGCCTACCACAATGTCGATGTTTTTAAATTTTTGGGACGAATATATGCCCATGGCGAGGGCCGTTGAGCAAAAAATAAAAGATGGTTTAGTGAGAAATGTCATGGGTGAGCCATTTGACAGCGTAGAATTATTTGCCCCAGTACCGCATCCAACCAGTTGCCGCGACGGTTATGCATTCAGGCAACATGTGGCTGCAGCCCGCCGTAACCGGAAGGTAGACATGATCCCTGAATTTGACCAATACCCCATTTTTTACTTTTCCAACCACAACAGCATTCAGGGCCCCGGTGATATTGTATGTATGCCCGATCATTTTCAAAAGCTCGATTTTGAGCTTGAAGCTGCTATTGTTATCTGTAAACCCGGTCGTAATATCAAAGCCGCAGAAGCGGATGAATATATCGGAGGACTGATGATCATGAATGATATGAGTGCAAGAACATTGCAGATGGAGGAAATGTTGCTGAACCTGGGCCCAGCCAAAGGAAAGGATTTTTCAACGGTGATCGGCCCCATACTGGTTACTTTGGATGAGCTGGAGCCTTATGAAGTACCTTGTAAGGAAGATCATGTTGGCAGATCCTGGAACCTGGAAATGAAATGTTGGGTAAATGGCAAGCAGGTAAGCCAGGGCAACCTGGGAGATATGGACTGGACCTTTGCAGAGATCATTGAGCGATGCAGTTATGGCGTTAACCTCATGCCCGGCGATGTTATCGGCAGCGGCACCGTAGGTACTGGCTGTTTCCTGGAACTGAATGGCACGGGCTTATTGAATGATCCCGAATATAAACCGCAATGGTTACAGGATGGAGATGTAGTGGAAATGGAGATAGATGCGCTGGGTAAACTGAGCAATACGATCGTGAAGGATGAAAGTGATTTTTCGATTTTAGCGTTGAAGAAAAAATAACCGCAGAGAAAAAGAGAAAAGGAGATCTCGCAGAATTAGTACTTTGGGACCACGGCTATTGGAATCTGCATATCAGTTGGCCTTAAAAAGAGAGCTTGAGTTACGAGGATTAAAAGTCATAGCCCGAGTACCTGTAGAATTAGTTTATAAAGATTTGCCTTTAGGTAAGGCGTATGAAATTGACCTCCTCGTGGAAGAAGAAATTATTATAGAAAATAAATCAGTTGATACTATGCCTCCTGTTTTTATTTTTCAGGTGATTACTTACCTTAGGTTATATCATCAAAAAAAACTTGGATATCTTATTAATTTTAATGTTCAATATTTGAAAGATGGTTTTAAAAGGATAGTAAACAATTTTTTATCTTTGCGTAACTCATTTTCTCATTATTTCTGCGTTAAAATTATTATCGCGGAGAAAATAAGGAAAAGAGAATACGCAGAAATAATTTAAACTACGATCTTGGCGTAAACTCAGCCTCTCCTTTTCTCTGCGATAAAAAAAATACTAATGCTGATCAAATTAAAAGACCTAAAACCCGCCGATGCACAAAACTACCTGCAGCATGCCATTGCGCCCAGGCCTATCTGTTTTGCATCAACTATAGATAAAGCAGGCAATGTAAACCTGAGCCCTTTCAGTTTTTTTAATTTATTCTCTTCTAACCCGCCGGTCGTAATTTTTTCACCTGCCCGGAGAGTAAGGGATAATACTACCAAACACAGTCTTCAAAATGTATTGGAAGTACCCGAAGTGGTGATCAATATTGTTGACTATAATATGGTGCAGCAAACATCACTTGCCAGTTGCGAATTTGCAAAAGGCACCAATGAATTTATAAAAGCAGGCTTTACCGCTGAGCAGGCAACTTTGATAAAACCGCCAATGGTTAAAGAAAGCAAGATCAAATTAGAATGCAAAGTGCTCGAGGTAAAACCTCTAGGTACAGAAGGTGGGGCGGGCAACCTGGTTATCTGCGAAGTACTGTGCATGCATATTGATGAAAGCATATTAAATGAAGATAAAAAGATCGATCAGGCTAAAATGCATCATGTGGCCCGGCTGGGGGGGGACTGGTATTGTAAAGTAGATGAACAGAACCTCTTCCAGGTAATCAAACCCAATACTCAGCTTGGTATCGGCATAGATGCATTACCCAAAAGCTTTGCAACAAGCAGCATTCTTACCGGCAATAATTTAGGACAACTAGCCAATGTACACGAAATGCCTTTTGTAGATCCTGCTTTTAATGACGATAAACTGAAGAACATCATTCAGTATTTTTCCATCAATCCTGATGAGATGGATACCGAACTGCATCATTACGCTAAAGAATTATTAGATGCCGGTAAAGTAAATGAAGCCTGGCAGGTATTGCTGGCAGATTATTAATTAACTTTTAATAACCGGCTAATCCTCTATTTTCACCTGATGAAAAAACTGTTTGTTCTCCTGCTCTTCCCAGCGCTTTGTGCTGCACAAAAAAAATACGATTATAAAAACTTAGTCCTTGAAGGTGGGGGTGTGCGTGGACTTGCCTATGCCGGTGTATTTAGCGTGCTAGAAGAAAAAGGGATCTTACAACAAATCGAGAAAGTGGCAGGATCTTCCGCGGGTTCTGTTGCCGGTATGCTGGTCAGTATTGGATATATTGCGGCTGAAATAGACAGTCTCATGATGGAACTGCCTTTGCAAAAATTCAAAGATGGAAATGGAGGCCTTGTTGGTAAATACAAAAGGCTTAAAAATGAGTTTGGTATTTTCAAAGGTGATGCATTTGAAAAATGGCTGCAGCAATTGGTGAAGAATAAAACGGGCGACCCACATTTAACCTTTAGTCAATTGCATAAGCTCCGCTTAAAGAATGCTATTTATAAAGACCTTTACTGCACGGGTACAAACCTGAGTAAACAGCAACTTGAGATCTTTTGTTATGAAACTACGCCGGACATGCCTCTGGCTCTGGCAGTAAGGATAAGTGGCGGAGTACCGCTCTACTTCGAACCTGTGGCCCTGGATAATCAATTACACAAGATCAAAAGGTCTGACAAAACCTCTTTTATTAATTACTATGTTGATGGCGGTATGCTCAGCAATTATCCTGTAAGTATATTTGATACCTGTGTACATGCGGGCTCAAACCCACTTTTATGTGATAAGGTTAAATTCAACGGTCAAACTATTGGTATCAAACTGGAGCGGCCCCAGCAAATAGACTCCTTAAATCAAAACAATATCAGGATACCTGAATACGATATCAACAAATTCACAGAATACCTTGCCGCTTTCTCAAACTTATTGATGGAAACACTCAGCAGGAAATACCCCGGCCTTGAAAATGAAAAGGGAAGGACCATTTATGTTAGCCAGGGTAATATATCATCCATTATTAAAAAAACAAAGCAGCAGGATAAACTACTCCTCTATACAAACGGTGTTAATGCCGCAAATAATTTCTTTTTACACAATTAAAATCCTCCTCCCATGTATCCCCCAAAAACTTTTTTCAAAAGATCTGTTGTTCTTGCCGCAAAATTATTCCGGATATTTCTTTCTTCCTGGGCTACCAAATCAAACAGGGCATTGGTAGCTTTCATGGTTACATAAGCGGTGAGATCAGGATTTATTTTTTTAAATACAATAGGGAGGCTGTTGTATTTATTTACCATATCGCTGTAATATTTGGTAGCATTTACCTTGTCAAGCGAAGATTTGATAACCGGTGTAAAAGCCGCCACTAAGTTAGCTGTAGTTTTCTCCCTAAAAAAATGAGTGGCACTGGTATCGCCATTTCTTACCAACCCGATCGCATCCTGTATGGTCATACTTTTTATGGCATTCACAAAAATAGGCTTGGCATAACCTGCTGCATCCTCGGCCCCACGATTTATCTGGAGAATGGCTTTATCAACCATACTGCCCAGTCCAATATCTCGTAACGTATTTTCGATCTTCCGGGCATCTTCAGGAACCAATATTTTATAAAAGGCATCTTTAAAAAAGCCGTCGTCCCGATTCAGCTTAAATACAGCACTAGTTAGCCCCTGTGCAAGCGCTTCTTTAATACCGGCACCCGCCTCAGCCTCTGATACACCTACACCAGCGCTACCCTGTGGTATCTGCTTAATAATATCGCAGCCATAGAACAGGCTGGAAAACAGCAAGACTCCTAAAATTCTTTTCATTTACAATTTTTTTTAATGATACTTAATAAATATATATTTTAAACTTGCAATTTCAATGCCGAAAACCCGATAACACAAATGAGGCTTATACGGTATATTTGCAGTTAAATAAAAAAAAGTCATTAGTCATTAGTTCCTAATGGAATGACAGCTTTTTCGAATGTCCAATGACCAATAACCAATTATGAGCACACAACATTTATCGGAACAGGAGATCATCCGCAGGGAAAAACGGGCTGAACTAACTAAACTCGGCATTGATGCTTACCCGGCAGCTCTGTACCCGGTTAATACGACGTCAGTTTATATAAAAGAACATTATAAAGGCGAGCCCTTCGATTGTACTCAGGATGACAAAGAGCTCTTTTCTGATGTATGCATTGCCGGCCGCATCATGAGCGTAAGGGATATGGGCAAGGCTAATTTTGCTGTGCTGCAGGATTCCGTTGGCAAGATCCAGTTCTATATCAAGCAGGATGATATTTGTCCTGGCGAGGACAAGACCCTGTACCAAACCGTTTGGAAAAAATTAATTGACATTGGTGATATCGTAGGTGTAAAAGGATATGTGTTCACTACAAAGACCGGTGAGACCTCGATCCATGTTAGAGAATTTTCTATCCTTACTAAATCATTGCGCCCGCTACCTATTGTAAAGGAAAAAGATGGGGAAGCATTTGACGAGGTTACCGATCCAGAATTCAGGTACAGGCAGCGCTATGCCGACCTGATCGTTAATCCCTCAGTAAAAGAAACATTCATCAAGCGTACGAAAATGGTGAATTCCATACGTGAGTTTTTAAATGATCGTGGGGCTTTGGAAGTAGATACCCCTGTATTACAATCAATACCCGGTGGCGCTGCAGCAAGACCGTTCACTACACATCATAATGCGTTGGATGTGCCCATGTACATGCGCATTGCCAATGAGCTGTATTTAAAAAGATTGATCGTTGGGGGTTTTGAATGGGTTTATGAATTCAGCCGCAACTTTCGCAACGAGGGTATGGACCGCACACACAATCCCGAGTTTACTGTATTGGAATTTTACGTTGCTTATAAAGATTACGAATGGATGATGGATACCACCGAGCAAATGCTGGATAAAGCTGCTATGGCAACAAATGGAACAACAAAGGTTATGGTTGCTGATAAAGAGATCGATTTCAAAGCGCCGTACAAAAGGATCACCATGTATGACGCCATTAAAGAACATACCGGATACGACATCAGCGAATTGGATGAAGCCGGCATACGCAATGTTTGCCGTGAATTAAAAATTCATGCAGATGAAAAATGGGGCAAGGGAAAACTGATAGATGAGATATTTGGTGAAAAATGCGAAGCCAATTATATACAGCCTACATTTATAACTGACTACCCGGTGGAGATGAGTCCGCTCACTAAAAAACATCGAAGCAAACCTGGTTTGGTTGAGCGCTTTGAACTGATGTGCAACGGTAAGGAAATTGCCAATGCGTATAGTGAATTAAATGATCCTATAGAACAGCGTGAGCGTTTTGAGGAACAAACCAAACTAATGGAGCGTGGCGATGATGAAGCCATGTTCATTGATCATGATTTTTTACGGGCACTGGAATATGGTATGCCTCCAACAAGTGGTATTGGCTTTGGAATAGACAGGATCGCCATGTTATTGACCAACCAGCATTCGATACAGGATGTATTATTTTTTCCGATGATGCGGCCGGAGAAATTAGATTAATTATTATATTCTACCTTTTGTTTGTATAACTACATTACAACACTTAAGCAATACAATATGAACCTTCGGGATTTGTATCGCTTATTAGAGCAGACCGGCTACAACCCCATCAAAGATTTGCTTACCGCATTGGATAAAGCAGTAATTGAAACATATGGTTTTGATGATAACCAGGATGTCTGAACTCAAACGCCGGCACTTAATTTATCTGTGGCCGATAAAAAAACAAGAAAGAAAAAGGTGCAGGCCCCGGGATTGCCCGATTGGGTAAAAAATAAAGGAGCGTATGTGAGTGAGGATTGTGTGAAGTTTGAGTGGGAATAGCAGTCAGGCTTTTAAAAATAACAAATGCGTTATCTTTAAAAGTGAAACGCTCCCTTGCGGGAGCGTCGGATTAGAGATACTATCTCTAACGCTGTTCCACACAAAAGTAATAATATTTACGTAAGAACAAAATTAAAGGCTCGTTAATATGGAAAGGGTTATCGTTTATGTTGATGGTTTTAATCTGTATTTTGGTATGATGGAAGCTGGTTTTAGTTATTGCAGATGGTTAAACGTAAAGGCATTAGCTCAAAATTTGTTACAAAATAATCAACAGCTTTTAGCCGTAAAATATTTTACAGCAAGGGTTACAAATAATCCTGATAAACAAAAAAGACAGAGTACTTATTTAGATGCCCAGTACAATGAAGGGGTTAAAATTATATATGGTCAATACCAGAATAATAAACTGGAATGTCATAGGTGCGGGCATATCTGGATGGCTGCCAATGAAAAAATGACTGATGTAAACATTGCAACAAATATGTTACTTGATGCATACCAGAATAAATATGAAATGGCTATGTTGATTAGTGGAGACAGTGATTTAGTGCCACCTATAAAAGCAGTACACGAAAATTTTTCTTTAAAAAGAGTATTTGTTGCTTTCCCCCCAAAGCGACATAACAGCACTGTTGCAGCTGTAGCAAAAGGTTCATTAATTATTGGTAGAAAAAAATTGGTGGAGAGCCAACTTGATTTAAGTATTCAAAAAAAATCTGATGGCTTTATCCTTAATAAGCCTACAGACTGGAATAGCTAGGTTTTCTGTGCTTTATTTTTAACCCTACCCCACCCATCATTTACTGGTCTATCTTCTTCCTAAAAAAGTTATCTTGTCAGTTAATAAAAAATTAATACGTATGATAAAGTTCTTCCGCAGGACACAGTGCATAAAGCAGTTCGCAGTTATTGTTATGGCTTTTGCTTTAACCACTTCCGCCCTGGCCCAAAAAAAAGAGCTTGGAGATGAGCAGTATTTAAAGAATAATTTTAAAGGCATTACCCAACCCCTTCCAACACTTGTAAAATGGATAGATGACAGCCATTTTATTTTAAAGCGTGATGGAAAGAATTACGAGATAGATGCAAAGACCGGTGCCGAGAAAGAATATGTAGAGCCAAACATCAACAAAGGTACAGTTGAAACAAAACCTAATATCATTACCAAAGGCAATGACCTGTATCATTCTAAAAATGTAGAAGATACACGACTAACTAATGATGAGGCTCCCGAAATAAATGCAACAGTAAGCCCTGATGGGAATTATGTTGCTTACACCAAAAAGAATGACCTGTATACCGTAAATCTCATCACCAAAAAAGAAACACGCATTACTAATGATGGTAGCGAAACTATTTTGAACGGTTACGCCAGTTGGGTTTATATGGAAGAAATATTGGGCCGCAGCGGCAGGCACCGTGCATTCTGGTGGAGCCCGGATAGCAAGCATATTGCTTTCTTCCGGTCAGACGATACCAAAGTGCCGGTGTTTACGATCACTGATGCAACAGGACTCCATGGCATGGTTGAAACTCAGCGCTATCCTAAAGTTGGAGATCCCAATCCGGAAGTGAAAGTGGGTATTGCAGAACCGGAGAGTACCAAAATTGTGTGGGCGGCTTTTAATGAAAAAGATGACCAGTATTTTGGTCAGCCTTACTGGAAACCGGATGGAACTTCCTTGCTGGTTCAATGGATGAACAGGCTGCAGAATAATCTGATTATTTATGAAGTGAATACTTTTACCGGCGTTCGCACAGAATTCTATAACGAAAAACAAAAAAGCTGGATTGACCTGGATGATCAGGGAGGGCGTTTACATTTTTTAGAAGATAATACCGGCTTCATACTTACCAGCGATGCAAGCGGCTGGAATCATTTATACTTTCACGACATAAAGGGTAAGCGGATCAATGCGATCACTGCGGGCAAATTCACAGTCACCGATATTATTTATGTGGATGAGCAAAAAGACGTTGTTTACTTTACTGCCCGTAGCCTCGAAAATTCAGCCCGTACAGATCTTTACCGGGTAAATTTAAATGGCAAGAATATGGAGCGGCTTACGATAGGAGAATACAATAATAATATCCGCCTTTCCCCCGGGGGTTCTTATTTCATCATTACTTATTCAAATGCCGGTACTCCTCCAAAAATGACATTGATGAGTACAAAAAGAAAGATCATTAAAGACCTGGGCGATAGTAAAGGGCCGGAGCTTGATAATTATAATATTGCAAAAACAGAGATCGTTCGTGTAAAAAGCGATGACGGCTTGTATAACCTGCCTATGAAAGTTACCTGGCCGCTTAATATGGATAAAAATAAAAAATATCCTGTCCTGGTATCTGTTTATGGCGGACCTAATGCAGGTTCTGTTATGGATACCTGGGGGCTGAGCGGCAACCAGCAGTGGTATGCAAAGGAAGGATTGATCCAGGTGAGTATGGATCACAGGGCCAGCGGCCATTTTGGTAAAGAAGGCGTGGCTAATATGTAT
Organism: Ferruginibacter sp.; assembly: GCA_046596255.1. Lineage (GTDB taxonomy): Bacteria > Bacteroidota > Bacteroidia > Chitinophagales > Chitinophagaceae > Ferruginibacter. The sequence goes on along the minus strand of JBKJMZ010000013.1, from coordinate 23,486 downwards.
CATAACCTAGGTTATTGGGAAATGAAGGATTATTCCACCATGGTAAAATGGCTTATTGCCAATGGCAATGTCGATGCATCAAAGGTCTGCATCACCGGCTTTAGCTATGGCGGCTATATGGCGACATATGCTTTAACCTATGGAGCTGATTTGTTTACACATGGTATGGCGGGTGGCAGTGTTACCGACTGGACATTATATGACTCACATTATACAGAACGCTTTATGGGCACGCCTGCAAATAATGCAGAGGGATACAAAAGCAGTAATGTAATGACCCATGCAGATAAATACAAAGGCATGTTGCAGATCGTACATGGTGTAATTGATGATAATGTACATATGCAAAACAGCATCCAGCTCATCAGCAAATTGCAGGACCTGAAAAAGGATTTTGAATTCATGCCTTACAGCGGCGGGCGACATGGCTGGGGCGGCAATAAAGGATTACATTTTCAAAATCTGAAAACGAAATTCATTTACAAATATTTACTGGAGAAGGAAGTTCCAAAAACGATGTTGAAGTAACTTTTTTTTAATTGGAGGCTGTCTCAAAAGTCAAATTTTGCCGGGAAGGCGGGAAGGCGAAAAAAGCGTAAGTTGAAAATCAAAACTTTGCGTTTTACAGCCTTCCCGGCTATTATCCGGTTCAACTGTTTATTTTTTCAGCCAAATCTAATTAATATGAAAAGATCCCCCTTCTTAACCAGGTTTGCTGAAATTATTTATGGCTTAACATTAACCCCGGAAGCCTTTTAAAAGATACAGCACTTGCCATGGCTGCAATAATTATTGGCAATGGCACTTCCAGGAAACATTAATATAGGAACCGTAACTAAATAAAAAGCGGCTGTCAAAAAATTTTGACAGCCGCTTTTTAGATTTAATTAAAGATTACTTCAGCTTAAGGGTATAAGTGCTGCCATAGCAACTTCCTTCGCCATTCCACTCAAAAGTACCGCCTGCAGTTCTTGCATACCATTTTGTCCATCCGTCAGCAACACAAATGCCACCATCTTTCCAGGCACTTACAGTTCCCTGGAAAACATTATCTACCCAAATGTAAACTGTATAGCCAGTCCAGTTGTCAAAATTAAGACAGCATTGGCCACGGGTTTTGTCGGGTTTTGGAGCTTCCACATCTGTAGTAGGTAAAGTGTACTGGGACCCACCCCTGTTCTTGTCTACTTTTGTAGCAACAACATCTGTCCGGGATTTCTGTCCGTAAGACTCGAAGCTAAATGAAACGCATGCCAGCAATAGGGCAATGAAAAAAAACTTCTTCATAATAGTTAATTTTAAAAATTTTGTAATGAAAAAAATATCTTGGTCTAATATAGATAACATTGTTGGAATAAAACAAATCTTTCTTTATCTTCCTGAAAAAATACGTGTTACCACTGAGTTCTTTTGAATTAGACAGAAAATAAATACGTGTTATCACTGAGTTGCCTTATTCAAATTAACCCTATATTACCGCCAAACTATTAATCACAGCTTATGAAAAAGAGTATAATCTTTCTCTGTATCACTGTCTTATCAGCTTACAGCATTTCAGCCCAGGAAAAAAGAGCATTGCTTATTGGTATAGATGATTACAGCATACCGGCAAGCTATGTTCCGCCAAGCGGTAAGCGTGCTTCTTTTAACAGTCTTGATGGCTGCGTGAATGATGCCATGTCAATGCATTCTGTGATCGTATCTAAATTCAGGTTTAAAAATGAATGGGTTGATACCTTATATAACAAGGCTGCAAGCCGGGAAGCCATCCTGAAAAAGATGAATGCGCTGCTTGATAAAAGCAAGCGGAATGATATTGCATTTATGTACTATGCAGGTCATGGAAGCCAGGTACGCAACAGCTTAACTGTTGAAGCCGATAAAAAAGACGAATCCATGGTTCCGAGTGACACCTATAAAGAAGGCGTTGAAGATATCCGGGATAAGGAGCTTGCTGCTATCTACAACAAATTTATTGACAAAGGCGTAAAACTAACGGTGATCATGGATTGCTGTCATAGTGGGTCATTATCCAGGGGGCCAAATACCCCTGCTAAATTCCGTTTTATCCCCGAAAGTAATTTTGATGCTAAAGATGCAGCACAACCTCCTGTACCTGAATTAAGGAAGAATGCAGATTTCCTGATCATGTCTGCAGCACAGGACAATGAATTTGCTCAGGAACAGCTGGATGAAAACCAAATACCTCATGGAGCTTTCACCATTGCTTTATTACAGGCTTTGGAACAACAGTCGGTGAATGCATCTGCATTTAATTTGTTCACAGGTCTTCGGGCTATTTTAAAAAGTAATGGCAAAAAACAGGAGCCTGTATTGGGAGGCAGCACAGAAAGACAAATGCAGACATTGTTCGGACTGGAAAAAGGAAGTATTTCTGATAAAGCCCAGATCGCCGTTTCCGGCATTAAGGGTGACCGGGTAATGCTTCAGGGTGGATTTGCACTGGGCTTATACCAGGAAAATGAACTTGTAAAATTTAATGATAAGGACACGCTTGTTAAACTGCGTATTGATACGGTGTTTAGTGTTAACAGGTCGATGGCCAGGATTATTAAAGGTTCTATAAAAGATCTTAGGGCAGGAGATTTTCTGGAAGTGACCAACTGGGTCTCTTCCGCTGCGCCATTAATCAAGTTGTTTATTCCTGAAGGGAATTTTTCCTATTTAGAAATTGCACGGCTCGCCGCGGTCAATAAGGATCTTAAACAATCCTCAAAAATAAAATGGGTAAATAACCTCGAAAAATATGACCCCTATACAACCCTGTATTATGATGGTAATACTTACAGGCTGAATATAGATGGCAAAGAAGCGCCTGCACCCGGTAAACTGACTGCCGAATCCCTTTTGCCTTTAGGCAAAAAGGATTCTACTTTTTATTTTGAGATGCCCCCATCAAAAGAATTGGTAGCAGCTATCAAACAAAAGATAATGACCAATCCCAGCATTGTTTTAACAAAGTCTGCTGCCGATGCCCATTATGTTTTATATGGAACCATTAATGATAACAACAAACCGGCATTTGGTTTAAGAAGGGCGCAAACAGCTTCACGTGACAGCCTGGAATCTATGCCTGTGCAAACAAAAAATATATTACTGGAAGATGGTGCCCAATCCGCAACAGCAATTGCAAACGATCTATATGAGCTAACGATGCGGCTTTCAAAGATCCGTGGCTGGCAGCAATTAGCGGGACCCAAGGAAGGAGATGAACAGTTTCCTTTTTACCTGGAGATCGTTAATAAAGCAACCAAACAACCGATCGGCGCTGAAGGATACAGGCTTGGTGATAAAATATCTTTTAACCTGGTTGCCCAGGAAGGTGCCGGCCCGGTAAGGGTAAAGCGCTATATCTATGTTTTTGTAATTGATAAGGATGGTAATATGGTATTAGGCTTTCCTGAAGCAGAGGATGGTAATCAAACAAACCAATTTCCAAAGTATGAGGCAGGGGGTTTGGTGAAAAGAGTTACCTTATTCGACGGTGATGTACAGGAACCAATAGGCACGGATAACTATTATATACTTGCATCAGATGAACCCATCTCAAATTATGCCATGCTATTTAACCAGGAAGGTGTTAGGGCGGGTGCCCGGGGAAGTAATAATCCTTTGGGAAACCTGTTGAATATGGGTAATGAAGAAGGTACCCGGGGATTTGGCAAATCTGTTTCAAACTGGAGCCTGATCAGGTTGTCGGTTAAGGCAAGAAAATAGATTATTGGAAATAATAAATACCGAAGGCCCTTTATTAAAGCTATTTTTAATAAAGTGCTTTTACATTACAACGCTTACCTCAACCCAATCTATGTTTTATAAAAAAATATTCCTGCTTATTCTTTTACTGCCGTCTTTATGTTTCGCTCAGGTAACACTGAATAAGAGTGATACCGGAAATGTATACAGGATATATAGCAAACAGGTTGAATCCCTGCTGGCAACAAGGGGTATGCCTGCTGATGAGATAAAGGAAATGACAAGAATATTCAATACGCAGAATATTGCATCGGATGAAAGTTTTGCTGAAATGCTGGGAAATATCTACCCAAGAAATAAAGGCATTGGTATTCTATTTTACTTCTTTGACCAGGGCCGCCTCCAGCGGGTATTCTTTGAACCGGGTAAAGTAATAGAGAAGAAAATTTTTACGATCAGCAAGGCTGAACTATTGCAGCTAAGTATTGATATGAATCATGTACTGGAACTCTATGCAGGATCAGTAGACAGGATGCCGGTAAAAAGAGGAGTTAAAATCAACCGGGCGGCTGCAACAAAAGGAATAACTTATAATGACGTAATAAAAAGAGCCACCTCATTATTATTACCCGATAACTTTAATGCAAAATACAGGCACCTACTTATAATACCTGCACTGAACATTGGCACTTTTCCATTTTACCTGCTCAAACCTGGGCAAAAAGAACTGCAGCTCCTTGATCTTTGCAGTGTAACTGTTGTACCCGGTATTTTTGACCTGCTTGGTTTAAGAGTAAAAGTGATCAGGAAAACAGCTGCTACGGAATATGGCTTTGATGGCAGGGAACTGGTGAAACGTCCTTTTATTTTCAATAACCCGCTTTTTATAAGCAACCCGGTTTATCCTGTAGGCACGGAATTCGTTTACCCAGATCTGCCCGGGGCAAAAAAAGAAATTGACACTGCAATAAAATACGCGGGAACCTATAAATTACTTGAAGGCAACAAAGCTGTTAAAGACAGCGTGATCAGGTATATGAAAACTGCAGATGTAGTTTATTTTGCAACCCATGGTATAGCGGATGAGGATAAGCCGATGGAAAAAAGTTTCCTGGTATTGAGCGGTAAAGATCCATTTTTAACTGCCCAAAATATCATGGCTTTGCGAACTGACAGCAATTACCTGAAAAATAATTTCCCGGCCATGGTGATCCTGTCTGCCTGTCAGACCGGGCTGGGAAAATCAATGGAAGCTGGTGTAGCAGGCCTTGCACGTAGTTTCCTGTTGGGCGGTAGTGACCATGTGATCATGAGTCTTTGGAACGTTGACGATAATGCCACGGCTTATTTAATGAACCGTTTTGTACATCATCTTAAGGACCCTCATTACTTCATGCCTTCAGAACCATTAAGATTAGCCATGCTTGACACCAGGGAAAAATTTTCCAAGCCTTCACAATGGGCAAGTTTTTCTTTATTCGGAATTGATTACTGATCACCAAACTTCCCAATCCACAACAATCGATTCGCTTCTTGAGGTAGGTTTCTGTAATCCTTTCGTCAATTGTTCCACCCGCTCACCTACAATTTTTTTAAGTTCGCTGATTTTCATCGAGCTATTGGCATTCATCGCTTCCAGTATGCTGTAAGTAAAAATGCCGTTTTTTAAATTATTACTCTCCAGCGCAAACTGGGTACCCGCTGCTGCTGAAATGATCGTAGCACCAGTACTCTTGCCCACATTTACAAACAGGGTCTGCATCAATTCAAAACTGTTCTTCAAACCCAACTGCCCGTTCTTTTTAAAACCCACGGGCTTAAGCCCTTTTATTAAACTGTCGGGGGTAGCATTAAGCCTCTCCAGGTCATCCTTATCTACCTCACCACTGTGACAGGCATCTATCAACAGGAGTTTCTTACGGGCTGGAATATTATCAACAAGGTCTTCCAGTGCATCATACGACAAGCCATTCTCTTCGGGTTTGTCAAAATTTACAGCATAGGTAGAAAGATAATAATCAAAGTCGGTGCTCAGCATGCCATGACCCGAGTATGAAATTATTACCTTATCATTTACTGTTGTTTGCAGCAGCTTTTTCTTTAATGCTTTTATATTGCTGACAGTTACATTTTCATTTATAAGCGTATCGATGATCACTAAATTGCCATATTGCTCACTGAACTTTTCAGCAAGGTCCCTGATATCCTTGGCGCTGTATTTAAGATTGTATTTATTGTCTGCGAACTCATCAATACCTATACCAATGAAATAGACCTTTTCATTTATAGTATTGACCGGCGAATAATTTACCATTAATGGTGTTTTGAAACTTTCTGCACCGTTGCTGTTGGTCAGCGCTACCTCGATCTTGTTCCTTCCTTTTGTTAAATTAATCATGATGGTTGTATCATATAAGCTCCTCTTGCGGTTTTGAAGGCTTAGCCCTTTCATTCCCCATAAGGGAACATCATTAATCCAGATATTCACCCGGTCCAAAGCATACTTATTATCTCCTCCCTTTACGTTCAGCTTTAACTGTCCTGTAGTCTGGTCAAAAGGGATGCTGAGCCTGTTTGCAAAATCAGCCTGGGGAATATTGCTTACATCAAGGTTACTGGCTTCGTGAATATTCATTCTTTTGATCCTTTTTAAATAAGCCATTTTGTAAGAGCCGATCAGGGAGGCATCTTTACTGTGAACAGATTCAAGCACTTTATCCGGGCGATTATATTTTATATCCAGCTGCTCAAATGGATAAATGGAAACGTCTCTTTTAAAAGCTATATAATTAAGTGCGTTCTTGGTTGAATAATAATATCCCTCCGGATTGATGAATACCTGGTCGGCATCTTTAATAAAATCCATATCCAGCTCCTTATTGAATTCACTATTCATATCAAACAATGAAATAAAAGCGTTATTGCCTTTAACCAGTAACCTGTTGCCTGCTACCTGCATATATGAAACTCCACTTTCATTGGCCCTGAAGCGTTTCAGCCTCAATAAGCCTTTGGCCTCGTTACCATATTTGTAACTTTTACCCTTCCTGCCCAAGTCATAGATCTCCGTATAGCCATCATCCAGCCCTACTATGAAAAACTTTTGATCTGCTGTAAAAAAACCTGATTGTATACTTCCTGATATCGGGTTATCACGATTAAAAACAGTATCGCCTGACTTGAGATCAACGATATACAGCTCCAGTTCTTTCATAAAACAGAAATATTTTCCATCGGGCGATATATCAAATATTTTCCCATCCCTTTCAAACACTTTACGTTCAAAGCCTTTTCCCTCTCTTAATAATTTTTTCTCGGGTGATCTTTTTATAGAGATCATATTATCATTTGCTTCGACTGTTATGTATGTGAAACCACTTTCTTTACCATAGGTTTTAATGCCCACACCCAGTAATTGGTATTTGCCATCCCTGTAAACCATATCTCTTAATACAAAGCCGTCCCAATCTTTCACCCGGAATTTATTCATACTCCAGAATTGTCTGCGGGTTTCAATATCAATAAAAATAATATCATCATTGGCAGTGCCGAACCAGAGTATCTTTCCGTCCGCAGAAATATCCATATACTGGATATTTTTTTCTTTTACGGATGTTGTAAAGATGGTATCTATATTCCCGGTGGCAAGTTCCTTTGCATAAAAGGTATTTTTATTTCTAAAGTATAATTTGTCGGATGCTGGAGAAAACACACCTGATAAAGGAAAATTTTCTGCCGGTATCTTTTCTCTCTTAAGCGTATTAAGATCGATTGTATATAAACCAGAGCGGTTATTGAAGACCATATACCAGCCATCGGGAGAGAGTATTGAATTATAAGTGTACTGATCCCAGCGGCTGTTCTCTGAAATGATACTGCCCGATCGGCCTTCGAGTATTTTTATATTACCCCAGGTATCACTCACAGCAAAAATGTCGGCTTTATCGTTGTATACAATATTATTGATATCGCCATCGCAGGTAAAATCCAGGATACGCACAGAATCAGTAAGAATATTTCTGAATCCTACCCGGTTTCTGCCCGCCACATAAATGTATCTACCATCTTTACCAAAAGCCCCGATGCCACCATTGTGTTGCTTTAATAACTTACCACCTGCTATCTCCACAATCTTCAAAGTGGAAACATCAGTGAAATCATCATACAGTAAATATTTTTCATCGGGGCTGATGTTCATGAAATCAATATAATTTTCATTGGTTTTACCCTGTGCTGCGAGGGGAATGGTTAAAATGAGCTTTGGTTTTTGTGGATTCTCAAAAACTTTTATAAAGTCGGTACCATAAGTAATAAGCAGTGACCCATTGGACGTACATTTAAAATCCATAATTCGCTTGTCCATTTGTTCACCTGCATTATACCATATCTCTCCCAGCTTAAGCCCCGAATTCTTATGAAATATCAACGGGTTGTGCCATCCATGACTGTTTATAGCTACGATAGCATTATTATAAGCCTCCACATCATGCACCGACCTGCCTCTTTTATCCAGTACGATCTGCCGGATGAGTTTACCAGTTAAGGGATCAAAACATTCCACAGCATCTCCTGCTGCAACAGCGATCATTTTACCATCGGTTGTAAAAGTTATCCCGTTCACCGTTTTATTTTGGGTTGAAAATTCACTGATCAAAAAGCCACTCTTTAGGTCCCGTACTTTTACCGTATTATTATCAACAGCAGCCAGCAGGGTACCTTCCTTATTAATGGCCATCTTTAAGGGTGAATTATTATTGGGAGATTGCACCACGATCTCATTGCCGGGATTCATGAATGCATTTACTGATACACTATCTGTAACAGCGCCCATTAAAAATCCAGCGCCATAAAATAAGAACTCCGTGTTGCCTACTAACTGTAATCGATCGGCATCCACAGAATCAAGATCGTAGGACTGTACAAGCCTGTTTTTTTCGAGGTCCCACAGTTTAATGGTCTTATCCTGTGCGCTTGAAATAAAGAAACGCTTGTCGGCAGAGATCACAATATCCTTTATCAATCCATTATGCCCGACAAATAATGGCGTGTTCACAGAATCACTGAGATCAGTTTTTATATACCCCATGCGGCCGTAAGAGCCGATCATTAACTTATCGCCGGCAATAGTTATTTTAGATATCCCATTACCAAACAGGCTGGCCCTGTGTTTAACGAGCAGGCTGTTTCCCTGTAGCAGTGTGGCTTTTACTTCGCCCCTGGTATTTCCAATAAATACCTGGTCATTTTTTATGGCAAGTGCTGTTATGGGTGCATTGTCTTTATAGATCAATTGTTTGGTGTCCTTTGCCAGGTCTACCCGGTAAACAGCACTATCCTGGAATACCGAGGTGTAAAGGCAGTTATTCTTGTGATCCGGTACTACGAGGTAAGGGATCTGGCCATGCTTAATATCATACAGTAGCTTTTCTTTTTTTATATCCCAGATCGAAATGCGTCCATCTGCCAGCGGCACGATCAGCCAGTTATCTTTTTCAATTGCCTTGGTTACATAATTCCCCTTCAACATAAATTTCCGCACCTCTTTCCCGCTTTCGGCAAATACAACCTGGCTATCCAGTGCGATCATATTTTTTTCTAACGTGGTATCATAATACATATCAACAGGCAAAACATCATCCAGGGCAGTCTTTGCATATACAGCACCTTCAATGTCCATCACCGTGATATTATCGAAGCCTAAGGTTATAAATTTACCTGTAGCCTCATTATACTGCATCTCTTTATACTGGTCAGCCGTTTTTAAGATGGTTTGGTAACCTTCGTTATCAATAAATACGATCTTTTTGTATGCCTCCACAAAAAATCCACCTTCAGTGGAATGCAGGTGTGTGAAATAGGCTGGGGACACATTTCTTATTTCTTTATAGCCAGATCCAGATCGCAGTGTTCCGTCGAAATTATAATACGCATAACTGAATGGGTCTTTTTTTATAGCAATGATTCCGGATGAAACTGCTTCAAAAGAATGGATACCCGCAGTATCTATGCTTCCCTTAACCTGGAGATCATTTACGTTCCAGCAAACGATCTTATTTTCCTGTAGGCCTGCAAGCACAAGCCCATTCTCAGAAATGGATAAAATGTCACTCTTTTTTGAAGGGATGGAGGCAAGAATATTGAACCTGCTGCCTGTGCAGCTTATTGTAGCAGTATTGTATAAGGTTGAAATTGCCAATACCTTGTTCTTCAAATTAAAGTCAACGTTAAATATCCTGTCATCTGATTTCCATTCTGCTACAGTGGTCTTATCCCTTGTGTCAATGATTACAATATTGAAATTAAAAATAACCAGAAGGTATTCATCATTCAAAAAATAAAACTTCTCGGGCCGTGTGCCAAGGTCTATACGTTTTATTTCTTTTCCCGAAAACGATTCAAAAATGGAAACCTGCTTCGACTCCAAAAGACGGGATGCAATGTATGAACCTGAAGGGCTCACGCTCATTCCTAATAAATAAAGGAAAGACCTCTCTTTTGGCACGATCCTTATATCCTGCGCGGGGCTTATCTCTGCCAGGAATATACAAAACAGGAGTATTCCAATGCGAAAGGTATTTTTATGCATAGCCAGGGATTTTTTTAATCATTACCGGTTTTTACCCTTGGAGAAATTAGGTTCTAAACGATAAATAGTGATCAATACCAAAGCGTTTGCTTAAATGTATTATCCCTGCCTGAAAGTTTAAATCGTTTTACAATGTAATTATTTTGATTGTTTACATCTGTTCCTTTTGCAAATAGCACCAGGTCAATCACGCCGCTTAATCCCGTAAGGCGCAAAGCGGCACCAAGATCTGCATCATCAGTTACTTTCCAGAGCGAATTGCCATTGGCAGAAACAATGCCTGCAGCCACAACCATCCAGTCATTATTGAATAAAAAATCCTGTTGAAGTGCATTTTTATTACCCAGTAAAGTAATACTTTCGGTTGACCTGTTGCGGAAACTTACATACGCATCTTTATCGGTGAAATTTAACGAGAGCATATTGTTGATGCCGGACGATCTGCCTCCCCATTGGGTTACAGCATATTTCCCAATTGCGCTGCTGGTTGATACATTAGAAGTTACCGATCTTAATTTTACAACAGCAGTTCTCCCATTCTTTATTAAATTAAAATTGATCTCCTCACCAGGCTTTACTATTTCAAGTGCACCAAGCGCTTCTTCAACGTTTCGCACAGACTCATTATTTATTGAGGTAATTGTGTAACCAACATATGCTGATAATGCTGAAGCAGCAGGACTCCCGGGCAACACAGCACTTACGAAAGGCAGCGGACTGATCTCTTCCTTTTCACTGGTACCATATTTTTTTTCGTAATAAGAATCTACTTTAAGTTGCGATATCTCAACACCCAGGTACGCTCTTTTAATAAGCCCCTTATTGCTGATGATGTCATTTACCAGTCTTTCCGAAAGCCCCGCTTCCAATGCGAAATTTATTTGCGGCTGCCAAATTTGATCATTCCCTCTTTCTGCAAATGCGATCTGCGAATTGATGCCAACCACATCTCCTGCAATATCAACCAGGGGGCCACCACTGTTACCCCAGATAACTGTTGCCGTTGACTGCAGGAAACCAAATTTTCCGGTGAGCCCGCCTCTTACCCGGTTCTTTGCGCTAATAATGCCATCAGTAACGGAATAGGGATAATCACCCAGCGGATTGCCAATGGCAAAAACCTGTTCACCAACACTCACATCTGCAGTCCTGAATTTAATGCTGGTTATTTCTGAACCGGGTTCATTAGTAAATTCCAACACGGCAATATCATAAAATGAATCACCACCCACCAGGTTCATATTGTATTTTTTATACCCAATGCTGTAGATATATATACTGCCATCCGTTTCTGCCGCATCCTGTATTACATGCGCATTGGTGACCACGTATAATTTGTTGTTCTTTTTAATTACAAACCCCGACCCGCTGCTTTTGGCTCCGGTAAGGTCCAGGGCTTTACTGTAAGCCAGTTCATTTGAGTTGCCACGAAAGCCCATGGGTTTCATGGCCACATCGGTTTCGTAAATAGCAACAGTTACTACAGCACTAAGTGCATAGTCAACCATTTTAACAGCAGGAGAATTTTGTGCAGCAGCAGTAAACATAAAACTAACTGCAAGTAGAAACGCAGAGATCAACTTTAGCATAGTATGATGAAGTTTTGGTAAACAATGATTTTAGTATCTAAAAATAGTTCCTTCATTCTTATCCGCAAAAAACAATGTATAGAATGCTTATATGAAAAGCTATTACCATATTTCCCAATCCACCGCGACAGTTTCATTCCTGCTCGTTGGCTTTTGTAAGCCTTTGGTGATTTCTACAACTCTATCACCCACAATCTTTTTCAGTTCACTGATCTTCATTTTAGGATATTTATTCATGGCTTCCAAAATGCAGTAGGTGAAAACACCATTTGGAAGGTTATCCACCCCTTCCAGCGCAAACTGGGTACCTGCGGCTGCAGAGATGATCGTAGCACCTGTGCTCTTGCCCACATTCACGAAAAGGCTTTGCATCAGTTCAAAACTGTTCTTCAATCCTAACTGGCCCTCCTTTTTGTAAGCCACGGGCTTAAGTCCTTTGATCAATTTTTGATCAGTTGCATGCATGGCAACCAGGTCATCCTTATCTACCTCACCACTGTGACAGGCATCGATCAACATTAATTTTTTACGGGCCGGAATACTGTCCAGTAAGCTTTCCAGTTCATCATAAGCCAAACCATTCTCTTCAGGCTTATCAAAGTTCACCCCATAGGTAGAAAGAAAATAATCAAAATCCTTGCTCAACATTCCATGTCCGCTGTAAGAAATGATCACTTTATCATTAACAGTTGTTCGGAGTAGTTTTTGTTTTAGTGCTTTTACATTGCTGATCGTAACATTTTCATTGAACAGAGTATCTATAATAATATCGTGAAATTTTTCTTTTAATTTGTTGCTGAGATCCCGGATATCCTTTGCACTGTACCGCAGATTGTAATTGCTGTTTGCAAACTGGTCTATACCAATTCCAATAAAATACAGCTTAGGTGCCTGTAATTTTTTGTCCCCTGGGTGAGTAACTAAAAGCGTTTTCTTAAAACTTTCATCAGCATTCCCGTTTACAGCAGTTATTTTAATGATATTAATTCCTTCCGAGAGGGGAATACTGACCTTTTTTGTTATTCGCTTTGTATGCAATGATCTCAGGCTATACCCGTTGATGCCATAAAGCGGCACATCATTAACAGCGATATCATAACGATCTAAAAGCTGCTGTTGATCGTAGGCAGTAAATTGAAATGTTAACACCGAATGCTTTATTTCGCCATAAGGTTCCCGCCCGTTTACCTGTACCACGGGAAGGTTGATGCGTTCCGAAAATTCCCTGGTTTTTAATCCGGATCGTTTAACTCTTTTAGAGTACGCTTTTTTATATGCGGTTATTAACGAAGTATCAGCAAACCCAATCCCTGTCAGCACTATATCGGGGCGGTTTAACTGCAGATCAAACTGGTCAAAAGAAAAATATTCCTTACCCACCCGGAAACCCAGGTTTTTTACCGCTTCCTTTGTTGCTGCGTAAAAAGGTTTACCTGGTAGCTGGGTAAAAAAATCACTTTCATTTATTGCCAATGCTTTGTACAAGATGCGATCTTCCGGGATATCATAAAAAATCAACTGCACCTTATTAATGATCAATAATTTTTTGCCATCAGCGGAATATTCAAATCCATTTCCTACAAATTTTTTAACTACTTCAAACCTGCTTTTCTTTTTCTGCCATATCCTGATCGTATCATCCAGCGACCCGGTAACCAGCAATGATGAGCCCGGGATAAACCCTATATCATTGATCAACCCACTATTTAGGTGTATCGTGTCAATCACTCCCAGGTCATCCATATTTCTTACTACCAGGTATTTGTCAAAATAAGTACGGAAGACCAGGTATTTTCCATCAGCACTAAAATGGCGGTAACGGCTTTGCCATAAATTCCTATAATTATAGCCACCCAAATACGAAACGCCATATTCTGTTTTAGATCCCTCACTAAATTGGGCTATCATTTTTTCGGTTGATGTTTCGTAGAGCCGGGCAGTTCCCTTTTCGCCTAAAACTAAAATCCTTTTTCCATCGGCGCTAAACCGGCATCTTACAATATTTTCATCCCCAAGATAAATTTTAAATATCCTGCCGGTTGTAAATTCCAAAACTGCCGCTGCGCTTTGTCCAAAAACATAGTAAGCAAAATTTCCATCAGCACTTATTGCTGCATCGCTTACGGCATATTCTTCTTTTATTTTTTTTAAGAGCTTACCGGTAGCAGCTTCCCAGCTAGTTATCAATTGATCTTCTGAAGTAGTTATCACCTGTTGCCCATTTGGGCTAAAGGATGCGCTGTTGATGCCGGTCTGGTCTAACACATATTCGGCTTTGCTGGTAGCCAGGTTTATTAATTTAGTTAATTTTTTTGCAGTGGTGATCAACATAAACCGGCCGTCATTTGAAAGGGCGGCATTATTAATTTCGGATGCATCTTTAAATGTGTTTATGATCTTCCCGGTACCAACATCCCATAGTTTTGCATTTAATTCGTTTGAAAGTGTAAGCAGTAGTTTACCGTTGGGGCTAAAAATGGCACTGGAGATGTTATTGCTATACCCTTTTAACTCAGCCAGTTTTTCTTTCAACCCCAGGCTGAATACTAATGCTTCTCTTTTTCCTGTAACCGTTAGGGTTTTACCATCCGGACTAAAGTCTACCTGCTGCCCTTCAAATGAATTTATCAATTTGCCTGTTTCGGCATCCCAAACAACTGCATTACCCGCAACTGTTGCTATATACCTGTTATCGGCACTAAAAACAACCGTATGCATATCATAGCCATTTCCCCGTAAAGTATGAACCAGCCGTTTGGTTGCCGTTTCCCAAATGAGAGTTACAGAGTCATAGGGTTCATCGCCTCTTATAAGCTGTCGGTTGCGTGTTAAATAAATATGGTTCCCATCTTCACTAAAATGCCCAAGCATTTTGTTACTGATCATTTCTTCAAATTGGTGAACAACATCGCCGCTTTCTGTGTTTATTAAATGCAGCCGCTTGTTGTTTGTTGAAAGTATGTATTTGCTATCCGGGCTAAATTCAAATGTGCCGGAAACCGAAACCTTGTGAAGTGAACCGTCGCTTACCCTCCATAGGTTTAACAAACTGGAATTGGGTTGAAGAATTACAATATATTTTCCGCCCGGGCTAAAAAAAGCATCATTAAAGTTTCGGGGAGGATCGAGCTTCTTCAAAACTTTACCATTAGCTGCATTATATAAAAACAATAAACTGTTTTTCTGCAAAAGAATAAACCTGCCATCCGGGCTACATTCGATCAAATTATTCTTGTTGCCGCCTCCACTCAAATTGTATAACCGTTTTCCTGAAAGGGCATCAATAATTTCTGTATGTGAACCATCGTACGTTTCTCTCTTTAAAAGCAGGTAAGCCCCATTGGCGCTATATGCTATTCTTGTTGCAACAGCGTTCTCAACCGCAATTGAATACATTAGTTTGATTGTTTGAAGTTCCCACTTTTGAAGAAAACCATCGATCGTAAGTGTAAGCAGGTATTTACCATCGGTACTTAAAAATGTTGTATTACCTATATTGACGATATGCCCGGGGGTATGAAATAAACCCGAAAATGTATGAAGCAGGTTTCCTGAATAAGCATCCCATAATTTTGCTGTATTATCATATGCAGCAGTAATTATAAACCTGCCATCTTTTGTATAGGATGTTGAATAGATGTCTTCAGTATGGCCGATAGGCAAAATAATTTCGGGTTGTTGTGCTTTACTATAAGTTCCGGTGAATGAAGTATAAATAATAAGAATGAGTAAGAATTTTGTTGGCATAACCTAATTTTTGTAAAAGGTACTGTGTTTTGTTATGATCTGTAATACCAAAAGATGGTATTTTTCAACGATGCCAGGGAACTGTAATTTAAATACTACTATAAATAATTTTGTTAGTGTTACCATACTTCCCAATCCACCGCTATCGTTTCATTCCTGCTGGTTGGCCTTTGTAATCCTTTTGTGATCTCTACCACTCTCTCTCCAACGATCTTCTTTAGTTCACTGATCTTCATTGTTGGATATTTATTCATTGCCTCAAGTATGCAGTATGTAAATACACCATTGGGAAGATTATCCACTCCTTCCAGCGCAAACTGGGTACCCGCTGCGGCTGAGATGATGGTGGCGCCGGTGCTTTTGCCTACATTCACAAAAAGGCTTTGCATCAGTTCAAAGCTATTTTTTAATCCCAGCTGGCCTTCTTTTTTGTAAGCAACGGGTTTAAGTCCTTTGATCAATTTTTTATCCGTGGCATTTAGGGCAACCAGGTAATCCTTGTCTACTTCACCGCTATGGCAGGCATCAATGAGCATTAATTTTTTACGGGCAGGAATACTGTCTAACAGACTTTCCAGCTCATCGTAAGGCAGGCCATTCTCTTCAGGCTTATCAAAATTTACTGCATAGGTTGAAAGGAAATAATCAAAATCTTTGCTTAACATGCCGTGGCCGGAGTAAGAAATAATGACTTTATCATTTACTGTAGTTTGCAGCAGTTTTTGTTTTAATACTTTTACCTTATTGATGGTTACATCTTCATTGAATAAGGTATCTATGATAATGTCATTATATTTTTCTTTTAGTTTTTTGATGAGATCACGGATATCTTTTGTGCTGTACTTTAAATTGTACTTACTGTCAACGAACTGATCAATGCCAATACCTATGAAATATGTTCTTTCTGACTGTTTATTGGCAGGCGTATAATTTACCTGCAAGGGCATGCGGTAGCTTTCGGTACCGTTCACATTATATACGGTGGTTTCTAAAAGGTTGTATCCCTGCGATAGTTGTACCCTGATTGCGGTGTCCAGTTGTCGTGTATTATTCTTTCTGATATTTACTCCCCGCTGTCCAAAAACGGGCACTTCATTTAACCAAACATTAAACCGGTCAAGTTTGTAGGTACTATCAAAAAGTTTAATTTGTAAATCCAGCAATTCATTTGTCAGCTCAAATTCCAACTGCTCCCGGTTTGCAAGATTGCTTTCCGGAACACCGAAACCATCCATAAATGTAGTAGTATCAATCCCCAGTTTCTTAATTCTTTTTTCATAAGCCCTACGGTAAGAATTTATTAATGAAGTGTCTGTATTGCCAAGTGCTTGCAGCACTTTGTCGGGACGGTTATACTTTACATCCAATTGATCAAAGCTTATTATTTTTAAATCTCTGGTTACATAATAAAGAAGCTTTGATGCGTCGGGCGTGGCGTAATAGTAACCTGTTGGTAGATAATTTATCCAGTTATTATCTTTCAATTGTAACCTGTAGCAAACCGGCAAAGCTTTTTCTTTATCCCATATAACAGACTGGTTATCCCAGCCATAGGAAATCATCATGTTTTTAAGCGGGTATGGAGCGATGTGTGTAAGCCAGTTTTGATGTTTTATAAATTTTCGTTCTGCTTTTCCATTTACTAAATTCCGCTCTGCTATTGAATTATCTTCCTGTGAATGATAAAATTTATCACCACTGCTGTTTACAAATCCAATATATCCTAATTGATCCCAAACTTTAAACTGCAGTTTTAACCTGCCGGTTTTAATATCATAAATCCTGGCATATTCCTTATTCTCAAAAAACATTATTGCCTTCCTGTTTTCAACGATCTTTGGCTCTTCCGCCTCTCCCTTGATCTGTAGAATATATTTTCGTAGTGTTCCCGAATTGCCTTCAATAAATAATGCTTTTTTATCTGCCATGTAAACAGCAACCTGTTCTTCTTTTGCAAAAAAAGTAATTTTACCAGCTGGGAAAAGCTTTATCCTTGATTTTATTTTTTTTATCCTGCAATTAAAATTTACAAGCTCATTCAACTTTGTTAAGTAGTATAACTCACGAGCATTATGAAAATATTTGAACCGCGTAATCTGCAACTTCTCCTTAATTAAGACTTCATCTTTAAGTGAATCCTTTATATCCCAAACCTTAATATAATGCTTATCATAGACCGATATAACCTTTCCGGAACTTTCGAAAAACGCAGGATCTATAATTGTATTACCGGAATTTTTAATGGTTCGAACATGCTGGGTTGAAAACGCATCATGGATGCTCAAATTACCTTTGGTATCCTTTGTAATATAAAATTTACCATCCATGCTATACACAATTGCATCAAATTCATTAGAAATACTATCAACGCTGAAAATCTTCCTTGATATTTCTTTACCTGTAGCAGTTTCAACAATAGCTATTATTATTGATTTAGCTTTATTCCAGATAGAATTTTTTTGATCATCATTGGCAGTGGTAAGATAATATACACTGTCTTCGGAATATGCCATAAATATAACGGTCTCGGTATGAGTACTTATAGTTCTAATTAGTTCCGCCTCCTTTGTATTCCATAATTTTATGCGATTATCATTTGAGCCCGAAGCTAATATTGCCGAATTTTTATTGAATGAGACGGCTCTTACACCAGCCTCATGGCCAATAAGTTTATGAAGCTCTTTGCCTGATGCCGCATTCCAAATTCTTATTAAATTATCTGATGAAGCTGTTGCAATCCATTTATCATCTGGGCTTATGCTTATATCTAAAATCTGTGCATTATGGCTGCTACGATACATTAATTTACCAGTTTTAATATCCCAACATATTATTGTACTATCCACTGATGTTGTGAATGCTAGTTTTCCACTATTGGCGGCAATAACTTTTGTAACATCATTTGTATGCCCGGTAAATTCTTGAATTACTTTGCCGCTTTCAATATTCACAACAGCAGCCGAGTGATCTATGGATGCTGTTATGATAAGGTTAGTACCGGGTATTTGGCAAACATCACTAAGGGCTCCCCGGTGATGTGTAAGTTGTTTTAAAATTTTTCCGGTAGCTACTTCCCAAATTACTGCCATGTTATCTTCAGAAACTGTAATGGCTTTTGTTGCAGTTAGATCAAAAATTGCCTTCTTAACAGCCCATTGATGACTGGTTAAAGTATGTAATAATATGCCGGTTTCAATGTCCCAGATCTTTGCAGTTCTGTCGTCTGAAGCAGTTATTACCAACTTTTCATCAGGACTTAAATTAACTGCATTAATTCTACCTGTATGTCCTTTCAGATCAAAAACTAATTTACCTGTTTTGCAATTCCAGATCTTAACAGTATTATCTTCCGAGCCGGAAATTAAATACAGGTCATTGTTGAAGAATTTTACTGAGACCACCCGATCTGTATGCCCTGCAAAAGATAATAATTCTTTACCGCTGGCAACATCCCATAGCTTTGCAGTATTATCATCCGATCCTGAAACCAACATTTTACTATCTATACTGAAGTCAACCGCAAGCACTGCTTTCGTATGCCCAACGGGCAACATTAATTTGGCCTGTTGCCCCCAAACCATTGTTGTAGCAAAACAAAAGATAACCAGTAATATTTTGCTCATAGCGTTTTTTAAAACTTACTTTACCATCACCGCCGACTTCTCCGCCACCGCAGCAGCAAGTTCATTCAACTTATCTTTTGTGCCGCTCAATTCGAATTTGGATTTTCTGCTTTCTTTACCATATTTCCCAATCCACCGCAATGGTTTCATTCCTGCTGGTAGGTTTTTGTAAACCCTTGGTGATCTCTACCACCCGATCCCCCACGATCTTTTTCAGTTCACTGATCTTCATTGTTGGATATTTATTCATGGCTTCCAAAATGCTGTAGGTAAAAACCCCATTGGGAAGATTGTCTACTCCTTCCAGTGCAAACTGGGTACCTGCAGCTGCTGAGATGATAGTTGCCCCGGTGCTCTTGCCTACATTCACAAAAAGGCTTTGCATCAGTTCAAAGCTGTTCTTTAACCCTAACTGGCCTTCTTTTTTGTAAGCAACGGGTTTAAGTCCTTTGATCAATTTTGTATCTGTTGCATTAAGGGCAACTAAATCGTCCTTATCCACTTCACCGCTATGACAAGCATCAATAAGCATTAGTTTTTTTCGGGCAGGGATACTATCCAGTAAACTTTCCAGTTCATCGTAAGGCAGGCCGTTTTCTTCGGGTTTATCAAAGTTCACCCCATAGGTTGAAAGATAGTAATCAAAATCCTTACTCAGCATACCATGGCCGGAATAAGAAATGATCACTTTATCATTGACATTGGTTTGTAGCAGTTTTTGTTTTAAGGCTTTTACATTGCTAATAGTTACATTTTCATTGAACAAAGTATCAATGATGATGCCCGTATACTTTTCTTTTAATTTGTTTGCAAGGTCGCGGATATCCTTTGTGCTGTACTTAAGGTTGTATTTGCTTTGAACAAACTGGTCAATGCCGATTCCGATAAAATATATTTGCTCTTTTGGTTTTACCTCCGGTATATAATTTACAGTCAGTGGGACCCGGTAACTTTCTGTACCGTTCACATTGGATATGGAGGTCTCCAGTTGATTATTTCCACCCGATAAGATCACTGTAATTGTCGTATCAAAAACTTTCTTCATTTTATTTTTTAAGCTTATGCCCCGCTGGCCAAATAAAGGCACTTCATTTATCCAAAGGTTAAAACGGTCAAGTTCATACACAGCGTCTTTCCCCTTTATATTCAGCGATAATTTATTTTCCCTTTGTTCAAACACGATTTTTGCCCTATCCGAAAAATCGGCTTCGGGCAATCCAAAGCCGACACTAAATGAAGCTGTATCAATACGGAGTTTTTTTATCCTTTTTTCATAGGCTTTTCTGTAAGAGTCGATCAGGGCCGTGTCAGTTGAACCAATTACCGGCAGAATAAGGTCGGGGCGGTTGAACTTTACATCCAATTGCTCAAAACCTATCACGCGCTGGTCGGGTGTAACATAATGCAACATCTTTGCAACCTGTGGCGAAGAAATATAATAATAACCCGAAGGGAGTTGGTAAAAAAATTCTGTACTATCAACTCCCACAAAAGAATAGATCTGTTTCCCGGTCTCCAAGTCAGACACAACTACAAGCCCGTTATTCAAACTCACCCTTTTACTGTTATAGAAATTATTATCAAAGAATTGAATGGGTTCGGGCTGTGACACCGGATCAATTCGCTCCCCTGTTTCAGCATTCCAAACCTCAATAAAATTCGGAAAAACGACAGCTATGCTTTTGGAATCCTTAGAAAATATTATGGAAGATATAGGTTCGGGGTGACCAGGGAGCCTGACTTTCTCCAGTCCGAAATGTGTCTCAAACACTAAAACTGAATTATCCTCAGCAAGAAAAGCGAATAGCTTCTCATCAGGACTAAACACAAGCATTTTATTATCCTCATGCAAAACGGAGGGATAGTCATCCTTCATATGGGTAATCTGTTCGCCTCCATCAAGATCCCAAATATCGAGTTTGTCCTCACTTCGTACAGACATCAGTTTACTGTTAGGGGAAATCTGAATTTTTGGATTCCCTTCTTCTCCATGTATCAGCGATTTTTGTAAAAGTCCCGAAGCAGCATCCCATATTTTAATTGCATCCCGGGATGATGTCACCAGTTTTTTCCCATCAGGAGTAAATACCACCTGTTGAACCGCTTCCTTATGGTCTTTAAACGTGAATAATAAGGCACCCGAAGTGCAATTAAAAACCTTTATGATCTTATCAACCGATGCTGCGATCTTTTTGCTGTCAGGAGAAAAATTTACTGCTGCATTTTCTCTATCCTGTTTAATTGAAAAAAGGGAATCGCCTGTTAGCCCATTCCTGATGGTTGTAACTCCATCTTCATTTGTAGTAAACAATAATTTACTATCTGCCGAAAAACGGGCCCTCACTGTTTCCTTACCCTGGCCCAAAAAGCCTATGAACTTTGCACTATCCGGTTCCCAAAGTTCAGCGTTGCCCCGCATTAATTTTGTGAATAGAGAATGAACTTCAATTGATGTTGTTCCGGGTGTAAAAGGTTTGGGTTTTTTAGAGGGGTTCTCAATGATCTTTAAGATCAATCTTTTTCCATCAGGGGATAAAACATCTGAACCTTCAATGAAATTAGCATCATAAATAGTACTCAATAAAGCCCCTGTTCGCCTGTTCCATATCTGCACAGCTTCCCAATCACGCTGGCTTATGATCCTTTCGCCATCGGCCGACTGAAGGGCGCTCCCAGCTTCCAATGTATGACCGTTAAGGGTTGTTATAAGAGACCCTGTCTCAAGGTTCCATATATGTACATTCTCATCCCATGATCCTGTTGCTATCTTTTTATTATCTGTCGAAAGGGTTACAGAAGATATCTCGGCAGAATTATTAAATTCCCCGACTACTTTTTCCGATTCAATATCCTGTAAAATGATTTTATTTTCCTGGTCAGTAAACCCTGTAACGATTTTTGTGCCATCGTTTGAAATGGCAAATACAGGTGAAGTGGAGCTTTCTATTTTTTTATTCAGCAGCAATATACCCATTTCTGCGGACCAAATTTTTATATGTTTAACAGGCATAAAAGGTGTAACAATAGTTGCCGAGTATATTTTTTTTCCATCGGGCGAAAACCGGGCAAATTTTATGCCTCCCTTGTATCCGCCAAGCCTGTGTAAAACCTTCCCGGATTGTGCATTCAATACTCTTATTACCGTATCTTCAGATATGGTTAAAACCTGCAGGCCATCAGGAGAAAATGAAGCGGAACTAATTACATGTCCCTGCCCGCTCAATGTAACTATGTCTTTTCCAGTTTCTACATCCCATACCTGTGCGATACTGTCTTTAGTAGTGGTTAATAATTTTTTTCCATCGGGCGAAAAGCTTATCGTGCATGTAGAAAGAAGTCCGCCGAATTCATCGATGCTATTTATCAACTGGCCTGTTTCTGTATCCCATACCTGGATGGTATCAGAAATGATAATTGCCACTTTCTTTGAATCGGGTGAAAAAGCAGCGGCATCAATGGAAACTTCATGCTTACCTAATATATAAAGAACCCTGCCTGATATGGCATCCCATAACCTAACTCGATTGTCATCAATAAAAGAATAGCTTATAATTTTTTTGCTGTCGGGAGAAAATATTGCTTCCCGCACTTCCCCTGTATGACCCGATAAAACCGCTAAGAGCTTCCCAGTTTGGGTGTTCCATAATAAAGGAGATGTAAGTGTGCCTTTTTTATTATCAGCCTGGGTTAATATTCTTTTCCCGTCAGGAGAAAATTTCATGTTAGAAACAATGCCCGGGCTAAAAGGCAGGATAAGTTTTGGCTCCTGGGCTTCGGCATCTACGCCGCATAATAACAGGGTAATAAAGAAAATCGGTTTCTTACACAGTTGGATTAGCATGTTTAAATATAGGCTGAATAATTCTTAAAGGGTCTAATTTTTAACAATTACAATTATAAAAAAGATTAAATCAAAAAAGTATGTTGTTTTAAAAAGTTAAAGATCATTTCACCATCCCCGCCGCCTTCTCCGCCACCGCTGCAGCCAGTTCAGCCAGCTTATCCTTAGTCCCTTTCAATTCAAATTTTGTTTTGATAGCTTTATTCTGTTTTATATTAACGGAAACGGTTATGGCATTTCCAGTTACGGTATACCGCCCGCTTAAGGAATAAGCATCGGGTGAATTGGTAGCTGTTACATAAACAATCGCAGCATCAGTACCCCGTGCAGACAGATCATTTAACTGTAGGTTTACCTGTTTACTTAATTCTAAATCATCATCA
>JBKJMZ010000113.1:0-10170 GCA_046596255.1 Ferruginibacter sp. | reverse complement strand
TATTGCAGTAAGCAGTGGTAACAATATCAATAACGATAAATTCATACGAATATCGAACAAGGAACAAGGAATGTAGAATGATGATCGGAAGCCCGCACTTCAATGTTCGAAATTCCTTGTTCCTTGGTCATTATTTTTTTGTTTATTATTTTATTTCCATACGTAAATAAACAGCAAGGCCAGGCCAATAACACTTACTAAAAAGTAAATAGCATATTGCTGTACTTTACCAGATTGAAAACCTCTTATAACTTCTGAAATATCTTTTGTGCTGTTGCCGGTTGCATTCACAATGCCATCAACAACATTTTTATCAAACCATGCTGCGGGCCTGCCAATGAGATTGAAGATTATTTTTTTTGTGATGAAGAGGTAGATCTCATCAATATAGAATTTATGATAAGCAGCTTTGTATAATCCACTCAGCGATGCTGCAAAGCTGTCGGGTTTATTATTCTGTTTTTTGTACATCCACATAGCAATAAAAATTCCTGCCAGCCCTAATGCCACAGGCGCAATGGAAAACTGCAAATGGAATGCTGTTTCCAGCCTTGTTCCATCGGAACTAACAAAATGCCCGAAAGGAATAAAACCTGTGGCTGCTGCACCAATAGCTAAAAGGATCAATGGAATCATCATGGCAAAACCACCTTCGCTTTTGACCTCACCCCCCGCCCTCTCCAAAGGAGAGGGGGCCAGAGCATTTGAAATTTCGGCCTTATCTTTTTTCGTGTGCCCGTGATGTTCTTTGTTCCAGAAAATATTAAAATATAAACGGAACATATAAAAAGCTGTTAAGCCAGAAGTGATCAAGGCTATCCAATAAATGGCCGGGTTGTTTTGATAAGCAGCCAATAAAATTTCTTCCTTACTGAAGAACCCCGCAAACGGCGGTATTCCGGCAATAGCCAGGCAAGCAATTAAAAAAGTAATGTGAGTGATTGGCAGGTATTTTCTTAATCCACCCATGTCTTTCATTTCGTTGCTATGTATATAATGTATCACTGCTCCTGCACCTAAGAATAAAAGCGCCTTGAACATGGCATGTGTAAAAAGATGAAACATGGAAGCAGTATATCCTAAACTATCTTCACCGCCATATTTTGAAACGCCCAAAGCAAACATCATATACCCTATCTGGCTCATGGTAGAATAAGCAAGTACTCTTTTAATATCTGTTTGTGTGCAGGCGATAACTGCTGCAAATAAAGCAGAGAAAGCGCCTACATAAGCAACAAGGCTCAAGGCCCCGGGAGCGGAAATAGCAAACACAGGGAATAATCTGGCTACTAAAAAAACTCCGGCAACCACCATGGTAGCAGCATGTATCAATGCTGAAACTGGTGTTGGGCCTTCCATAGCATCGGGCAGCCAGATATGTAAAGGAAACATGGCACTCTTACCGGCACCGCCGATGAATACCAACACCAATCCCCATGTTAATGCAGATAGACCAAGAAAAGATGCTGCTACTGCATTTTTATACCCATTGCTTTCAGGGGAAGTAAGCGTCGCGATCAACGTATTAAAATCCAGTGTGCCTGAATAAAATGACAGGACCAAAATGCCGATCAAAAAACCGACATCGGCAAAACGGGTTACTATAAAAGCTTTTTTACAGGCAGCAACTGCACTGGGTTTGTCATAATAATAACCAACCAGTAAGAAAGATGAAACACCTACCAACTCCCAGAAAATATAGATTTGGAAGATATTTGAAGATACCACTAGTCCCAGCATTGAAAAAGTGAACAGTCCCAGAAAAGCATAATAGGTAGGAAACCGTTCATCTCCTTTCATATAACCCAGGCTGTAAATATGCACCATCAGAGAAATAAAGGATACCACTACCAGCATCATTACAGATATAGGGTCGATGATGATCCCCATATCTATTGAAAGCGGCCCCTCTCCAACCCTTCCCAGGAGGGAGGGAGAAAAACGCAGCCATTCGTATTTTAAAACAATTAATTTTTGATAAACACCATTCACTTTTCCATATTCAAAGAAATAACTATAGGCAGTATGCAAAGCAAGGAGGGTTGAGATCAACAACAATGCCGTTCCGATAACGCCTGATGTTTTCGTAAAATATTTTCTTCCGAAAAGCCCGAGCATTATAAAGCCTGCCAGTGGCAGCAGGATGATGAGTGTTACAGCACATCCTAAATCCTTCCCGAAGGGAAAGACTTGAAGAAAGTTCATTTGTAAAAAAATATCTCTAATCATAAAAATAACCTTCTCCTTTGCTCCCCTTAAGGTGAGAGAGGCTGGCATTTAATTTATTTACAACTTTTGTAATTACACATTTCAGCTTTTAATTTTCTATTCACCTTTAATAAACAACCTCTTTTAAGCAGCATACAGCTTAACTTTTGAGCTATTGCCTTTGCCCCCCTAGGGGGCGGAGGGGGTGTTTAATATTTCATTTCCTCAGCATTCTCCACATCAATGGATTGATGACTCCGGTATAAATTAATAATGATCGCAATAGCAACTGCCGCTTCTGCCGCTGCAATGGCAATAATAAAAATGGTAAAGAAAACCCCGTCAAGTTTATCGTACCATAAATATTTATTGAATGCAATAAAATTCAGGTTTACACTATTCAATATCAATTCAACGCTCATCAGCATGGTAACCAGGTTGCGCCGGGTAAAGAAACCATACACACCGATAAAAAACAGTGCAGTACTGATAAATAATAAATGATATAATCCCGGTTCTATCATACGCCCCCTCCTAAGTCCTCTCCGCCAGTTGGCGGAAGGAGTTTTTTAACAGTCTTTAGAAATATAATTTCGATAATATTCACAAATTATTTTATTTCATTTTTTAGGCCCTTGCTTTGCTCCCCTCCTTCGGAGGGGTTGGGGGAGGCCGCGATTACTATACAACCGATCAATGCTGCCAGTAATAAGATACTCACTACTTCAAATGGCAATGCATACCCATTATGATCTGTGCCCAGCATCTGGTAACCTATATTGGCTACACTTGGTTCTATTGCAGCATTACCTGTTGCAACAAATTCATGTTGTGCCAGCTGCAGGATCACTAATGCCATTCCACAAAATGCAGCCAGTGCTGAAAATAATTGCCTGCTTAAATTTTGTTTAGGTAAAAGATCGCCCGCCTGTTGTGTCAGGAAAATTGAGAAGATAATAATCACAACAATACCCCCCACATAAACGACAATTTGCACCGCTGCAATGAATTCGTAATGCAGCCAAAAATATATACCCGCAATACCGATCAACGCAAACAATAAATAGATTGCCGCCCTGAAGATCATCCTGGTGGTAACAGCCAGCAATGCGCTTCCTAATGTAAGTGCAGCCAGCAAATAAAATATAATAGTTGATCCGTTCATGGTAGCCTCACCCTCGTTCTCCCGATAAATATCGGGAGAGGCCGGGCTTTATTTTTTTAATTTAACTATTTAACTATGCATTTCAACTGTTTCTCTTTTTTCATCTGTGCTTTAAATTAAAATCTCCAAATTCCTCCCCTCAGGGGTTCCGTGAAAAGGGAACGAACGAAGTTCAAGGAGGGGCTTCTTACTCAATACCCGCTCTTATTTTAGAACCGGGGTTATTTATAGTCTTGGTCAGATCTGCCCTGTCGAAAACACTGTGCTCAAACGTCTGCGCCATTTTTATAGCATCCGTGGGGCATGCAATGATACACAAATTGCATAATGTACACAGCTCCAGGTGATACACAAATTTGTCAAGCGCCTTTTTCTTTTTGCCTTCAGGTGTTATGTCGAACCTGGTAACAATTTTAATGGTTGCATTAGGACAGGCCAGTTCACATGCAGTACAGCCGGTGCAGGCGTGCTCATTATTTTCATCATGCAACAGGATCACTTCGCCTTTGAATCTTTCCGGCAGGTTGAGTGTTTCCCTGTTATCGGGATATTGCTGTGTGATGATCTCTTTATGATGCGTAAAATAATAACCGGTGCGGCGCATACCCACAAGGAGTGATTTGATGGCGCTGAAGATATCTTTAAAATACTGAACCCCCCATCCGGCCCCCCCGCCCCCAAAGGGGGGAGTTTTAGAGTCTTTATGTTTTAAGTTATCACCCATTACACAACAGTTACTTTTTATTAAGTCTATTTACCAAAAATATAATCTTCATTTCAATCTCCTCCATTTCCTCGCCAGATTGGGGGCTTAAAAATGCCATCCCAATATTGCAATTGCTGTTACCAGTAATAAATTAAACATGCTTATTGGCAATAAATATTTCCACTCAAGATTCAACAACTGGTCTATACGCAGGCGGGGAAACGTCCACCTGAACCACATGATCACGAATATCAGGAAGAATGTTTTTCCAAAGAACCATAAACTGGATGGAATATAATCCATCACATGATTAAAGCCTTCCCAGTTGCCGATATGCAGGGGCATCCATCCTCCCAAAAACAAGGTAGCGCCAATGGCACATACTATAAATACATTCACATATTCCGCCAAAAAGAACAAAGCGAACTTCATTCCCGAGTATTCCGTATGAAACCCCGCAGTTAATTCTGATTCCGCTTCGGCAAGGTCAAATGGTGCACGATTGGTTTCTGCAGTAACAGCAATGATAAAGATCACGAAGGAAATGATAACCGGTATATGCCCTTTAAATATCCACCATCCATCGGCCTGCGCATAAATGATGTCGGAAATATTCAAGCTGCCGGATAATACAACAATAGTAAGAATGGACAGCCCGGCGGATAATTCATAACTCACGATCTGTGCCCCGCTACGCATAGCTCCCATCAGGGAATATTTATTATTACTTGCCCATCCTGCCATTAATATACTGATGACCATGATAGAAGACACTGCTGTTACATACAGCACCCCTATATTTAAATTCCAGAGTTGAAAATCTTTTGCAAAAGCAATGGGCGCCATCAACAGCATGGCCACCACCAATGCAATGATGGGTGCAAGGTTGAATAAAAATTTATCGGCACCAGTTGGAGTTAAACCTTCTTTCACCAACAACTTTAAAGTATCGGCGAAGGATTGTAATAAGCCTTTTGGGCCAACCCGATTTGGTCCCAGCCTGATCTGCATCCAGGCAGCCACCCTTCTTTCCATTAAAACTAAAACCAATCCCAGTACAGCAAATAAGCTGATCACAGCAATGCCTGCTATGACCATCTGAAAGATCAATGCCCAGGTTGGACTGAACATTTCGTTCAACCAGTTTTGTATTCCACCTGATATGTTTGTTAAGCTCCACATGGCCTCACCCTCGTTCCCTCTCCAAAAGAGAGGGAGGCCGGGCATTATTTTTTTATTTAGCTTTTGTAATTAAGCATTTCATCAACTTATCTTTATTCAACAATATGCTTCAAGCACTTACTTCTAATCAAACTCATCAAATTTTCAGGCTCCGAAGCCCCTCCTTCGGAGGGGTTTGGGGAGGCCTTTTACCTGTCTATATCCGGTATCACCAGATCAAGTGTTCCCATCATCGCTACCAAATCTCCAAGCTTGCTTCCTCTTGCCATATGATCTAGTGCTGACAGATTTGAAAACCCCGGGGAACGGAATTTAATTCTGTAAGGTGTCATCCCTCCTTCACTCACTATATACACTCCAAATTCTCCTCTTGCTGTTTCCACTCTCTGATAAAATTCTCCCTTAGGTAATTTTAAAACGGCTTTTGTTTTTGCCTGGAAATCGCCTTCAGGAATATTATCGATCAACTGTTCTATGATATATATGGATTGATGCAGTTCTTTTATGCGAACCATGTAGCGGGCCAGTGAATCGCCGGCTGTTTCAATAATCTCTTCAAACTGAACTTTATGATAAGCATCATAAGGATATAATTTCCTGATATCACATTGAACGCCGCTTCCCCTGCCCGTTGGACCGGTACAGCCAAAAGAGATCGCATCTTCTTTTGATAAGATACCTACGCCCTTCATGCGGTTTTGAAAAATAATATTATCTGTTACCATTTCATCATACTCATGCACTTTCGATTTAAAAAGTGTAATGAATGCTTTTACTTCTTTTTGAAAATCGGGATGCAATTCCTGCATCACACCACCCGGTACTATATAATTCATCGTTAACCTGGCACCGCAGGTTTTTTCCATGATATCATTAATAGTTTCCCTTTCCCTGAATGCATGAAAGAATGGCGTAAATGCACCGATATCCATGGCCATGGCGCCCCACCACAATTCGTGCGATGCAATTCTTGTAAGTTCTGCCATTAGCACTCTTATCACTTGTGCTCTTTCCGGAACCTCCACCTGTAACCCTTTTTCTACCGTTAACGCACAGGCCTGGTTGTTGATATGAGCCGAGAGATAATCCATGCGGCTGGTAACATAAATGAACTGGCGATAAGTAAGGCTCTCACACATTTTTTCAATAGACCGATGGATATAACCAAGATGTGGCTCAACTTTTTTGATCGTCTCACCATTTAACGTGATCACCAGGTGCAATACACCATGTGTTGCAGGATGCTGAGGTCCTACATTGATTACAAGATCTCCAGCCCCCCCGCCCCCCAAGGGGGGATTGGAACTACTTTCTAATATTTCTGTCTCTCTAAACATTAGCTTTTTCATAAATTTATATCTACGCTCATCTCTTCTACATCACTTCCCTCTTGAGGGATAGAGGGGGCTGGGGCTTTTTATAACTTTATCATATTAACCGGATCCTCAAAATCCTTCCGCATCGGGTTCTTTCCTTCCCATCCATCCGGTAGTATCAATAACCGTAAGTCGGGATGGTTTAAAAAATCAACACCAAACATTTCATAAGCTTCCCTTTCGTGAAACTCAGCCGTCTTCCAGATATGGGTTACAGATTCAATTTCGGGTTTATCCCTGTTAAGTATAGACCTGATAACTATATTATGCCGGAATATGGTTGAGCTAAGATGATAGACCATGGAAAGGTTGGTTTTCCCCGCAGGGGTCTGCGACCAGTCTATACAGGTTACACAAAAAAGATAATCGAAATGTAAAGTCTCTTCATGGCGAAGTTGTAGAGCTAGCGGTAACCAATCTTTTGGATCAACTGCAATAGTAAGCCACTCACCTGTCTCATCAAAACTGGCAGTTGCAAGTAGTTCAGTTATTTTGGTCTTTAATTCTTCGTTCCCCATAATTATTATTTGCCGGTCTTTATTTGCTCTCTTGTCATACCGGCTTTTATTTTTTCCTGTAAGCTTATCAGTGCATGCAACAAGGCTTCGGGCCTTGGTGGACAACCGGGGATATAAACATCCACTGGTATTATATGATCGGCGCCTTTTACAACAGAATAAGTGTTGTAAAAAAATGGTCCGCCGCTTATAGCACAGGCGCCCATAGCGATCACGTATTTTGGATCAGCCATCTGGTCGTACAATCTTTTTAATACCGGTCCCATTTTATTTACGATGGTGCCGGCAATGATGA
Source organism: Ferruginibacter sp. (assembly GCA_046596255.1). Taxonomy (GTDB): domain Bacteria; phylum Bacteroidota; class Bacteroidia; order Chitinophagales; family Chitinophagaceae; genus Ferruginibacter. The sequence continues at coordinate 2,720 of JBKJMZ010000113.1, read as the reverse complement.
TAACATCTGCCTGGCGTGGCGAGGCTCGTGCCACTTCAAATCCAAATCTTGAAAAATCATATTTTGCTGAAGCAACTGCCATCATTTCAATGCCACAGCAACTGGTAGCAAAAGTAAGCGGCCATAAAGAGTTTGACCTTGCCCAGTTGATCACATTATCCAGTTTGCTTAATACAATGCCACCGCCAGGTGTTTCCAAGATCTGCACAGCCTCCCCAAGCCCCTCCGAAGGAGGGGTTTTAAAAGACTCTGAATTATTTGAAGAATTGTTCATTTATTTTAAAAATCTCTTTTAACTATCTAATGCCTTTCTTCGCTTCAATCTTCTACATCATCCTCGCTACGATAACTCTCCCCCTTGGGGGAGCTGGAGGGGGCTTTACTTCCACTTCAACGCCCCTTTTTTGTGTGCATACAAGAATCCCATAAATAATATAAAAAAGAAAATGATGATCTCAATTAATGCAACCCATCCTACTGATTTGGCTACAACGGCCCATGGAAAAATAAAGATGAGCTCAACATCAAAAATTAAAAAAATAAGGGCGAAAAGATAATAGCCTACATTCAACTGTACCCATGTTTTACCCTGTGTAGGAATACCACACTCATAAGGTTCTCCTTTCTGAGGATTTTTAGTTCCTTTAGTTACCAATCCGGCAACCAGGATAGCAATCACGGAAAACGCAAGCCCGGCAATGATGAGAATGATCATGGAAGAAGCACCCATATGTATTGAATTTTTAAAAGGACCTTTATCGTTTCAAGTTACTGAAAAATACAACTCAAAAATATTTACCCATATAATTCAATATGAACATCTGTTTTATCATAACCCATTTCCATGATCCTGCTCTTCGCTTCATCGATCATCCCCCGCCATCCGCATAAATAAAAATTGGCTGGCCTTTTATCTTTGCAAAGTTCCTCGTAAATGGGATGCACATATCCTGTAGCGCCCCCCCATGCTTCTCTTGAAAGTGTGGGTATATATTTAAAAGAAGGGATTTGTTCCTCCAACTTTTTCATTTCATCATAATATAAGAGTGAATCCTTTGTGCGGCACCCAAAAATGAGGTGAACACGGTGGTGTGGTGTTTTTTTATTCTTTATATGATTGACCATGCTCCTGAATGGTGCTATGCCTGTACCGGTGCAGATGAGGAAAATATCTTTGTCCAATGGCTCTCTTAAGGTAAATACTCCCTGTGGACCACGGAATGAAAAGATTGAGCCGGCCTGCACTTCATTAAAGATATAGTTAGTACCTGCGCCTTTTTTATCCAGTACGATCACCAGCTCAAAAACATTGGTACCATCGGGCCAGGAAGCTATGGAATAACTGCGCCAGCGTTTATTTGCTTTTTCGTGAATTGGAAGATCAAGTGTTACAAATTGCCCCGGAATAAAATCAAAGGAATTTAGTTCGGGCACTTCTATCCAGTATCGTTTGGTATCTTTTGTTTCATTTTCTACCCGGATGACTTTACCGGTACGCCATGGTTGCAATGCCATTAATAATGTTTGCGGTAAGTTACAAATAAAAAAAATAAAAAATACTTCTGTATAGATCAAAATACAGAAGCACTCAAAAATTGAAATATGTATTACTGGATAACGATCTTTTCTGTATGAACTGAATTTTCTGTAAAGACACGGAGCTGGTAGGTTCCTTTTGCAATACCGCCAAGGTCAAGTGTATTGTTTCTGCCCGTTAATGCAAATGTCCTAATCATTTTACCGGCAGCATCAAAGATGATGGCCTTGTTGCAATTGGCTGATGAAGCAATAAAAACAGTCCCATTCACAACAGGGTTTGGATAAATCGTGATATCATCACCCGCATTATTAAAATTGACCTTTCGCATGGGAGAATAGCGGAAGCTGCCATCCATATCTATCATTTTTAAACGGTAAAAATTAAGGCCTGCCAAAGGTTGCAGATCAACCAGGCTGTAATTATTTTTAGTGCTGCCATTTAATGCGATCACATTTCCTATAGTTGTATAATTTATTCCATCTGCACTTCTTTCTACCTGAAACCTGTCTGCATTAAGTTCATTATCTGTGGTCCACTGCAACAAAACTTTTTTGTTTTGCTTAACCGCTTCAAAGCTCAGCAGGTTTACCGGTAAAGAATGGATGCCCCCAATTCCACCGTGATTAAGCCAAAATTCGCTGAAGCTATTTACCACAAATTCAGCGTAATACCCATTATCATAGGGAACTATTTCTGTATTAGCCGGTAAAATGTATGAGTATAGACCCGCTGTATTATCTGCAAGCGTTCCGTTTTCCTGTGTTGCCGAACCGCTGAATTTGGTAACCCCCAGTTCGTAAGGGTCAATGGGTTTAGTGCATACTCCACATCCCGTGGCTGCAAGCAGGCTTTTTGCTTCTGTATCAGTAAAATAAAACCGCACGGCAACATCCGAAAGTGGTACTGTGACTGGCCTTATAACAATATTTCTATTAACATAGTACTGGTAGTTTTGATAACGTACTGTCCCAGTGTATGGATAAACACCTACTGTAGTATTTCCAAGATTATTTCCATTTGCATTAATAGATACAACCCTTGTTGCACCTGAATTAAAATGTATCCAATTGCTGCCACTTACATTTTGTGTAATTGCCGTAATAGGTACACTATTGTAAATTACTGCCTTATCAAATACATGAATATCATCAATACCAACGCCCTCCAGGTTAAATCCAAG
>JBKJMZ010000083.1:0-14287 GCA_046596255.1 Ferruginibacter sp. | reverse complement strand
GGCCAATAACGTTAAAAACAAGAAGAAAGGAATATTTCTTACAACCCATTTATGGCTTATAAGCTTCTTCCAATCCAGCTTCTGGGCTGCAACCGGCTGTTCCTTTATTTCATTTTCTGTTGACATATTTTATTACAACCTGCCTACCGCAGGCAGGCTTTTATTTCATCTCTGCTATTCTCAATTTTGCACTTCGTGACCTTGTATTATCTTTTAATTCATTTTCGGTTGCAGAGATTGGTTTTTTTGTAATTACGCTAAATGGATTTTTAAAGCGGTGACCATAAACATCATCTATCTCTGTATTTTCAAAAGTTCCATCCCTGAAAAAATTCTTTACGATCCTGTCTTCCAGCGAATGGAAGGTGATCACTGCAACTCTTCCCCCGGGGTTTAATACCAATACTGTTTGCTGCAGCAGTTCTTTCAATGCTCCCAGTTCGTCATTAACCTCGATCCGTAATGCCTGGAAGACCTGTGCAAAATATTTTTGAGGATTACCTTTAACCACTGCATGTACTGCGATCTTGAATTCATTGATCGTGCGGATGGGTGTTAAACTTCTTTGTGATACAATTGTTGTTGCCAATGTTTTAGCGTTGGTCACTTCACCATATTGCTCAAACATTTTATGCAATTGTAATTCTGAGAAATTCTTAAGTATATCTGCTGCAGTAATTGACTGCCGTTGATCCATACGCATATCCAGTGGAGCATCAAAACGGGTAGAGAATCCCCGGGCTGCTTCGTTAAACTGGTGGCTCGAAACCCCAAGGTCAGCGAGAATTCCATCAACCCTGGGAAATTTATGCAATCGTAAGAACCTTTGCAGGTGCCTGAAATTTTGAGGAACAAAGATCACCCGCTCATCCTTAGGCTGGCCTGCCTGTCCGGTAGGCAAATTTTGCCGGGCATCTTCATCCTGGTCAAATACGATCAGCTTGCCGTTGGCATTTAATTGCTGCAATATGGCAACACTATGACCACCGCCGCCAAAAGTGCAATCAACATACACGCCTCCGGGTTTGATGTTCAAACCTTCTATACATTCATTAAGTAAAACAGGCGTGTGATATTGCAAGGTTGAATTGTTTAATTGTTTAATTGTTGGTTTACTTTCGGAACGTTTTGAGTTCATATTAACCATTTAACAATTAAACACTTTAGCCATTAGCTGTTTTATTCATCACTTCGTTCGCCAGATCACTGAATGATTGTGGTGTAAAAGTTTCAAAGAACTGCATATACTTACTTTTGTCCCAGATCTCAATTTTGTTAACCGCCGATACCAATACGATCTCCTTTTCAAGCCCTGCATGTTCGGTGAGGTTTTTGGGCACCAGCAACCTGCCGGCAGAATCCAGTTCTAGCTGTGTGGCCCCGTTTAGAAAATAGCGCCTGAATTCTCTTACCTTAGGGTCAAAATCATTCAATTTGCTGATCTCAGAAAAAATAGGATCCCAGCTTTGTTGCGGATATAATGTGAGGCATTTTTCAAATCCCCTATTAATGATAAAGTGCGTAGTACCCTCTTGCGGCATCTGCTTTTTAAAGCCAGCCGGTAAAAGAAAGCGTCCTTTAGCATCTAAAGTGGCCTCATATTCACCGAGGAAACCTATCATTTTCAAGTATTTAAGCAGTGGAATAACATATACTCCCACAAAATAACACTTTTTCCCACTTTAAAGACAAAAAAGGGTAAAAGATTTTTATCCACACGAGCTATTGCAGAATTGGATTGATTATGGTCTTAAAATTTCAAAAACGGATGTGAAGTATATGTGGAAAGATGTGGATAACGGTGAATAAGTAAATAACCTTAAGAAAATTAAGGGCATAGTAAGGGAAACTGCTGATCATTTTGCCAGTGGAACAACGATGCAGAAAGTACTGCATTTGCCTAAAACACTTTCAGCTTTTATGGTGCCATGATGAGCCTCAACCATGGTCTTTACATAACTTAATCCAAGGCCAAAGCCTTTTACATTATGAACGTTACCGGTATGAGCACGGTAAAATTTTTCGAAGATACGATGCAGTGTTTCTTTGTTCATACCAATGCCATTGTCCTCAATTTTTATTTTAAACTGGCTTCCTGTATTTTTTGTGCTGAGTTTGATATGGAGGTTTTCCTTTGAGTATTTCACGGCATTATCCAGCAGGCTGTTTATCAAATTAGTGAAATGAACTTCGTCAGCCATGATCACATCATTATCTGCCTCCAGTTCAACTTCCAGTGTTCCGCCCTTCTCCTCCACCTGCAGGTTTATATTATTAAGCGCAGCTACAATAAGGTCATGTCCTGCAGATCTTTTCAGGTTGAGTTGTACTTCTTTCTTATCAAGCAAGGCAGCTTGCAGTATGGTTTCCACCTGCTTATTCATCCGCTTGTTCTCTTCTTTTATAATAGCAGTGAAATAATCTGTTTTTTCTTTGTTACCCGCTACCTTTTCATTTTTTAAAGCATCAACGGCAAGTGAAATCGTTGCCAGGGGTGTTTTAAACTCATGAGTCATATTATTGATAAAATCAGATTTTATCTCGCTGAGCTTTTTCTGTTTTAATAATGTACGGATGGTAATAAAAAATGCAGTGGTAATAATTAATGTAAAAAGAATGGCAGATAAAATGAATCCAATTACCTCTTTCCAGATAAGCCTTTGCTGGTGTGGTACTATTACTGATAATAATTCTTCACTTACCAGGTTTTCAAAGCTGCTGCCCGTTGCCGGCTCCAGAGCGTAAACAATTTTTAAGCTGTTTACGGTATCCATATAATACTTAAAAAAATTGTCACTTGAGATCTGTTCGCCGTTTATTGCAGTGACCATGACGTTGAATTCGAAAGGATAATTCTGTAGGTTATTTTTATCAAAACCCCTTCGGATAATATCTGAGATCTCATCTTTTGAAAACCGCGTGATCACCGACGGCTTAAAATACTGCATCTGTAATTTATCGCCCGGAAAAAGCAGGTCGCTTTTGCGTGGCATGGGCATTAAGGCATTTTTTTCCTGTGTAAGCAAATTACCAGCATAAGTAACAGCCCGTACTATGTTCTCATATACCTGTTTATCCTTGGTTTCTTTTGCACTTTTGATCCATAAGAACTGGAAAAAAATAAGCCCAAACAGCGAAAGCAGTATCAATATAGTTATGACAGGAAAGATCTTCTTCATTGCTGTAAAGGTAATTCAGTAAACGCCTGTAATATAATTTAAATGCTTTAAAGATTAAATTTAACTAAGGTTTAGATTTTTTATAAAAAAAATACGGGAGGCATGGTTTTTTTATAATTAAATACTACTTTACAAATATGATTGAACCCGCTGCAGGCATATTATTGATAGCAGATCCATTTTTAAAGGACCCCAATTTTTTACGCACCGTTGTGCTTTTGTGTGAGCACAAGGAAGGAGGAAGTTTTGGGTTTGTATTGAATAAACAGATAGAGCAAACATTGGACGAACTGGTAGCTGACCTGGAAGGTTATAATTTACCTGTGTATTATGGAGGGCCCGTGCAGATGAATACGATCCATTTTTTACATCAATACCCGGACCTGATTTCTGAATCGGTTAAAGTGAGTGAAAATATGTATTGGGGAGGAAATTTTGAAACTGTGGCTGCCCTGATAAAAACTAATAGTATTGACCTTTCTAAAATTAAATTCTTCATTGGCTATAGCGGCTGGGGCGATAACCAACTGCTGGCTGAGCTTGAAGAAAAAAGCTGGCTCACTGTGTCTGCAAACCTAAAACTCGTCTTTAACACGGGCTACAATGAAATATGGAAAGGAAGTCTGAAGGAACTCGGGGGTGAATATCAGAAAATGATCAACTATCCTATAGACCCACAGTTAAATTAATCCCTTAAGCATTTCAACAAAAACCTGGCTTAATCTTTCATCAGCCTTCCCGGCAACAGCAATGATCTCGGCAATATTAACTGGTTGTAAATTTTCAGGATCACATTCATCTGTAATTACACTTACTGCTGCACAAGGTAAACCTATATGATTGGCAACTATAACTTCGGGCACTGTACTCATGCCCACCATATCAGCACCCATTCGGCTCAAGTGTTTGTATTCAGCCCGTGTTTCCAGGTTAGGGCCTGCAACAGCTACATAGATCCCCTGCTTTATTGTTATAGACAATTTCCGCCCTGCATCCAATATTTTTTCACTAAGCACATTACTATAAGGACAAGACATATCTACAAATCGATTTCCAAAAGCAACATCATTCAATCCCCGTAAGGGATTATCGGGCTGTTCATTAATATGATCTGTAAGTAATACAAGATCACCTTTATTATAGTCCAGGTTCATACCACCTGCAGCATTGCTTAAAAGCAAATACTTTACACCAAGCTCTTTCATCACCCTTATAGGAAATGTTACCTGCTGCATACTATATCCTTCGTAATAATGAAACCTGCCCTGCATTGCAATTATAGGCATATCGTTTATTGTACCATAAATGAGGCTGCCTTTATGAAACTCCACTGTAGATTCAGGAAAGTGGGGGATTTCACTGTATGGTATAGATACGAGTATGTTGACCTGGTCAATTAATGCCCCCAAACCCGTTCCAAGCACAATACTTGCAACTGGTTTTTCAAAGCCTTGCTGTTGCAGAAACAAAGCACATTCTTTTACCATAGAAACAGATAGCTGCATCTTAAATCTTTATTTAGTGAATGTACGTAAATTGAAACTGAATAGATGATGTGCAAATATGAAAAAGTTATTACTTATACCCTTACTATACTTATCCATACTTACCAATGCTCAAAAAGGTTACCAGGCAGGTGAAATTGTGAATGACCTGGCCCTTAAGAAATTATTGAATGCCCCCGATTCACCAAATTCTTTAAATAACATTAAATCATCCATTACCATCATCGATTTTTTTGGCACGTGGTGTGCTCCATGTTTAAGGGCTTTACCGGAACTGGAGGCTTACAAAAAAAGGTTTACAAAAGATATCAGCATTTTGCTGGTTTCAATAGAATCTGAAAGTAAATTGGAAAAATTTATCAGCAATAAACAGCCTTTCGCTTTTGCGATGTTGGTAGATGAAGACAACTTATTTACAGATGCTTTCAAGCCTCCATCCTACCCTTACACAGTAGTGCTGGATAAAGATTTAAAAGTTTTATCAATCACAAATGCGGCCGACCTGTCTGAAAATATGTTGGAAAAATTTATTGAAGATGGAAAAAAATTAATGGAATCAAAACCTACCACACCTGTCACTTCGGTAATTAAGGCACAAGCTAATACAACTGCCGAATTATACACAGGTAGCAGCAATGTTCTTGTAAAGTTATCACAGGATTTTATGTATGCTGCCAAAACCCATGAAGACGTAACCACTTATATAAACCAATTGAAAGATCTCAATTTTGAGGAGCTTATAAAAGGCTTAAAAACTGATGAGGAAAAAAAAGCTTTCTGGATAAATCTTTACAATGCCTACACCAATGCTTCACTACATAAAGATCCTGACCAATATAAAAACAGGAACGCTTTTTTTAAAAATAAGAACATCATCATTGCAGGTAATGCTTTCAGCCTTGATAAAATTGAACACGGTTTATTAAGAAGAAGTAAAATAAAATGGAGCCTGGGCTATTTAAATAAATTATTTCCAGGCAAAACAGAAAAACAATTACGTGTAAATAAGTTAGATAACCGTATTCACTTTGCTTTAAACTGCGGTGCAAAAAGCTGTCCGCCAATAGCCTTTTACGACCCCGAAAAAATAGACAATCAGCTTGAGGTTGCAGCACTGGCCTATCTTACCGGCGAGACAAGTTATAATGCAGCAACTAATGTGTTACAGCTTCCTGCAATTTTAAGCTGGTTTCGCAGGGATTTTGGTGGCAAGAAAAAGATAGTAGAAATATTAAAGGCAAAACAATTATTGCCCCCGGCTGTCAATCCTGTTATCAGGTTTAAAAAATACGACTGGACTCTTTACTTAGATAATTATAAATAATACAAATTATGAGCGACCATTATTACAATGCAAAAGATCTTTCTAAATTTGGGAACATCGGCGAATACCAGAAAGAACTTGCAGATAAATTTTTTGGCTGGTATGGGGCAACCTTTGCCGACGGGGCGTTAACTGCCAAAGAAAAATCTTTGATTGCATTGGCTGTGGCGCATGCGGTGCAATGTCCTTATTGTATTGATGCTTACAGCAGCGATGCTTACGAAAAAGGATATAGCGAAGCACAGATGATGGAAGCAGTTCATATTGCCGCTGCCATTAAAGGTGGGGCAGCACTGGTGCATGGTGTACAGATGATGAATAAAGTGAAAGAAATTGCGATGTAACCCCCTCCGCCCCCTGAAGGGGGAACTGGGTAGCATTATACAGTTTTCAAAATCAGTTTTTTAAATATTGACATAAGATTTTTTGAGCCGAACTTTTGAATTGCTATGTAGCTTCATTGGCGTCGCACTCTTGTACATTTAGTTATTTATTGAGCAAATTAAACCTGCTATCTTCTTCAACAAATGAAAAGTGGCAATATTATAAACAGTACTTTGCTTGCTATTTACATAACAGTTTTAGTCAGCAGAGTCAAAAGCCCCTTTAGGGGTTTGGGGTGTCTATGAAATCATTAAAAGCAGAACACAGTATACTGGCAGATGCACATGAGCAGATAGAAATACTGGAACATGGCGCAAATCATGATGATGCATTTAAATTGGTACCGTTTCAGCAAAAGCTTGAGAGCATTGGATTATACCCGCTAAAACCTACAGCATTGGAAATATTCCAGATCAATGTAGGTAAAATGTGTAACCAGGTTTGCAAGCATTGTCATGTAGATGCAGGCCCGGACCGAAAAGAAATCATGACCAGGGAAACCATGCAGCAATGTATTGATGTGCTGGCCGCAAACCCAAGTTTCACCACAGTAGATCTTACAGGCGGTGCGCCGGAAATGAATCCTGACTTCAGGTGGTTCGTTGAAGAAATAAAAAAGGCAAGTCCTCAAATAAAAATAATTGTGCGCTGTAACCTCACCATCATCAGTGCAAATAAAAAGTATTACGATCTGCCGGAGTTTTACAAATTGCACAACATAGAAGTGGTATCATCCCTTCCTTTTTATTCAAAAGACAGAACCGACAAGCAGAGAGGCGATGGCGTTTTTGAAGATAGTACTAAAGCGCTGCAAATGCTGAATGCAGTTGGCTATGGTTTGGAGGGAAGCGATTTGATATTGAATCTTGTGTACAATCCAGCTGGTGCATTTCTTCCTCCATCGCAAACAGCTTTGGAAAAAGAATTTAAAGATTCATTGAAAAAAGATTTTGGTATTTCATTTCATAATTTGTTTGCTATTACCAATCTTCCAGTAAGCCGCTTTTTAGATTACCTGCTGCAAAGCGGCAATTATGAAAAGTACATGGAGAAACTTTTGGCGGCTTTTAATCCTTTAGCAGCAGCAAATGTTATGTGCCGCAATACGCTTTCTATAGGATGGGATGGGTACATATATGATTGTGATTTTAACCAGATGTTGGAACTGAAAGTTGATTGTAGCAGCCAGCACATTTCACAATTCAATAGTAGCAGCTTACGAAACCGTTCCATCGTTGTAAACCAGCATTGCTTTGGCTGTACAGCCGGTGCAGGAAGCAGTTGTGGGGGTACAGTTGCAGGGTAAAACTAAGCATCATTAAATATCGTAAATACGACAAACACTCAACCTGTTACAAAATATTGCCATATTAGTATTCAGCCGCTCTGCCTATGCAGAGCATAAGCATAAGATACTACACCCCAATAAAGCAAAAAACTTACAACTTCACCAGGCATTATATAATAAAACTATTGCCGTTGTACAAGAAACCAATCTCCCTTTTATCATTATTAATGAAGGGAATCAACATGGTGAAAGTTTTGGTGAAAAATTCTGTAATGCTATTGAATATTGTTTTGGCAGTGGCTACCATAATTTAATTACCATTGGCAGCGATTGCGCCGGATTATCAGCAAAAGATATTTTAAAAGCGCACAGCAAGGTTCAAAACAATACCAATAGTATTGGTGCCGACAGTCACGGGGGTTTTTATTTACTGACAGTGCAAAAAAAACATTATCAACGCAATAGCTTTTTAAATTTTGAATGGGGCAGCAACCAGCTATTTAAAAACATCAGTACTCATTTAAGAAACAATATAAAGGCCCGCTTATTTTTACTTCCCTCACAACAGGATATAAACACAACGGCTAATTTAAAAGCTTTAATTAGTTTTTTATCCCCTAATAGTTTTATAAAATTGTTAAGCCGCTTATGTAACAGCATTTCAGATCATGTAATTGTAATAACTTCCATCCTCCACAATATTTTCTCCAGCGGCTTTGCTTTACGTGGCCCACCAGCAGTTTCAGCATTTTAATTTACTTTTTAAAAGCTGTAAAAGAAATCCTGAGAAGGATTCCGTTTTTTTAATAAGTCTTCCGGCTGATGCAAAATTGTATTATTATAATTTTATTATTTGTTTTTACTTCAAGTTCATTTGCCCAAATAAGTACCCGAACTTAATTGTAATAATACAACAACAACGCCCTGGCAGTACGATCCTGTTTTATCTCGTATGCAGGGGCAATTGACTGTACGATATAATTTTTAAAACATGCTGATATTATTATTACTGGCGGTTTTACTACTCACTTACTCCAACGGGGCAAATGATAATTTTAAAGGAGTGGCCACCTTGTGGGGCAGTGGCACTTTGCAATACAAACCGGCATTAATGCTGGCAACTATAACAACTTTTGCCGGCAGTGTATGTTCGTATTTTTTTGCAGCTGCATTAATAAAAAACTTTTCGGGCAAAGGATTAGTACCTGATGATGTTATTAAATCCGTTGATTTTGTGTTGGCCGTTGCGCTGGCTGCCGGTGCTACTGTTCTACTGGCAACAAGATATGGGTTTCCTATATCTACAACGCATGGCTTGGTAGGAGCATTGGTGGGTGCAGGTTTGATGGCCGTGGGCAGTGCAGTTAATTTTAGTAAGTTGGGTAAAACATTTTTTTTGCCTTTAGTTTTAGGGCCGGTAATTGCGGTGGTAATTGCTGCAATTTTATATGCCTTGCTTAAACGAAGCCGCAAAGCCGCAAACATTACAGAAGAAAGCTGCATATGTGTAGGAAAGAAGCAATGGGTTCCGGTGGCTGTTGCACAATCGGCTAATTTTGTTGCTTTACAAACCACACAGGCAACATTTGATACCACCGAAAACTGTATAAATCAATACCAGGGAAAAATACTCGGCATTCAATTTCAATCAGTATTAAATGTGTTCCATTATATCAGTGCTGGTATTGTAAGTTTTGCAAGAGGATTGAATGATACTCCAAAATTAGTATCGCTGATGCTGCTCTGTAATTTCTTTTCGTTACCGGTAAATATTATAATACTTGCTGTGGCCATGGCTGTTGGTGGTGTATTAAATGCAAAACGCATTGCCGAAACTATGAGTAAAAAAATTACCAAAATGAATCATGGCCAGGGTTTTACGGCTAATTTAGTTACCGGTTGTTTGGTAATTGCAGCCAGTAAATTTGGTTTACCGGTTAGCACGACGCATGTATCTGTAGGCAGTATTTACGGTATTGGGCTTGTAAATAAAACTGCTAATAATAAAGAAATTTCAAAAATTGCATTTTCCTGGCTCTTAACTTTACCCATTGCGGGTTTGTTAAGTGCTTTGTTCTATTTTATCATTCAATTACTTAACAATTAATATATATGAGCACAACTTATTTAGAAACTACCAGAAATGTTTACAAAGAAGCAGCGGAAAAACCAGATCTAGGTTTATGTTGTACCACCACACCTATTTGGCAATTACCGGGCCTGGATATGCCCGTAATTATGCAGCAGATGAATTATGGCTGCGGCTCTACGGTTAATCCCAGAGATCTGATTAACAATCCTAAAATATTGTATGTAGGTGTTGGTGGCGGTATGGAGCTATTGCAGTTTGCCTATTTCAGCAGACAAAAAAACGGTGTAATTGGTGTAGATGTAGTTGATGAGATGTTAGCTGCAAGCGAAAGAAATTTTGCGGAAGCAGAAAAATTGAACCCCTGGTTTAAAAAAGAATTTGTTGATTTAAGAAAAGGTGATGCATTGAATTTACCGGTTGAAGATAACAGTATTGATGTAGCTGCCCAAAACTGCCTGTTCAATATTTTTAAGCATGAAGAATTAAAACTGGCATTGCAGGAAATGTACCGTGTATTAAAACCACGTGGCCGCCTGGTAATGAGCGACCCAACCTGCGAAACCGAAATGCCCGAAGCATTAAAAGAAGATGAAAGATTAAGAGCATTGTGTCTAACTGGCTCTTTACCCTTAAATGAGTACATAAAAATGATCACCGATATTGGTTTTGGCACCATCGAGATAAGAGCCAAAAGACCATACCGTATTCTTGACCCAAAAAATTATGCAACCGATATACTGATTTACATCGAGAGTGTGGAAGTATGTGCCATTAAAGACCCGATGCCCGAAGATGGCCCTTGTGTATTTACCGGTAAAACCGCCATTTATTTTGGTAACGAAGAAAGTTTTGATGATAATAGAGGTCATTTGCTGTTACCCAACATGCCTTTGGCAGTATGTGATAAAACTGCAGGTGCATTAAGTGATTTAAACAGAGAAGATATTTTTATCTCAGACAGTACATGGTTTTACGATGGAGGGGGTTGTTGTTAAAGTTATTAAAGCTTCTTCTTTATTTTTTTTATTGAAAAATACCCGCTGAGGATGGTGGTTGTGGCAAGAAGGGCATATATCCACCACGGAATATTTTTTCCCACAATTACCAGGTAGATATTGGCCGCATTAAAAACCAGCGTTGCCACAACTACAGGTAATACCAGTGATCTTTTGGCCTTGTAATTGCTCACAATCCATGCCACTGCTGCAATAAATACAGGCGTGGCAATAACATGTATAGCCAGAAAAATTACAGGATCAACTTTATAATTTTCACCCAGGCTTTTATAATAATTTTTTATAACCTCCCAGATATTTTGCATAAATTAAAGGTATGAAACCTAATGATAAAAATGCCGCCTTGCCTGTGAATGAAAGGCCATTCAGGATACTGATCATTGCAGGTTCGGGACGTAAACAATATAATTGCCCAGGGGTGGATAGTAAAGCAAGAATGCTGATGTTGAAGATGGTTGGTATGCTGCCACAGGAATGGGAAATTGATTATGAAGATTTAAGTAATGCTTATGGGCGTGCACATATACAAAGTTGCAATGCCTGTGTTTCCACTTCAATGGCTTTATGTGTATGGCCTTGTAACTGTTATAAAAAAAATAGTCGTGCTGAGCCTGATTTTATGTGGGATGCGGACATGTATGCAAGGCTTGATATGGCTGATGCCTGGGCAATCATCGGGCCGGTTAACTGGTATGCACCCACCAGTAATTTAAAATTGATGTTCGATCGGCTGGTATGTATGAATGGCGGCAACCCTGATGAAAAGTTAATTGCACATAAAGACCCTGAGTTGGCCATGGAGCTGGAAAAAACTGAAAAATGGGCAGCGCTGATGATGAATCACCTGGAAGGAAGAACTGCTGGATTTTTTTGTTATGGTGATCAGGGCGGCGATGAAATAGATGAAAATAATATTCCAAAAATTTTACAGCACAAAGAATATTTTGATGGCGATGCTGAACCTTTTGATGATATGCGGCAGGCTTACGCACCATTAGTATGGCAATGCAGGTATGGCGGCATAGAAGTTCCCGAGGCATTGTGGGAATACGCAGACAGTGGTATGGATAAAAAATACAGTGAAAACCAGAGTGAAGATGTAGTGCAGCACGAGAAGGAATACATGCAAAAATTTAAAAGCTGGGTAAAAATATTTGAGGAATTTATTGCAGCTAAAGGAAAAGTTCAGCCCGGTAAATACAGGGCTTATGGTTACAAACCACCGCCGCACTTGTGGAATGAAATAAAAACCGGCATACGTGCTTTGAAACTGCGATTTGGTATTGCCCCGAAAAATTCTTCGCCACAAAAACAAATGAATTTAGGTTTAAACAAAAACACTACCCTGTACCCAAAAAGAACAGACGGAAAAAAATTAAGAAAACGATGAAAGAAGCGATTATCATTTTTGTTCGCAACCCCGAATTAGGGAAAGTAAAGACCAGGGTTGCTGTAACCGTTGGCAATGAAACAGCTCTGGATATTTACAAACAGCTTTTATTGCACACCATGCAGGTGGTGGATAAATGCGATGCGGATAAATTTGTCTTTTATTATGAACAGATTGAACCAGATGACATCTGGAATAAAAAAGGGTTTCACAAAAAACTACAGTCAGGCAGTAATCTTGGAGAAAAAATGAAAAATGCTTTTGTTTTTGTATTTAGCGAAGGATTTAAAAAAGTGATCATTATTGGAAGCGATTGCCTGCAGTTAAATACAGTTATAGTAAACGAAGCATTTGCAGGCTTAGATCAAAAAGATATTGTAATAGGGCCGGCAAGGGACGGAGGTTATTATCTTTTAGGAATGAAAAAAATGTTGCCTTTTCTATTTGAAAACAAAGCGTGGAGCACAGCAACCGTTTACGAAGATACTTTACAGGATACGAAACGCCATCATTTAAGCACAAGCCTTTTAACTGTTTTAACCGATGTGGATACAGAAGCGGACTGGGTGGAAAGCAAAAATTCAATAACATGATCTGCGAAATAAATCTTACACAATATTTTGCCCATCTGCCCGAAAAGAAACTTCAAAGTATTATTCTTTTTGCTGTATTTGTTTTGCAATATATAATGGAGCACATTTTTCCGCAGGCAAAAAAATATAATAATTTAAAAAATGAGGGTTTCAATTTATTGATTGCATTAGTAAACGGCCTTGTACTTTATATTCCGTCAATATGGATGGTGGAGTGGCTGGGCATTATTGATAAACATAACTGGGGCCTTTTACAGCAGTTCTACATGCCGCTGTGGGTTCAAATAGTTATAACCATATTATTGATGGACCTGGCAATGTACTGGTGGCACCGGCTTAACCACACACAACGTTTTTTGTGGCGCTTCCACGTTTTTCATCATCGGGACGGAATGATGAACACTACAACAGCATTACGTTTTCATGCAATAGAATTATTATTTTCCGTAGTTTATAAAAGTGCCGTGTTGATGCTGTTGGGGTTTTCTTTTTTACCTGTACTTATTTATGAAGCCATTTTCTTTTTAGCCATTGTTATACATCACTCCAATATTAAAATAACAGACCAAATGGATATGCTATACAGAAAACTTTTTTCTTCCCCCCTGATGCACCGCATCCATCATTCTAATAAACAAAAAGAAACGGATAGTAACTATGGTTCTGTATTTAGTTTTTGGGACAGAATATTTAATACCTACATAAAAAAACCGGAAGCCCCAGTTATTTTTGGGGTAGATGAAAAATAACAGGAGCTGTCAGGCAAACTGAAATGAAAACTTTCGTTAGTGGGCGGTGGGACACCGCCCATGGGCAACAGTCCCGGTTGGTGGGACACCAACCGGCAACAAAATCCTATATTTAAATAAAAAACTGCTTTGTTATACAGATTTGTAAAAATCATAGCCCGGCTTGCATTACCGCTCTATTGCAGGGATATAGCAATTAATAAAAGAGAGTTACTTAGTCATAAAGGGGGCCTTTTACTTGCATGCAATCATCCCAACTCATTTTTAGATGCTATTATACTCTGCACCTTGTTTGATGGAACCATTTATTCGCTTGCCCGTGGTGATGCATTTAAAAATAAAACAGCCGCAAAATTTTTACGCCTGTTTAAAATGTTTCCGGTGTATCGTGTAAGTGAGGGTGTAGAAAATCTTGAAGAGAATTACACCACTTTTAAACTTTGCAAAGATCTTTTTAAAAAGAAAGGAATTGTATTAATATTCAGTGAAGGCAGGTGCGTTAATGAGTGGCATTTGCGGCCACTTAAAAAAGGAACGGCAAGGCTGGCCATTAATAGTTGGCAAGATGGAATTGATGTGCAGGTTTTACCGGTTGCAATTAACTACAGTTCCTTCAGCAGGTTTGGTAAAAATTTAAAACTGTCATTTGGTGATATTATTACTAAAGAAGACATACACTATAAAGACACAGATGGTAGTGCTATCAGGCAGTTTAACGAGACTTTAAACCAGGAATTGAGTAAGTACGTTTACGAAATAGATGAAAC
>JBKJMZ010000032.1:0-8506 GCA_046596255.1 Ferruginibacter sp. | reverse complement strand
GAAAAAAATTATTTATTTACAGATAACAACCGGGTAGAAAATAGTTATTATCGTATTGCCCAGTATGATATTAACAGGCAGGTAAAATATACAGGAATGCTCAGGTCATCCTGTAATTCGGGAGATGTATTTAACGTGTGGCCCAATCCATTTACTGATATGGTAAACATAAATATTAGCGCAGGCAACCAATCGCAGGCAACAATAAAAGTTTTTGACAGTAAGGGAGCATTGATAAAAGCACAAACTGCCACTGTTTTAAAAGGCAATAACCTGCTCAATATTTATCTTCCGGCGCTGGCAAGAGGTACCTACCAGTTATCAGTGCAATGGAACAATGGGCAAATGAAAAAAGCAGTTCAAATATTAAAACAATAATGCCTGCATCCCCGTTCCTCGGTTCGTTAAAAAGATAAATTCATTAAGCCCGTATTAAAATAGCGGTTTATTATAACTTCGCATTTAATAAAAGAGGCTGTCTCAAAAGCCCGACTTTGGTGTCAGCCTGAGCTTGTCGAAGGCGGTTGAACATTTGTACTATGCTCAATAATGTTTCGACAAGCTCAACATGACATACTTTTGAGACAGCCTCTTTAAACTTGAAGTTGCGAATGAAAGATTTTAAAGAACTGCGTATCATTTTCATGGGCACTCCCGAATTTGCTGTTGCCTCACTGGATGCATTGGTAAATGCAGGTTGCAATATTGTGGCTGTGATAACGGCTCCTGATAAACCCGGTGGCAGGGGAATGCAATTGCAGCAAACTGCCATAAAAAAATATGCAGTTGAAAATAAACTTCAGGTTCTGCAACCCGAAAAATTAAAGAACCCTGAATTCCTGGATGAATTAAAGGAACTTAATGCCGATCTGCAGGTTGTTGTTGCATTCCGCATGTTACCCGAAGTTGTGTGGAACATGCCGCCAATGGGCTCTGTAAACCTGCATGGAAGCATGTTACCTCAATACCGTGGTGCCGCCCCCATAAACTGGGCGGTTATCAATGGCGAAAAAGAAACAGGCGTTACTACTTTTAAACTAAAGCATGAAATTGATACCGGTGATATTTTATTACAGGAAAGCTTTTCAATTGCCGAAACAGATACTGCAGGCGATGTGCATGATAAAATGAAAGAGATCGGTGCCAACCTTTTGGTAAAAACAGTTAAAGGTTTGGCTGAAGGCAACTTAAAAGAAAGGACGCAAGACCCCGAAATCATATCTCACGACTCACTGAAACATGCCCCCAAAATATTTACTGAAACCTGTGAAATCAACTGGAACAAATCTGTGGATGAAGTATATAATCTTATTCGTGGCCTGGCACCATACCCGGCGGCTTTTACTTTTTTAAATAGTAAGAAGTTGAAAGTATATAAAGTAGATAAAGTATCTAAAATACCTACTATTGCTGCCGGAGCTTTTGAAACCGATCAAAAAACTTTCTTACATTTTACCTGCGCAGATGGCAATATCTCCATTATTGAATTACAATTAGAAGGTAAAAAGAAAATGGATATCGCTTCCTTTTTACGGGGTTACCAGTTTTAGGTATTTTATTTTTTTAAATATTGACATTATAATTAGCTCATATAACTTATGAGTGCCCCCAAAAACATTTTTTGCATACTCCTACCATTTGAAGATCTGGAGCTTTATGAAAGATACACAAGCACTTTGCTGCTTATGCTGGCATAGGTTTACCCGGCATCATCGAAAAAAAAGAAATCTTAAAACTAAAGGGTTTTACACAGGGCAGACCGAGTAGCAGCTATGCCAAAAAATATTATGGAGCAATCAGCTACCAAAGAAAAAAAATAAAAAAAGCGACCCGAAAATTACGGGTCGCTTTTAAAAAAGTATAAGAGCCGGTTAATATATATTCAGCTTTTCTCGCATTGTTTTGCTTATTCCTGCCTTAGGCACAATAATGCTGATGGTATTGATACCAAAATAACTTTCTGAAACATGGATATAACCATTTTCAGGACCTACATTTCCCCAGGAGTTTTTCACCATAAAAAAATAATTCCCGTTTGTTGACCTTTCCATCCCTGTGATATGCATCAAATGATCTTCCTGGGTAACCAGGCTTTCAAAAAGGGTTTGTCGGAGCTCAGCATCCCACAAAACTTCCTCCTTTTGTTCTGCTACACGCGGCGCTTCTTTTCCTGCCTCACTGGCCTTGATTGCTTCTGCTTTGCTTGCCTCCGTAGATCGCGTATTTTGCTGGCGACGTTCCGCTTCTTCCCTGAATTTACGCATTTTCATTTTCTTCATAGCATTAATAGAAGTATCATACAATGCCGCAAGAGCATGGTTCTGCGAAAAACCAATATTGCTAACATCAGCATCCCACATTACGGTGTAGCCCTTATTAATGGCCTCCTTCGTAAGTTGCAGCATTTCCTCAATGGGCATATTCACATAAGCACCATTGCTGAAATTATCAGGAACCTCCAGTATAAAAGGCCGGTAATAAGGATGGTGTGTAAATGAAGTGAGCGAAACATAATCATCAGCCCTGAACTGTAAAACATTTTTTTGCAAAATCTACCGGGCTGTATTGCTTTCCTTTGAAACTAAATTCGGCAGGAGGCTTGCCAAGTGCCGCATCCAGGATATTGGTAAAGCGGGTAAGCCAGTTTTGAGCTACCGGTATCACTTTAATTATACTGTCGAGATAATTTTTCAGTTCAGCAACCAGTTTCTGGTGATCATGCATTTTCTTTCCGGGAAGTAACCCACTGTAAACAGACTCGGGCATTGCGCCGTATTTTGCAATAGCGTTGATCTGGTCGTGCCCCAGGCCACCTTCACTAAAGCGTGCAAAGCCCTGCCTTAAAACATAGTTCCTGGCTTTTTCAATGTAAATATTTCTTACCGTGAACATTTCACTAAGGTCAAATTCACCCAGGTTATTTTTTAAAGCCTGGCTTTCAACCAAAGAAGTTGTTGAAAAACTCCAGCAGGTTCCGGTGGCTGCCTGGTCCTTAACAGAAGTAGCAAGATTCTTTTTAACTGGCACTAAAGTTGGTTTGCCTGAGACGCCTGCTTTTTTTTCAGCTTCCACATCAGACTGGCCAAATGATTGTGCAACACATGTTGCAGCAATGACTACAAGAAATATTTTCTTCATGAATTTTTATTTTGAATAATTGATAGTGCAGTTAAAATTGCCCTGGCTTACACCCAGCTCATCAGCTGCCGCATTGCTGATGCTGATAAGCAGGTTCTCATTTTGTTTAATATCGGGCAAGAGGTCGAGTACTTTTGCAAAAACAAACTTCCCGTTGGCAGGGTTGGTTATCCTGATGATGGTGCCCTGCGATGCCATATTATGCAGGCAATAATATTTTTTATCATTCCAGCCGCTGGTACTTTTAAAAACACCCGCAGTGCCCAATTCCTCTGTAAGCTTTGCATTTTTTACCTGTGATTCGTAAATGCTTTTAAAACTCAGGCCGCTGTTCTTTGCAGGAGCATCGCTGCGGACCAGTTTCACATTTTCCTTCTTTTCAGGAACGATTACCTTCGGCTCTTCTTTTTTCTCTGTCTTAACATACACAACTTCCGGCGCTATGGGTTTCTTTATTTCCGTTTTAACTGCGGTTGCAGTACCTGAACCAATTGAAGTACCAATGCCCCGCTGTGCCAGTGACGAAAGCGCTGTCTTTACTTTGAGATAACCAACTATGAGTTTTATTCCGTTCTTAACCGCATCACTTTTTAAATTGTTCCATTGCTTTAAAGTCTCCAGCGGCACTTCATTGTGATTAACCGAAACCCTGAACAAACCTTCTTTACCTTTTACCATATAGTAAACCGGCACAAAGGTTTCATCTGCCTCTGCCGTACCATTTTGAAAAAAATTGGAACTGTTCAACGGAATTTTTATGCTTTGCCCCAAACTTAAACCGCTTTCCAACTGCAGGTTATTAAATGGTGCAATATCTCTCGGACTTATATTGTAAATTCTTCCAATGCTGTAATAATTTTCTTTCGCTGCAACTTTATGTGTTATGTATAGATTGGGCGACACGCCTTCTACAAACAATTTATCCTGGGCATTTGTAAAAAAAGGAGTAAATAAAAACAGGAAGAATAATCTTTTCATATTGGATAATTTTCGTTACAAAGAAACGAAAATTTGTTGGTTGAGGCAGCTATTCATTTGTTAAGAATCCTCCAGGCTTTTGGATAATAATTATTAATACGGTTTGACATTATTTTTACCCATCCTAGAGGCAACTTTTCATGTGTAAGCAATACCCAGCCATTAATTGATGTATTTATTTTAATTTCTTCCTTACGCAGATATTGTAATGCAGTTTGTTTATCAACTTCTAATGCCGGCAATGCATGATTGATGATATTACTTATAGACAGATCATGAGCAGGGATCAAATCATTCCTTATCAAAGTACCCAACGTTACCCCGGCTTTTTTAATATACAAAGCTCCTTTAATTTTTTCCAGGTCTTCATCCAGGTGTTTGGGCACTGCAATAATCTCCTCATTTTGTTTGATAAAAAAAAATGCATTTGCATCTGCCAGGTAAGGTTCCAGTATTTTAATTTCCTTCGCACTAACAACTGCCCCTTTTTTGATCTTTGTCCTGGGCGAAGTCGAAGGGTGATTTTTGACTTCGGGGATGCCCCGTTCTCCATAAGTTTTCTTAAATGCTGCAATATAAAACCCCTCTCCCATTAACCTGCCGGGATAAAAACGATACCCAAATGAATTTGCTTTTGCGGAAACCGTTTCAACAATACGCCAGTCATCACTCAACTGCAACTGTAAACTTTCCACAGGGCTCTGCGAGTCAACTTGCAACTCACTAACCAACCAATCGGCGATCGCTTCATCTTCTTCCTGCGAGTAGGAACAGGTGCAATAAATTAAAGTACCCCCTTCTTTTAATGATGGTAAAATATCTGCAAGAATGCGCTGCTGCCGCTTTGCACAAAGCGCTACATTATTTTCACTCCATTCATTGATCGCATTGGGATCTTTTCGAAACAGGCCACTGCCACTACAGGGAGCATCCACAACAATTACATCAAAATAATTTGGTAACCGGAGAAAATCTTTTGGATCATTATTGGTTACGATCACATTGGCAGCCCCCCACTTAGATATATTTTCTGCAAGAATATTCACCCTTGTCTTTATCACTTCGTTACTTACCAGTAAACTGTCCTTTGAAATAATGGATTGTATCAACGTAGATTTTCCGCCCGGTGCAGCACATAGATCCAGTACTTTAATGGGTTTTGAAAGATCAACTGTTTGTTTCAATGCTTCTTCCAAAAACATGGAACTGGCTTCCTGCACATAATATGCGCCTGCATGAAAAAAAGGATCAAGCGTAAAAGAAGGGCGTTCGGAAAGATAGTAACCGTGGCTGCTCCAGGGAACAGCCCCCTGAACTACGTTCGTTCCCTTACCAGGGAACCCCATGGGGGGGATTTTGGACTCTGCTAACTTAAAAGGATTTATTCTTATTGAAGTTATCTGCCCACCAGACTCATGCACATCTATAAAAGCTTTTTCATCAAAGCCGTTTATATCCCGTAAAGAATTGATCAGTGCCGCAGGTAAATTCACATTCATTTTTTAAAACGCTAAAGTTAGGCACAACATGCTGTCATTTCGACGGCGGGAGAAATCTATTTTTAAAAATAGGCTGATTCAAAATCCTATAGATGTTTCTCCCGATAGCAATCGGGATCTACAGGACAGTTGAAAAAAAAATTCCGGCAGATAACTGCCGGAACTTAAACTCAAAATGAAACTATAAAAATTAAAACCCAAGTCCGATTGTAAAGCCTTTTGCCAATGCCGGAAAATCAACCTGTGATATTGCGGCGCCGGTAGTTAGGTCTATTGTATATAATTTAGTGAGTGACCCGATGCTAAAAACGCCATACGCTTTGTTTGACCTGCTGCCAATATCGAAACCATTATCATTTGTAATATTGATACCCAATGATCCCACCTCAACCAATGTTCCATTATTTGGAGGGGTTTGTATATAAAGTTTATCTGTTGATGCATCAATAACAAACAATGTTGTTGTTGCAGTGCCTGCAAAATTATTTGTGTAAGCCGCTGCAGAAACCATGGGTGTACCGGGGTTTAAAGTACCATCCACTGCCGCGATCATGCCGGTGTTGGGATCTAAGCGCAGGTTTTGGCCAGTGTTGCTTACCACACGTATCCTGTCAACAACGGGGTTAAAATCAAAACCAAAGGAAGTACCCGACAGTAAAGTTGTAAATGCTGCTGTACCTACTACGGCTGCTGCACCACTACTCATATTGATGATATATAACCTGCTTGTACTGCCCAGTGCATATAACTGTCCGGTAGCAGGGCGCATATCAATACCCAAAATATTCTCTCCCGCCTGTAAACCCGTGATGGCTTTAGATACGGCTAACGGTGCTGATGGAGCATTTAAATTAAAGATCAAAAGATTGTTGATGTTATCTGTACTGTAACCAACCGGGTTAGTTGGAATAGCCAGGCCGATAAGCGGAACAGATAACCTGCCCAAGTCAACCAGTTTACCGTTTGCGGTATCAAGCTGGTAAAGGCTGCTAACACCGCCAACGGTCATAGGTACAAGCGCTACCCTGTTATCTGGCGAAATATCAAAATCACTTGGACCTGTGCTTACTAAACCTAAGCTGCCAATTTTAGTTATAGTGCCATTATTGGGAGGATCCTGGCGAAATAAATTTAAGTTATCAATATCAAATAAGGTTGTGGCCGATGCACCTGCAAAACTATTGGTATAAGCTACACCGATAATTTTTTCGGCATTATTGATATTACCATCTATAGCGGCAATAGCACCCGTTTCAGGATGTAAACGCAGGTTTTCTCCAACGTTTGTAACCACTCTTATACGGTCAACTGTAGGGTTAAAATCAAACCCTGCTATTAAACCAATAAGCCCCGGTGTAAATGGTGCTGTACCAACAGCCCTTGCCGCACCGGTTTCCGTATTAATTACATACAGCCTGTTACTGTTACCCAGGCCATATAACTGCCCTGTTGCAGGTCTGAAATCAATAGCCAACAAGCTTTCGCCCGACTGTAAGCCGGTTATACCAACTGTTGCCTGTGCAGTTTGAGATGCATTGGCATTGTATCTAACTAATTGATTGCTGGCTGAAAGTCCAAAGAAAACCAGGTCGGGTTTAACTACAGGGCCTGGTGGCGGAGGAGGAGGTGGTGGTGCTGTTGTTACAGTGGTAACTACATCGTCTTTACTGCAACTGCTGAAGCACAGGACTACTATAGCTAAAACCGGTAAAAGGAATATCTTTTTCATCATAGTTGTTTATGGTTAAAGAAGCAGTTACGAATAAATGATTGGGAGGGTTTGGGAAATGTTAAAAAAATGGTGAAATTGAGTTTGCAGGCAAGGTGAACGTTTGAAGTTTGATGCTGATTAATTTATATTTTCGCTTACATTAATCAAGCTACTATGTCATTATTATTAGAACGCGCTACTTTTGGAAACCCTGCTCATGCCGGCAATACTTTAAGCCGGGATGCTGCTTACCAATTATTGAATGATTGGGTAAACAACGAAAGGCTGCAACTGCACATGCGGCAGGTAGCTTATTTAATGAAGAGCTGGGCAGCCGAAAAAGAAGGATTGAAAGAAGCAGACCAATGGCGCTGGGAGATGGCCGGCCTTTTACATGATGCAGATTGGGACCAATGGCCGGAATTGCATTGCAAAAAAATAATTGAAGAACTGGAAGCCCGCAATATCGATCCGGAAATAATAAGAGCAATTGCCAGCCACGGGCCAAATCATTTTGGTGTGATACCCGAAACCAGGATGGATAAAATGTTATATGCATTTGATGAGCTAAGCGGGTTAACACATGCTTATAGTTTAATGCGGCCCGAAGGATATGGCGGTATGGAAGTAAAAGGCCTGAAAAAAAGATTTAAAGACAAAGCATTTGCTGCGGCTGTAAACAGGGATGAGATTTTGGAAGCGATGCAGCTGGCGGGTGTGGAGCTGGAGGAGATCATGCAGTTTATTATTGAGAAGCAGAAGCCCCTCCCCTAAGAAGCCCTCCCCTAACCCCTCCCCAAGAGGGAGGGAACTGCAAGGGGGAGAATAATATGCTACGCCTCGGCAAAGAAATTATTTCTTAAATATTTAAAATGCCGTCGTCTGGTCTGTGACCAACGACGATTTAAATTGAACTGTCTTATCCTAAAATAGGTTTAAATATGTGTAAAATGAATTATCAAACTGTTTTTTTTACCACTTAACTGAGCCGGTGGTTGAAAACCAGACGGCAAGGGAACCAGGGAAGATAAAATAAATAAACAATAAAAAAGTGGCAGTGTTCTTCGCCCGGGCCTAATGCGGGGGAACATTGAACGGGCGGTCAAGAACTTTACGGAACGAAAAAAAATTACGTATAATATTTAATTAGTAGCCTGGCACAAGGATTTTTTTTAACTTT
>JBKJMZ010000183.1:0-24869 GCA_046596255.1 Ferruginibacter sp. | reverse complement strand
GGTCCAAGCTATGGCGGCCTGCTGAAACAAACAACCGACAGCCTGAAGAACAATGGTGACCTTTATAAGAATGCGGAATGGGCTGCCATTGGAGGTATATTTATTCAACTGCCTTTTGTAAATTTAGGCGCAAGGTATAAAATGGGCCTTACAGATCTTAACGCTATTGATAACCGTCAATCCTGGAAAAGCCAGTCTATACAGGTGTTTGTAGGAGTTACATTTTAAGAAGATACTGGATAATTGATACTGGATAAGCGCATCCTGTATCAAGTATCCTTTTAGTATCCAGCATCCAGCTTCCTGTATCCAGTATCCAGCATCCAGCTCCCCCTCTTGCATTTCTAAGATCTGCTTTGTATTTTGTTTGCATTAATCGCCCACTATGCAAAACATACAAGTAGAGAACCTGTTGCTCATAGATATTGAAACAGTTTCCCAACATCCCCACTTCAGTAACCTCAACGAAAGCTGGCAACAGCTATGGACTGAAAAAGTACAACGTTCCCTGCCGGAAAATATATCCGCGGCTGAATTTTATCCGCAGCGTGCAGGTATCATGGCAGAATTTGCTAAAGTGATCTGCATTAGTGTGGGCTATTTTAAAAAAGAGAATACTGCAATTAAGCTTCGGGTAAAATCTTTTTATGGAGATGATGAAAAGAAACTACTCCAGGATTTTGTTGCAGCGCTTGAGATCAAAGAATCTAATAATAGTAAATGGAGCTTTAGCGGCCATAATATCAAGGAGTTCGACATCCCCTTCATCTGCCGCAGGCTCATTATCAATGGAATCACCATCCCTGCTTATTTAGATTTTCAGAATATGAAGCCATGGGAAACCAATATGGTAGATACGTTCCAATATTGGCGCTTTGGCGATTATAAACATTATACTTCGCTGAAATTACTGGCAGCATCTTTAAATTTACCTTCTCCCAAAGATGATATTGATGGCAGTATGGTTGGGGAAGTGTATTGGACCCAGGCAAGCCCTGCAGAAAAAGAAAGCAACCTGCAGCGCATTGTAACCTATTGCCAGAAAGATGTGATCACTACCGGAAATATCATTTTAAGATTTAAGAATTTACCACTCCTTACCGCTGAACAGGTAGAGATCGTAAAATAGGGATGAGTTATTTTACTTTTTTCAGCATAGTAACCTACACCGGGAAGAGATCAGGTATTTTTGCATCACTTGATTTTAGAGATAAGGAGATATTTATGATCAGTAATTGATTGAAGATAGTTTACCATGAGTCCACCTTGCTTTCGTGAGCGCCGCCGCCTTGTCTGGGTAAATTTCAATTTTAAATTCATCTGTAATAATGCCAACCTGACAGCAAACGCCAATTGGTACTATGTTTGCACCCATCATTCAAACTAAAAAAATATGCAAAAAGGAAGTATACGTGTACAAACGGAGAACATTTTTCCAATAATCAAGAAATTTTTATACAGCGAGCATGACATTTTTATCAGGGAACTGGTAAGTAATGCGGTTGATGCCAATCAGAAACTGAAAACCCTTTCCTCTAT
Organism: Ferruginibacter sp.; assembly: GCA_046596255.1. Taxonomy (GTDB): domain Bacteria; phylum Bacteroidota; class Bacteroidia; order Chitinophagales; family Chitinophagaceae; genus Ferruginibacter. The sequence continues at coordinate 23,330 of JBKJMZ010000183.1, read as the reverse complement.
TGGTGAGGCAAAGGGTGAACTTGGTGAATTAAGGATCGATATTAAGATCGATAAAGAAAATAAGACCCTGACCATCTCTGATACCGGAATTGGTATGAATGCAGAAGAAATAGATAAATACCTGAACCAGGTCGCATTTAGCGGGGCTGAAGAATTCTTAGAAAAATACAAAGGGCAGAATGAGGCCAATATCATCGGCCATTTTGGGCTTGGCTTTTATAGCTCGTTCATGGTGAGCGATAAAGTGGTAGTTATTTCAAAAAGTTATAAAGAAGATAGTAAGGCAGTGCGCTGGGAATGTGATGGTAGCCCCGAGTTTACTTTGGAAGAAGTAGAAAAGGAGGAAAGAGGTACTGATATCATCTTATACTTGAATGACGAGAGCCAGGAATTTTTAGAGGCCCACAGAATTAAGACCGTATTGGAAAAATTCTGCCGCTTTTTGCCAATACCTATTTATTTTGATTCGGGCGAAAAAAAGGAGGAAGCAGAAGATACAAAAGAAGAAAAGCAGATCAATAATCCTGCGCCCGCCTGGACAAAAAAGCCCGCTGAATTAACGGATGAGGATTACAAGAACTTTTACCGGGAATTATATCCTTATGGTGAAACACCTTTGTTCTGGATACACCTTAATGTAGATTATCCTTTTAATCTTACCGGTATTTTGTATTTCCCAAAGATCAAGCAGAGCTACGAGATACAGAAAGATAAAATTCAATTATACAGTAACCAGGTTTTTGTAACCGATGAGGTTAAGGATATTGTACCAGAGTTCCTGATGCTGATGCATGGAGTGATAGATAGCCCCGATATACCGCTGAACGTGAGCCGCAGTTATTTACAAGGCGATCCGAATGTGCGTAAGATAAATGCACATATCACCAAGAAGGTTGCCGATAAGCTGGATGAGATATTTAAAACAGACCGTAAACAGTTTGAAGAAAAATGGGAGAGCCTGGGTCTGTTTGTGAAGTATGGTATGATGACCGATGATAAGTTTCTGGAAAAGGCGAATAAATTTCATATACTGCAGGCCTCTCCTTCGAACTCCGTTCCTTCCCTGGCGGGAACCTCCGAGGGGGGGACTTCAGACTCTGAGGGTGCCGGAAAGTTTTATACATTAGAAGAACTAAGGCTTGCAACAGAAACCTTACAAAAAAATAAAGATGGTAAGTTGGTAATTCTTTATACAACAAACCCCGTACAACAAGATGCTTATATACAACAGGCTACTGCAAAGGGTTATATTGTTGTAAAGCTGGAAACTATAATTGACAATGGATTTTTGAACCAGATGGAAATGAAATGGGAGAACGTACAGTTTGTACGGGTAGATAGTGATATTGTTGACAATTTAATTGATAAGCAGGAGGGTGGGGAGAGTGTGTTAAGTAAGGAAGATGAAACAAAATTAAAGGATCTTTTTTCAGTGAAGAACCCCGAAGTAAATGTGTTGGTTGAAATAAAGGGCTTAAGTGCCGATGCACCACCGGTTGTTGCAACCCGGCCAGAGTTCATGCGGCGCATGAAGGATATGGCGGCTATGCAGGGCGGTATGGGAGCATTTTATGCAAACATGCCTGATGAAGTTACCCTTACTGTGAACGGTAATCATGCTATTTATAAAACTGTTTTGGCCGAGGCTGAAAAAGAAAAGCAGGAAAAGGTGGTACATAATTTAGCTGACCTGGCGCTGCTTTCGCAGGGTTTATTAAAAGGTAATAGCTTAACAACATTTATAAACAGGAGTGTAGAGTTGATGGGATAGTTGTTTGGCCACTATACAGATTCTTTATTTTAAGAAGCATTTAGAAATTCTAAATGCTTCTTGAATTTAAAGTTGTTAGTAGTGGCCTGACACCTAAACTAATTTTCAAGAATAACCGCTTCAATGTATTTTAGCTTTTTACTGTACCAGGTTTCTTTATAGCCCGCCTTTATGAATTGTTCCTTATGCAAAGGATTTACATAAATAATTCTTAATTTTCTTGGATTGTCTTCAAGACTTTCAAAAATATTATTGACAACTGCGCTCATGATGATCTCGTCAAAGGGATTGAAGAAGAATATACAATCTGCATCTTGCGGTATTTCGTAATAAAATGCGTCGTTATTGATCACTTTGTATTGCAGTAATGGAAATTGTTTTTTCGTTTTTGAAAGGTTTGCTTCTGCTGAAAGGCAAAGGTCTTTTGAAAGATCAATACCGCTTACCTTATTAAATCCATGATGTGCAGCCATACACATCGCCCTGCCTTTACCGCATCCCAGATCCAGGAAGTGGTTAAGAGGTTTGTAGTTTGCCCGCAGGGCCCTGTCGGTAGTTTGTAGTTTGTCCGAAGGTTCCTGCGAATGAGGTTTAGAAGGTTTAGATAGTTTAGAAGATTGAGGAAGTTTAGCCGGTTTGGATTTTAATTGTTGGAAAATTTCTTCCATTAATGAAAAGCTTACAGGCATATAGATGGTGGCATGTGATACATCAATGCCCATTTCCTCAAGTTTGTTTAATTCATCGGCGCCGGTAGTATTGATGCCATATTTCTGCTCACCACTTATTTCCTGTTTTATCATGTACCAGGCAATCTTAAAATCCCAGTTATCCAGCAGGAAATAAAAATACCTTATGTAGGTGAGGAGTTTCATTTATTCGCTGCTGCGCAGGTCAATGATCTTTAATTGCAGGTTAGTTGTTCCATTCCATTCATTTTCATCTAAACTAAAAACAAGGTCGAAGGGTTTTTTTAGCAGGGGAAATTTATGCGCCAGGTTAAAGCCAATGCCGGTAAAAGAAAACTTATTATGCTTTACCACAAAACGGATATGCTGTTCTTTTACAATTTTGGAATAGCCGGTATCCTGTACCCCGCTGGCAATTAGGACAGGGCGCATATTTTCCGGGCCAAAGGGTTCCATCTGGCAAATGATGTTGTAAAAATTCTGGGTAAGATCGGCAAATGATATTTCAGCGTCAATGATTATTTCAGGTATAAGCAAATGCCCGGGAATGCTGGCTAAAACCACTGCTTCAAATTTATTGGAGAATGCTTCTACATTTTCTGGTAAAAGCGATAGCCCCGCCGCAGCAAAATGGCCACCATACCCCAGCAGGTGTTCCCTGCAGGCATGTACTGCTTCATATAAATTGAACCCCGGAACACTGCGGGCACTGCCTGTTGCTATGCCGCCACTTTCCGTTAATACAATGGTTGGCCTGTAATAAGTTTCAATAAGCCGGCTGGCAACAATACCCACAACTCCTTTGTGCCAGTGAGCTTTAAATACCACTGTCGTTTTTTTATGTTGCAGGTTAATATCTCCGTTGATGATCTCCAGCGCTTCCTGGGTAATGCTGCTGTCGGCTTCCTTGCGATCAGTATTATCGCTGTGCAGCATTTCTGCAAATTCAAATGCTTTGGCTGGCTCATCTTCAATGAATAACTGTACGGCTTTTTTGGCATCATCCATTCTGCCTGCTGCATTAACCCGGGGTGCAATTACAAATACAACGTTGTTGATCGATAATTTCTTTTGAATGCCTCCCAAAGTGATCAGGGCTTTTATGCCCGGGTTTGGATCTGTATTGATCTTTTCCAGGCCGTAAAAAGCAAGTACCCTATTCTCACCGGTCATAGGTACAATATCGGCTGCAATGGCAATGGCAACCAAATCGAGGTAGCAATGATAATGCTCGTCATCAATATTAAATGTTGTTGCAAGGGCTGTTATCAGTTTAAAGCCTACGCCGCACCCGCACAGATCCTTGTAAGGATAATTGCAGTCTTTTTGTTTTGGATTAAGGATTGCAACGGCAGGTGGAATTTCAGCATCAGGCAAATGGTGGTCGCAGACAATAAAATCAATACCAAGCTCTTTTGCATAAGCGATCAGGTCAACAGATTTAATCCCACAGTCTAATGAGATGATCAGGGAAAAGCCATTTTCCCGGGCATGATCAATTCCCATTTTGCTTACCCCATAGCCTTCCCGGTACCGGTGGGGGATATAAAAATCCAGCAACGCGGGCTCGTAGATATTGGCCAGGAATTTATACATGCTGGCAACAGCCGTAGTTCCATCCACATCATAATCGCCAAAAACCAGTATTTTTTCTTTTTGTTCAAAGGCAAATTGGATTCGCTTTACAGCTTTATCCATATCCTTCATCAGCCAGGGATCGTGTAAATGGCTGAGTTGGGGCCGGAAGTATTTTTTTGCTTTTTCATAATCATCATGACCACGTTCTACCAAAATGCCGCAGAGTGCCCGGTTTATTTGCAGAGACCGCTGTAAGGAATCAGTTCCTGCATTATCGGGTTGTAATATTTTCCAGCGTTTTTCCATCTTAATATTTTCTGTCCGTAGTGTATCTTACTAATTCTTCCAGGCCTTTCCGGGCTTCGTTGTCGGGAAAGCTGTTTAATATTTTCAAAGCTTCGTCCCTGTATTCATTCATTTTTACAGTGGCATATTTTATACCTCCTGCTGATACTACTGCATCGATCACAAATTTTACTTTCTGTGCATTCCTGTTCTCATTTTTTATGATGTAAATGAGTTTTCGTTTATCAGCTAACGACACGTTGTTTAACGTATGGATCAGCGGCAAGGTCAATTTTTTTTCTTTAATGTCATTACCAGTTGGCTTTCCAATATCATCTGTACCATAATCAAAAAGGTCATCCTTGACCTGGAATGCAATTCCTGCCTGTTCGCCAAAGAGTTTCATTTTCTCTGTCACCGCATCATCCTTGCTTGAGCTGAAAGCCCCTACAGCACAGGCTGATGAGAGCAATGAAGCTGTTTTATTCCTGATGATCTCAAAATAGATGCCTTCATTCAAATTGAGGCTCCTGGTCTTTTGGAGCTGCAGTAATTCTCCTTCACTCATTTGTTTAACTGCATCTGAAAGGATATGCAAATGCCTGAAATCATTATTTGAAGTAGCCAGTAGTAATCCTTTGGAAAGCAGGTAGTCTCCTACCAGTACTGCTATCTTCTTATTCCATAATGCATTGATAGAAAAGAACCCCCTGCGTTCAAATGAATCATCAACCACGTCGTCATGTACAAGCGTGGCCGTATGTAATAGTTCTACCAAGGCCGCAGCCCGGTAAGTACTTTCATTGATATCGCCATGTAATTTTGCGCTCAAAAAAACAAACATAGGCCTAAGCTGCTTTCCCTTACGCTTGATGATGTATTTCATGATCCTGTCAAGAGAAGAAGTCTCACTTTTAACAGCATCTGCAAATTTTTCTTCAAATTTCTTTAATTCCCCTCCAATTATTTTATTAATAAATTCCATAATGTTTTATCGGGCGACATTTTGTTAGGCCCCTCAATTTATCTAAATAATCCTCAAAAATTATGTTTAAAAACTATTTTTACCAATGCAACGAAAGTACTAATATCCGAGTCTTACCACATATAGGGAAGTCAAAAAAATTAAATATGACCTAAATAAGTAATAAAAAACTTTGATTATTAGGCATTAAGTAATATTTTTGCACCCAATATTGATAAAACGAATTTAAAATTTATTTAATCTATAAATTATGGCAATCAAAAAGTACAATTTTTTATTAGGGGCATTATTCCTATTATTATCTACAGGTCTTAATGCGCAGGTAGGTGGATCTGGTAGTGTTTATGATTCTTCTGTGATCCCAGCTAAAAGACTGCCTCAACAAAATGAATTTTGGAATGGCAGTTCTAATTTTCCGGCCAAACCACGTAATATGTGGGAAGTTGGTGCTTCTATAGGTATGTTTACCATTAGTAGTGATGTGTCCGTAAGGCCATTTACCTTTCCCAATTTTACAGCCCATGTACGTAAAGCGTTTGGATATGTATTTTCATTACGCCTTCAATATTTAAATGCCAAAGGGCAGGGTTTAAATTATACCGCAGCCGAAAATTTCTTAAAAAATCCGGCCTGGAATATAAACATAGCACCTGGTAAACGTTATTTCGCTCCTGAAAGAACTAATACCGGTAATATTGTTTACTCAGATAGACAAGGTAATAGATCTGCCACACAGAATGTAGTTTATTACAACTATCAAACACGTATGCAGGACCTAAGCCTGCAGGGTATAGTTACTTTAAATAATATTCGTTTTCACAAAGCCAAAACTGGTATTATAATTTATGGTGGTGGTGGTATAGGGGTATCTGTTTTTAAAACAATGGTTAATGCCCTTGATGCCAATGGAAATAATTATGCTCCCTTGTTCAATACAGTTTTTGCAAAATATGGCGGTGGTACTCATAAACAGCGGAAAGATATTTTGAAAGATCTAAAGGCCGGTATGGATAAAACGTATGAAACTCAGGGGGATGCAGAAGGTAGCCGCAGACCTATTTTTGGAAAAGATAAGACCCTAAAGCCATCAGGTACCGTACTTGCAGGTGTAGCTATAAAATTGAGCAAAAGAATAAATCTGGCCCTTGAAGACAGGTTTACTATTGTAAAAACGGATTTATTAGATGGTCAGCGCTGGCAGGAACATGCCTGGGGTGATGCCTCTTTAACCCGGGATTTTGATTCATACAACTACCTTTCTCTGGGTTTGAATGTTAACCTTGGAGGTAAATCTGTTGAGCCATTGTGGTGGGTTAATCCATTGGATTATGCATACGACGAGTTAAGAAACCACAGGAATGTTAAGATACCTAAGAATGATTGTAATGATGCTGATGGAGATGGTGTTTGCGACCATTTGGATCGTGAGCCAAATACACCTGCCGGTTGCCCTGTTGATACACATGGTGTAACACAAGATACAGATGGTGATGGTGTACCTGATTGTAAGGATAAGCAATTGATCACTCCAACTGAGTGTCAACCTGTTAACTCTGATGGTGTTGGTAAATGTCCGGAACCAGAGTGTTGCAAAAACCCGGTAGTTGTAACGCCAGTTTGCCCTTGCGATTACCCAAGCTTAATGTACAAAGGCAATGCTACAGCACTGGCTAATGACAATAAGGCTTTGTTGGCAACCGTGGCTTCAAAATTGAAGGCTAATCCAACATGTAATATTTCGATCTTTGGATATCCTGAAGCTTCAAAAGCATCACAGGCTAATTGCCAAAAGAGACTGGAAGCCATTAAAATATACCTGATCGAAAAAGAAGGTATCAGTGCCGACAGGATCACGACCAATTGTGAAGTAGGAGCTGGTGATAAAAATACAATTGATGTAAAATGTAATTAAGAAAATAGAATTCAACTATAAATGAACAGCCCCCCGATACCGGGGGGTTGTTTTATTACAGTCTTTTATATTTTTCTTTATCAAATGATTAACTGTACTAATTTGGACAGTTGCAGATTTACGGCCATTTTTAAGATTATTTACGTTAATTTTGCATCCTTTATGAGATTAATCAGATTATTATTAGCTTCTACATTTTTACTGGTATTGGTATCCTGTAATAAATACAATAAGGTTACCAAGAGCAAAGACTACGAGTATAAGCTTAAAATGGCCGATGAATATTACAGTAAGGGCAAGTATAAGATAGCCCAGGAATTGTACGAGGAGTTATTCCCCGTATTCAAGGGTACTGTAAAGTTTGAAGAATTATACTATAAAGATGCCTATTGCTTTTATTATATGAAAGATTATGCCAGTGCTGAAAACCTGTTCAAAGGTTTCCTGGAAGTTTTTCCTAACAGCGCGAAGGCAGAAGAGGTTGATTATATGCGTTCTTATTGTTTTTATAAGCAATCACCCAAGCTGGAACTGGAACAGGTTAATACGATCAAGGCCATGGGAATGATGCAGACATTCATAAACACCCATCCTGGATCAGAACGTAATAAAGAAGCCTCCGATATTATTGATAAAAGCAGGGCAAAACTGGAGCAGAAAGAATACAGGGCGGCTATACTTTATTATGATATGGGGCAGTACCGGGCAGCAGCGCTTGCATTTACTAATTTAACTAATAACTACCCTGAATCGGCATTGGGTGAAGATTATAAATTAAAGACCGTAAAATCCTATTACAAGTTCGCAAAATTGAGCTACGAGGAAAAGCAGATAGAGCGTTATGAAAAAGTGATCGAGGAATACCAGGATTTTGTAGATCGCTATCCTGAAAGCAAACTCCTCAAAGAAGCAGAAAGTTTTAGTAACCTAAGTAAAAATAACATTAAAGCTATAAAAAATGAGCAAACTCAGACGTCAGCTAAGCGCTAATACCAGCAATGTTGTAGAACCAAAAAAATTATCGGATATCAAAGAGAAGACCGGTAATCTATATGAATCTATAGCCATTATTGCAAAAAGGGCAAACCAGATCAATATTACCCTTAAAGAAGAATTGCATAATAAACTGGAAGAATTTGCCAGCCATACAGATAGCCTGGAAGAAATTCATGAGAACAAAGAGCAGATCGAGATCTCCAAAGCCTATGAGCGTATGCCTAATCCCGCGTTATTAGCTACCCAGGAATTTATGGAAGACAAGGTTTACTTCCGCAGAAATGATGAGGACCTGTTCAGTTAACATTATCTTATTTAATTAAGAAGTCATAATTTTAACCCCCGCACACCTAAAATGTTTGCGGGGTCTTTTATGTTTGAAGGAAAAAAGATCTTATTGGGTATAAGCGGAAGCATAGCTGCATATAAATCTGCAGTGCTCACCCGGCTTTTAATAAAAGCAGGTGCAGAAGTAAAGGTCGTTATGACCTCAGCCGCAAAAGACTTTGTAACCCCCATTTCCTTATCTACGCTATCTAAAAACCCTGTGCTTACCGATCTTACCGAAAATGATTCCTGGGCCAATCATGTGATGCTTGGCCGTTGGGCTGATGTAATGCTGATAGCACCGCTAAGCTGTAATACCCTGGCTAAAATGGCCAACGGCCTTTGTGATAATTTACTAATGACAGTTTATTTATCAAGTACCTGCCCCGTGATTGTAGCCCCTGCAATGGATGAAGATATGTGGCACCATGCAAGTACAAAAAGGAACCTTGAAACGATAAAGTCTTTTGGCAACCATATTATACCTGTAAATAGCGGAGAACTTGCAAGTGGTTTGATCGGTGAAGGAAGAATGGCGGAGCCTGAAGCGATCATTGAACACCTGCAAGGTTTTTTTTTAAGCAAAAATGACCTTCAGGGAAAGAAGATATTGATAACGGCAGGTCCAACTTATGAAAAGCTTGACCCGGTAAGATTCATAGGTAATCACGCATCCGGGAAAATGGGCTTGGCCATAGCCGAAGAAATGAAAAAAAGAGGGGGGGAGGTAACGCTGGTATTAGGACCTTCTGATCTTAGTGTGAATAGTGCAATTAAGGTAATACGGGTTACTTCTGCTGCTGAAATGTACAATGCCTGTGAAAAAGCTTTTGCATCATCAGATATTGCCATCATGAGTGCAGCAGTATCAGATTATACACCCGTAGAAGTTAGCGATGAAAAGATCAAGAAGCATGAGGATGATTTCACCCTGCAACTGACAAAAACAAAAGATATTTTAAAGACACTGGGCAGTCTTAAAACCCGGGACCAGGTTCTTGTGGGGTTTGCGTTGGAAACTAATAATGAAACAGAAAATGCCATTCAAAAATTGCATACAAAAAATGCTGATCTGATCGTTTTGAATTCGCTGCAGGATGCCGGCGCGGGATTTGGACATGATACTAACAAAATCACTATTTTTGACAGAACAGGTAACTCTTTTCCTTTTGAGGTCAAATCAAAAAAAGAAGTGGCCGTAGATATTGTAAACACCATCATTCAACAATTTTATGCGAAAAATTAGTCTGTTATTTATTCTTGCCTTTGCGTACAGCATTTCTGCAGCGCAGGAATTAAAGGCCAATGTAACAGTGGTGAGCAACCAGGTAGGCAATACTGTGAACCAAAATGTTTTTCGTACCCTGCAAACCGCTTTGAATACTTTCCTGAATACCAGAAAATGGACTGCAGATAATTACCAGCCCAATGAAAGGATCGAATGCAATTTCTTACTAAATCTTCAACCTACCGGTGACCTTAACGTGTACAATGCGTCTTTAACCATACAGGCTGCAAGACCTGTGTTCAATACTTCCTACTTATCGCCAATCATCAATTTTAAAGATGATAATATCATTTTTAAATATGTGGAGTTTCAGCAACTGGAATTCAATGAGAACCGGGTTACCGGTAATGATGCGCTTGTTTCCAATTTAACCGCCATCATTGCATATTATGCCAACGTGGTATTGGCTTTCGATTATGCTTCTTTTTCTCCACGTGGCGGCGATATTTATTTTCAAAAAGCACAGAACATAGTGAACAATGCACCGGATGGAAGGGGTATAGCAGGATGGAAAGCATTTGACGGTGTTAGGAACCGCTATTGGCTGGTGGAGAATATGATCAACAGCCGCTACACTATTATGCATGATGTATACTATAATTATTACCGCCAGGGAATGGATAAATTGTATGAAGATGAAAATGCTGCAAGAATGGAGGTGTTAAATGTGTTGAACCTGTTAAGTAATTTTAATACCGATAATCCAAATAAAATGATCAGCCAGTTTTTCTTCCAGGGAAAATCAACCGAGCTTGTCAAAATATTTTCAAAAGCACCCCAGCAGGATAAATTACGGGCTTCGGAAATACTGCAACGTTTGGACATAACCAACGCAACAAAGTATAAAGACGAATTGAAATGATAAGGAACTGCTTTTTTTGCTTTGTCCTGTGCTTATTAGTATCCTGCGGAAATGACAATGAAATGCCACCGGGAATTTTAAAGCCGGAAAAAATGCAGGGAGTTTTATGGGATATCATTACTGCCGAAGCTTATACAGCGGAAATGATCAAAACTGATTCTACAAAAAAACCAGCTGAAGAAAACCAGAAATTACAACAGCAGGTATTTTCAATTCACAAAATAACAAAGGATGAATTTTACAATAGTTATGATTACTATAAAAACAATTCAACCGTTTTTAAGGTAATGCTGGATAGTATGATCGTTCGGGGCTCAAGAAAGAAGAATTATAATAACAATACTATTAAAATAACACCTGCCCAGGCTCAGTAAATAAAATATGAATAAAGTTTATACAAATGCTGCAGATGCTGTAGCGGATATTAATGATGGGGCTGTGCTCCTGCTTGGAGGTTTTGGCTTATGCGGCATTCCCGAAAACTGTATTGCAGCACTTGTACAAAAAGGCGCTAAACAACTCACCTGTATCTCCAATAATGCTGGCGTAGATGATTTTGGTATAGGGCTGATGTTGCAGCAAAAGCAGGTAAAGAAAATGGTATCATCTTATGTTGGTGAGAATGCAGAATTTGAACGCCAGCTTTTGAGCGGTGAACTTGAAGTTGAACTGATACCACAGGGTACACTGGCAACACGATGTATGGCTGCAGGCTATGGCATGCCGGCCATCTTTACACCTGCGGGTGTTGGCACCGAAGTAGCCGAGGGCAAAGAGACCCGTGTGTTTAATGAAAAGGAATATTTACTGGAATATGCTTTTGATGCAGATTTTGCCATTGTAAAAGCATGGAAAGGTGATACAGAGGGCAACTTAATTTACAAGGATACAGCCCGCAATTTTAATCCGCTGATGGCGATGGCAGGAAGAATAACCATAGCAGAAGTAGAAGAACTGGTGCAGCCCGGCGAACTTGATCCCAACCAGGTGCATACACCGGGGATCTATGTACACCGTATCTTCCAGGGAAAGGATTATGAGAAGAGGATTGAGCAGAGAACAATTAGGAAATAAGCAAATATGCCAATGTGCAAATGTGCAAATTTTCCAGCTTTAAAGTACTTTATATAAGTTGACTCTATATAATTTAAAAATTTGCACATTTGCAAATTTGCACATTAGCACATTTAAATATGGCTCTAACAAAAGAACAGATAGCGCAACGCATTGCACAAGAACTTAAAGATGGTTACTATGTTAACCTGGGTATTGGTATACCTACCCTTGTTGCCAATTATATACCCACCGGAATTAAAGTAGTACTGCAAAGCGAAAATGGCTTACTGGGAATGGGCCCATTTCCGTTAGAGGGGGAGGAAGATGCTGACCTGATCAATGCCGGGAAACAAACGATAACAACTTTGCCAGGCTCTTCTTTTTTCGACAGTGCCATGAGCTTTGGAATGATACGTGCCGGCAAAGTAGACCTTACCGTGCTTGGGGCAATGGAAGTAAGTGAGCACGGTGATATCGCAAACTGGAAGATTCCCGGAAAAATGGTAAAAGGCATGGGCGGTGCAATGGACCTTGTAGCCAGTGCAAAGAATATTATCGTGGCTATGATGCATACCAACCCAAAAGGCGAAAGTAAATTACTGCCCGCCTGCAGCTTACCGCTGACCGGTAAGCGTTGCATTAAAAAAGTTGTGACCGAACTGGCTGTACTCGATATAACAGCCGATGGCTTTAAACTACTGGAAAGAGCACCGGGTGTAACAGTAGAAGAAATTGTTTCAAAAACCGCAGGCAAATTAATAGTAGAAGGCAACATACCTGAAATGGTATTCTGATCCGTTTGGTAAGATCGCCGGGGTTATTGCTTAAGCCATAACCTTACAATAGCAGTAGAAATTTCAACTAATTCTTTATAAGATGAGGGCTTATGTAAAAAACAGCTTGCCCCAAGCTTATAGGATGAACTCTCATCCTGTGCAAAATTGGATGTAGTTAAAATGATCGTAGGTATATGTGAATAATTTTTATTTGTTCTTATTTCTCTTAATGCATGTAAACCAAGCATACCCGGCATATTCAGGTCCAGTAAGATCAGGGAAGGGTAATTTTCAGGTTCTGTAGTAGCCAGTGTTTGCATTAACTGGTCTCCATTTTCAATAAATATACAATCAATAGTAGGGTTTACTTCCACGAACGCATCCAATATCAATTGCCGGTCATCCGGGTCATCATCAACAATAAAAACAATACTTGTATACCGTGATTTCATAAAGGAATAATTATTGTGTTAGAAATTATAATTCAATATCATAAACAAATAATTACGCCTAAACATAAACAATTATTGCGCCAATCTTAAACTTTAAAAACTGTAAATTGGGAATAAAATTACCCAATGTGTGGAATTTATTTATGAAGGACTGTCTGTATTATTTGCTTGAAAAGCGCTTAAAATTAAAGGACTTATTATCTATAATATAATTTTTTTCTGATATTGCTATAAAATAAAATGCTGCTATGAGTAACTCAAAAACCAAATCAAAAGTTGCTGTAAACGGATCCGGAACTAAACAGGCAACTCTTCACTCACGTACTAATGGGGCTGTTTTGAAAGTTCGGAACAATGGTGTCCGTAAGAAGAAATCAGCTATCCCGGTAGACCATGAGCAGGCAGAGGGCTTCGACAGCAAAAAATTACTGAAAGTTTTAATGGAAGTGAAGAACGGCAATTTTGCCGTTCGCTTGCCTATCGACGAGGTTGGCCTTAATGGTAAGATCTGCGATACCCTAAATGACATTATTACCTTGAACGAAAGAATGATGTTTGAATTTACCAAAGCCGGTAATATCATAGGTAAACAGGGTAAGCTTACCCAGCGTATCGAAGTTCCCAATGCAAAAGGGTCCTGGGGTACAGGTGTGGATTCGCTAAATACCCTTATCTCCGATCTTGTGCATCCTACTATTGAAATTGCACACGTTATCAGCTCGGTGGCAAAAGGAAACCTGTCGCAGGAAATGCCCCTGGAGATTAGCGGCCACTCGTTGAAGGGAGAGTTCTCCAGGATCGCCAAGGAAGTGAACGACATGGTAAAACAGTTGAACCTGTTTTCCATGGAGGTTACCCGTGTGGCACGTGAGGTGGGATCGGAAGGTAAACTGGGAGGCCAGGCAAAAGTAAAAGGTGTGGCGGGTGTGTGGAAAGATCTTACAGACTCTGTAAACCAGATGGGTAGTAACCTTACCGCACAGGTAAGGAATATTGCAGACGTAACAACGGCTGTGGCAAAGGGTGACCTTTCTAAAAAAATTACGGTGGACGTAAAAGGCGAGATCCTTGAATTGAAGAATACCATCAACACGATGGTGGATCAGCTCAACTCTTTCTCCTCCGAAGTAACCCGTGTGGCGCTTGAAGTAGGTACAGAAGGAAAGCTGGGTGGCCAGGCACAGGTAAAAGGTGTGGCCGGTACCTGGAAAGATCTTACTGACTCCGTTAACCAGATGGCCTCTAACTTAACAGGACAGGTTCGTAATATTGCCGAAGTAACAACGGCGGTGGCAAAAGGTGATTTGTCAAGACAAATTACGGTGGACGTAAAAGGAGAGATCCTGGAGTTGAAAGATACGATCAACACGATGGTGGATCAGCTCAACTCATTCTCCTCCGAGGTAACCCGTGTGGCGAGAGAGGTTGGTAGTGAAGGAAAGCTTGGCGGACAGGCGAAGGTAAAAGGTGTGGGTGGTGTTTGGAAGGATCTTACAGATTCGGTGAACCAGATGGCAAGTAACTTAACAGGACAGGTAAGAAATATCGCCGAGGTAACAACGGCTGTGGCAAAGGGTGACCTGTCAAGAAAAATTACAGTGGACGTAAGGGGAGAGATCCTCGAGCTGAAGAATACGATCAATACCATGGTGGATCAGTTGAACTCCTTCTCATCTGAGGTAACCCGTGTGGCACTTGAGGTGGGTACAGAAGGAAAACTGGGTGGCCAGGCGCAGGTAAAAGGTGTAGCCGGTACCTGGAAGGATCTTACCGACTCGGTAAATGGTATGGCCAGTAACTTAACGGGCCAGGTGCGTAATATCGCCGAGGTAACAACTGCGGTGGCAAAGGGTGACCTTTCCAGAAAAATTACAGTGGACGTTAAAGGAGAGATCCTTGAATTAAAAAATACCATCAATACGATGGTGGATCAGTTAAATTCATTTGGTAGTGAGGTAACCCGTGTGGCTCGTGAGGTGGGATCAGAAGGTAAACTTGGCGGACAAGCGCAGGTGCCGGGTGTGGCGGGAACATGGAAAGATCTTACTGACTCGGTGAATATCATGGCCGGTAACCTTACATCGCAGGTGCGTAACATTGCCGAGGTAACCACGGCGGTGGCTACAGGTGACCTTTCAAGAAAAATTGACGTGGACGTAAAAGGAGAGATCCTGGAGTTGAAGAATACGATCAATACGATGGTGGAACAGTTAAGAAGTTTCGCATCGGAGGTAACCCGTGTGGCACGTGAGGTAGGTAGTGAAGGTAAACTGGGCGGACAGGCTGCAGTAAAAGATGTAGGTGGTGTTTGGAAAGACCTTACTGATTCCGTGAATGGTATGGCGAGTAACTTAACTGACCAGGTGCGTAATATTGCCGAAGTAACAACTGCGGTTGCGAAGGGTGACTTATCAAGAAAAATTACGGTGGATGTGAAGGGAGAGATTTTGGAATTAAAAGATACGATCAACACCATGGTGGATCAGCTGAATTCATTTGGTAGCGAGGTAACCCGTGTGGCTCGAGAGGTAGGTAGTGAAGGTAAACTTGGCGGCCAGGCCGAGGTAACAGGTGTTGCGGGAACCTGGAAGGATCTTACTGATTCAGTAAATAAAATGGCCAGTAACCTTACATCGCAGGTAAGAAATATTGCGGAGGTAACTACGGCTGTGGCTAATGGTGACTTATCAAGAAAAATTGGTGTGGACGTAAAAGGAGAGATCCTGGAGTTGAAGAATACGATCAACACGATGGTGGACCAGCTTCGTGGTTTTGCATCGGAAGTAACCCGGGTGGCACGTGAGGTGGGTACCGATGGTAAGCTTGGCGGACAGGCGAATGTGCCTGGTGTAGCCGGTACATGGAAAGATCTTACCGACTCGGTGAATCAGATGGCGGGTAACCTTACCGCACAGGTAAGAAATATTGCAGAAGTTGCGATTGCCGTGGCAAACGGTGATATGAGTAAAAAAATTACGGTGGATGTACGTGGTGAGATCTTACAATTAAAAGAAACACTGAATACGATGGTGGATCAGCTTCGTGCATTTGCATCGGAGGTAACCCGTGTGGCACGTGAGGTAGGTACCGATGGTAAACTGGGCGGACAGGCATTCGTGCCTGGTGTTGCCGGAACCTGGAAAGATCTTACTGACTCAGTGAATCAGATGACCGGTAACCTTACAGCCCAGGTACGTAATATTGCGGAGGTAACAAAGGCGGTGGCATCCGGTGACCTTTCAAAAACAGTGGCTATTGACGTGAAGGGAGAGATCCTCGATCTTAAAAATACCATCAACACGATGGTGGAACAGTTGAACTCATTCGCCTTTGAGGTAACCAGGGTGGCACGTGAGGTGGGTACGGAAGGTAAGCTTGGCGGACAGGCCGAGGTACGTGGTGTTGGTGGTACCTGGAAAGATCTTACTGACTCGGTGAACATGATGGCATCCAACCTTACCAACCAGGTACGTGGTATTGCAAAAGTGGTAACAGCGGTGGCAACGGGTAACCTGAAACAAAAACTGGCGATCGTATCAAGAGGTGAGGTGGCGCAATTGATCGATACCATCAACGAGATGATTGACACCCTGGCCCTCTTTGCCGACCAGGTAACAACGGTGGCACGTGAGGTGGGTGTGGATGGACAGTTGGGTGGACAGGCATCTGTACCGGGTGCGTCAGGTATCTGGAAGAACTTAACAGAGAACGTGAACCAGCTTGCTCAAAATCTTACCACGCAGGTGCGTTCAATTTCTGAAGTGGCCTCGGCGGTAACCAAGGGTGACCTTACCCGTACTATACGTGTGGAAGCAAAAGGTGAGGTGGAAGCCTTGAAAGATACGATCAACCAGATGATCGCAAACCTGAAAGAAACAACATTGCTGAACCAGGAACAGGACTGGCTGAAATCAAACCTTGCGAAGTTTACACAGATGTTGCAGGGACAAAGAGATCTTAAAACGGTAACCCAGCGTATCCTTTCGGAGCTGGCGCAGGTGGTTACGGCACATTGGGGAGCTTTCTACATTTTAAGACAGGATGATGAGAACCAGGATGTAAAACTTAGCCTCTTCTCGGCCTATGGTTATAAATCAGAAAAAAATATACCTGCAGAATTTGCAATTGGCGAAGGGCTTGTTGGACAGGTAGCCTTTGAAAAAGAAAGGATCATGTTATCAAAGGTACCTACCAATTATATTAAGATCAACTCAGGATTGGGTAAAGCACAACCATCCAACCTGATCATCCTACCGGTATTATTTGAGAATAAAGTAAAAGCGGTTATTGAGCTTGCATCACTCGACGTTTTCAGTGAAACGCATCTTGACTTCTTAAGCCAGTTAACAGAGAGTATTGGAATCGTATTAAATACGATTGAAGCAAACTCACGTACAGAGGAGCTGCTCACACAGTCGCAGTCCCTTGCTGGTGAATTAAAATTACAACAGGAAGAACTGAGCCGTACAAATGATGAGCTACAGGATAAAGCATTGCTGCTGGTGAAACAAAAGAATGAAGTAGAAGATAAGAACAAGGAGGTGGAAGAAGCAAGGCGATCACTGGAGGAAAAAGCCGAACAGCTTCAGCTAACATCAAAATACAAATCGGAATTCCTGGCAAATATGAGCCATGAGTTAAGAACGCCGCTTAACAGTTTGCTTATTCTTGCACAGCAATTGTATGAGAATGCAGAAGGTAACCTGAATGATAAGCAGATTCGTTACGCCAAAACAATTCACTCATGCGGTGATGATCTTATCCAACTGATTAATGATATCCTTGATCTTTCTAAAATTGAATCAGGATTTATTTCTGCCAATATTTCTCCGGTTCGTTTTGCAGAGATCGCCAATTTTGTTGAAACCACCTTCAAGCCATTATCAGAAGCCAAGCATTTACGTTTCACCATTGAAACAGACCCGCAGCTTCCTCTTATGATGGATACCGATTTGCAGCGGCTTAACCAGATCCTGAAAAATCTCCTGTCAAATTCATTCAAGTTCACAGAAAAAGGAGAGATCAAATTAAAAATATACCAAGCCAATAAGAATTGGAAACAGAGCAATACCAATCTTGATGGAGCTAAAAAAGTTGTTGCCTTCGCCATCAACGATACAGGTATTGGTATCCCGCAGGAAAAGCAGAACATTATTTTTGAAGCATTCCAGCAGGCAGAAGGATCTACCAGCCGTAAATATGGTGGTACCGGTTTAGGTCTGTCTATCAGCCGCGGCCTTGCAGAACTTTTGGGCGGAAGTATTGAACTGGAAAGTAACCTGTCGCATGGCAGTACCTTTACTTTGTTCCTGCCGGTGGAAAGTGCAACCGGTATTGTAACCAAGGAAACTTCCGACAAATTAAATGTACTTCAGCAATATAGCCTGAGTGATGATAAAGGCGAGATAGACACCCTGCTCAACTCCATAAGAGCAACAAGAGGCACCGATAATAAGAACCTGAACATTGTTAACGAGATGATCAATGATACAGGAGACGACAGGACAAATATCCTGCCTTCAGATCATGTGCTTTTGATCGTTGAAGATGACCTGCGCTTTGGTAAGATCATGATAGAAAAAGCACACCAGAATAATATGAAGGCAATCGTGGCCGTAAGTTATATAGAGGTATTTGATTTTATCAACCGCTTTGTACCTGATGCGATAACACTGGATGTGAAGCTGCCCGATACCAGCGGATGGAAAGTACTGGAGATGCTGAAGAATGACCTTAATTACCGCCATATTCCTATTTACCTGGTGTCGGGAGAAGAGAACCGGAACCTTGCATTAAAACGTGGCGCCAGGAATTTCTTATTAAAGCCTTTGGATAATGAATCCTTAAATGAGTTGTTTGAAGACATCCTTGCCATTAGTAAAAAAGATGTGAAGAAGGTATTAGTGATCGAAGACAATGAAATTGATTCTTCGCAAATAGCTAAGATGATCAAATTCAATAACATCAATATCAGCATTGCGCCAACAGGTAAGAAAGCTATGCAGCAACTGGCCAATAAAGATTTTGATTGCATCATCCTGGATTATACATTGCCTGATATGCCCGGGCCGGATCTGTTAAGCAATGTAGAAGAAGCCAAGAAAACATTAACACCGGTCATTGTTTATTCAGCAAAGGATTTTGATAAGAATGAATTAAGCCATATCAACCGCACATCAAATACTATTTTGCTGAAAGGTGTTAACTCACTGGAAAATTTATTGGAAGAAACCATTGTTCATCTTCACCTGCAGCATAAGGACTTGCCGGCAGATAAACAACGGGTAATTGAAGGGATACGCATCAAGAATGATATCCTTACCGGTAGAAATATCCTGATAGTGGATGATGATGTAAGAAATCTGTTTGCATTAACCACGGTTTTTGAAAGGTTTAATATTAATGCCATTACAGCAGAAAGTGGTATGGAAGCCATTGATATGATCAATAAAGAGGAGCTGAAAGTGGAAATGGTATTAATGGACATCATGATGCCTGAAATGGATGGCTATGAAACCATACAGAAGATAAGGCGGGAACATAAGAACAGTACTTTGCCCATCATTGCCGTTACTGCAAAAGCGATGAAGGGTGACAGGCAGAAATGTATTGAGGCAGGTGCATCTGATTATATAACCAAACCTTTAAAAATTGACCAACTGCTTTCTTTAATGCGTATTTGGTTCTATAAATAAGATCAATGAAAAAAAAGATTCTTTTAGTGGACGACAGGGACGATAATTTGTTTTCGATGGAAACGATCCTTGAGCCAGATGGGTACGACCTGGTGAAAGCCACTTCGGGACGGCAGGCATTAAAGATATTATTGGGAGAATTTGATTTTGCCCTGATATTGATGGATGTGAAAATGCCCAACCTTTCGGGTTTTGAGACCGCAGCGCTTATTTACGAAAGGGAAAAGCTGAGGCATATCCCCATCGTTTTTATTACCGCCAATACCTATGGTGAAGAGAATATGTTCAAAGGGTATCGCATGGGAGCGGTGGATTATATCTATAAACCCATTAACCCGGAATTACTGAGAACCAAAGTATCTGTTTTTGTAGACCTGTATACAAAAAATCACCAGCTCATCGCCCATGAACAAAAGTTGATCGCCATCAACAAAAGCCTGGAGAATGAGATCAGTGAAAGGAAAGCATCAGAGGCAAATGTAATAGAGCTTAACAGGCAGTTGCTTGAAAATATTGACAGGCTGGAAGCGGCAAACAAAGACCTTGACCGTTTTGCTTTCATGTCTTCACACGACCTGCAGGAGCCCCTGCGGAAGATCCGCACCTTCACCGACCTGCTCTACTCAAAGTATAAAGATACTTTTGATGAAGATGCAACCCGGTACTTCAGCCGTATACAAAAAGCCGCGGAGCGTATGCAGACTTTGATCAGGGACATTCTCCAGTTCTCCAAAGTATCAAACGATAAAAGCGCCATTGTAAATACAGACCTTAACGTGGTAGTTAAAGAGGTTTTGGCAGACCTGGAGTCATCTATAAAAGAAGAAAATGCAAAGGTTACTGTAAAAGATCTTCCATGGGTGGATGTGAACCCGGGGCTTATGATACCTTTGTTCTCCAACTTAATATGCAATGCCTTAAAGTATCGTAAAAAAGATAAGGATCCTGTAATTAGAATTTATGCACAACTGGAAAACGGTGTAGATACTGATGGTACTTTGAACGGCCAGCAAGCAGGGAAATTCTGCAGGATCTATGTGGAAGATAATGGCATTGGTTTTGACCAGAAATATGCAGAGCAGGTTTTTGAAATGTTTGTACGCCTGCATGGGAACAAAGAGTACGAGGGAACGGGTATAGGACTTGCATTGTGTAAACAGATCGTGGAGCATCACCAAGGATACATATCTGTTTTGAGTAAGGAGGGGGTAGGATGTACATTTATAATCTCATTTCCGTTACAATAGTTTAATCAATATTCATAAATAACCATTATGTCACTAATAAAAAATTCCCCTATCCACATATTGATCGTTGATGACGATGAGGATGATTTTCTAATTTTGAAACAATACATCAACAGGATAGATGGCCAGCAGTTTGTTATAGACTGGTGTTATATATATGCCGAAGCAGAGAAAAAAATATGTGAAGGCAAATATCATTTATATTTTATTGATTACAGGATGGGAGCTAAGACTGGTTTGCAGCTTATACAGGATTCGATAAAAGTTAATTGCGAAGAACCTTTTATTTTACTTACAGGTAATGGCAATCATGCCATCGATATCATGGCAATGGAATCGGGCGCCGTGGATTACCTGGTAAAAGGAGAACTGAACCCCGAGAAACTGGAAAGGTGCATCCGGTATTCACTGGACAGGGCGAATTCTATGAAGGCCTTGAGAACAAATGAAAGAAAATTCCGTAATATTTTTGAGCGCTCAAAAGACATGGTTTTTATTGCAGATGAGAATCTGGTGTTTACAGAAGTGAATGAGGCTGGAGTGAACCTGCTGGGCTATAACCGGGAAGAATTGCTTTCTCAAAGCCTGTACAAACAACTTGCTAATAAAAATGATGTAGAATTTATAAAACAACAATTAACGCTTACGGGTGATGTATCGGAAAAAGACGTGGAGATACTTACAAAAAATGCGGAAAAAAAGTATTGCCTGCTTACTATCTCCCGGGAGAATGACCTGAGGGGAGCCATTTATATCCAGGGTATCTTACATGATATTACCATTTTAAAAAAAGCAGAGCGGGACACCCTGATGCTGGAAAAACTGAATGTTGCCGGCCGGCTGGTAAGGATAATGGCACATGAAGTGAGAAACCCATTAAGCAATATAATGCTGTCAACGGAGCAACTGGAACAATCAATTAACAACCCTGAATCCAAAATCTGCCTGGAAATAATTAACAGGAACAGTAAGCGTATCGGCAATCTAATTACTGAATTGCTGGATTCATCCAGGCGGGACCCGGTTTCGGTACAAAAAAAATCATTACAGGCTATTCTGGATGAGACCCTGGAGGCAGCTATGGACAGGATCAAATTGCGGCATATACAATTGGAGTGTGAATACCTTGATGAGCCGGCATGGATCATGGCAGATAATGAAAAACTGAAAATTGCTTTCCTTAATATCATCATCAATGCGGTGGAGGCCATGGTCGAAAAAGAAGGTAAATTAAAAGTAGCCATAAAACAGAAAGGCCAGGATTATATCGTTTCCATTGAAGACAATGGCTGTGGAATAAGTGAGAAGAACCTGGCGCATGTCTTTGAACCCTATTATACATCCAAGGCAAACGGTATGGGACTTGGACTGGCTTCCACGTTGAATATTCTCCAATCCCATAATGCTTCTTATGAAGTTCAGTCACAACTGCAAAGTGGCACGATTTTTAAACTATACTTTAATATGATATAATGACAACATCCCCTAAAAAATTATAAACCACTGGTTAAAACTGGTTAGGGTTCAAATAAATATTTTATTTTGGATTTTTTATATATATATTTATTGACAGTTGCCTTTTAATTAAAACTACTTCTTTGTGAAAACAGGTAATGTTTTTTTTATTGTAGATGATGACCCCGACGACCAGGAGTTATTTATTGAGGCCTTGCAGAAGATCGATAAAACCTGCAAATGTATAACTGCCTTTGATGGGGAAGAAGCACTGCAAAAACTCTTTAGAGGTATGCTTCACCTGCCTGACTTTATATTCTTAGATCTGAACATGCCCCGGATGAATGGAATGCAATTTCTTACAGCAGTAAAAAATAATAAAGATATTCAGCATATACCGGTGATTATTTATTCAACCTCCTCAGAGAAAAGAGATATCCTGGAAACAACCAGGTTAGGGGCATCTTTCTTTTTACAAAAGCCCAACAGGTTTGATGAACTCTCCATTGCATTAACCAATATAATTTCTCGTAAATGGAATCAGCAATCATAAAAGAGCTGTCAGCCTGAGCTTGTCGAAGGCGGGTTTACTCATTTAATCCGGGTTCGACAAGCTCACCCTGACACTCTCCTTAAATTTAATTATTGTCATTTGTAAAGAGCATAAATATTTTTTATGAGTGACTCAACCTGACAGCTTTCCAAATTCATACAAACAAAAATCTCCCTAAAAAAGGGAGATTGTGATTAAATTTATCCAAGTTTACTTTGATTAACCTTTTGGAGCTGCGGCCAGAATCTCTTCATTAGCCCCAGCGGCATATTTTTCGAAATTTTTTATGAATTGCCCTGCAAGATTCTTAGCCATAACGTCGTATGCAGCTTTATCAGTCCAGGTATTGCGTGGGTTTAAAATTTCAGCCGGTACACCCGGGCATTCAGTAGGCATCATCATT
>JBKJMZ010000178.1:0-9118 GCA_046596255.1 Ferruginibacter sp. | reverse complement strand
ACCATCGCCTAAACAAATCTTCTCCTTATCCGTGCTTTTTAAATTGGCAGTAGGATAGCCCAGTTCCCTGCCTATCTTATCACCATGAAATACTTCTCCCTCAAAGAAAAAATCATAGCCCAAAAATTCATTGGCCTCTTCAACATGGCTGTGCAGGATAGCGTTGCGGATATTAGTACTGCTTACTTTTATGGTATTAAGAATATGCTCCGGTATTTCTTCAAGCACATAATCATATACCAGTGCTTTTTCTTCCATCAGTTTATAATCGCCGCTGCGTTCCCTGCCAAAGCGGTGATCGTAGCCAATGATTATCGTATGCGGCTTGAATTTTTCTACCAGGAAATCTTTGATATATTCTTCGGCCGTTTGGTTTGCAAAAAAATCGGTGAAAGGAACGATAACCAGGTGATCAATGCCGGTCTTTTCCAGTAACTCAATTCTTTCGGCCAGAGTATTTATCAGTCTTACACCGGTAATTACGGATGAGACCACTTTGCGTGGATGCGGGTGAAAAGTAATAATAACGGATTCGCCGTGGGCTTGGGCTGCTTTTTCCTTTAAACTCCCGATGATCTGTTGGTGGCCCAGGTGTACCCCGTCAAAAGTACCGATGGTGATCACTGCATTCTTAAATTCAGGTAATTGGTTTATATCACGGTGTATCTGCATAATTAAGAGTGCAAATCTAATTGATAATTTTATAATGAATAATGGATAATTGCTTTGTAATTTGCGTCATTCTTAATTCTTAATTCTTAATTCTTAATGTCCTTATATTCCAAACGTGGCGTATCTGCCCAAAAAGAAGAAGTGCATGCTGCGGTAAAAAACCTCGACCAGGGATTATATCCCTATGCATTTTGCAAGATCTATCCTGATTTTTTGGGTGGCGATGATGATTTTGTGAATATCATGCATGCCGATGGCGCTGGCACCAAAAGTATACTGGCTTACCTGTACTGGAAGGAGACCGGCGATATCTCCGTTTGGAAAGGCATTGCACAGGATGCAATCGTGATGAACCTGGATGACCTGCTTTGCGTGGGTATTTATGATAATATTGTTTTTAACAGCACTATCGATCGTAATAAAAACCTGATACCCGGCGAAGTGTTGGAACAGATCATCAACGGCTCTCAGGAATTATTTGACAAGCTGAAAAGTTTTGGCGTAAATATCCATTACCTGGGTGGAGAAACAGCTGATGTTGGCGATGTGGTACGCAGCGTGGCCGTTAACGGCACCATGACCAGCCGCTGGCCAAAGAATAAAATTATCAGTAATGAAAAGATAAAAGCGGGTGATGTTATTGTAGGATTTGCCAGTTATGGCCAGGCAACTTATGAAACAACTTACAATAGTGGGATTGGCAGCAATGGACTTACCAGTGCAAGGCATGATGTATTGAGTAAGTTTTATGCAGAGAATTTTAAAGAAAGTTTTGATACCAACCTTCCTGATGAAGTGGTTTATATAGGAAAGCATAAATTATCAGATTCCCTCCAACCACAAACAACAAACAACAAACAACAAACTATAGGCCAACTTTTATTGAGTCCTACCAGGACCTATGCACCCGTGATGAAAGTTTTATTGGAAAATCATTTTGACAAGATACATGGCCTTATCCATTGCAGCGGGGGCGGGCAAACCAAGTGTATGAAGTATCTGCCGGATCTACCGTCAAACGTCTCGTCTGACGGTGTAACACGCAAACGGTTTTTAAAAGTGATTAAAGACAACCTGTTTGAACCACCAGAGATATTCAACATCATCAAAGAAAACAGCGGCAGTAACAATAAAGAAATGTACGAAGTGTTTAACATGGGTTGCCGTATGGAAATTTATTGCGATGCTGCTGATGCGGATACAATGATAGCTGCTGCGAATGAATTTGGTATAGATGCACAGGTTATTGGCAGGGTAGAGGAGAGTGATAAAAAGGAATTGGTGATTAAACTAAAGGATGAGGAAATTCGATACTGAGCAAAAGAGAAGTAGCAAAAGAGAAGTAGCAAAAGAGAAGTCAACTTTTTGAAAGTTGACTTCTCTGAAAAATTATTATTCCCCAATTACAAAAGTGATCGGTTGTTTTTTATAAGCATTAACTTTTATTCCATTTTGTACAGCGGGCTGCCATTTAGGTGCATTTTTTATAACATCAATGCAATGCTGTGCAGTTTTAGTTCCTTGATAATTTTCGGTAGTAATACCTGATACAGTTCCATCAGCATGTACAATAAATTTAACGAAAACAGTGTGCTTACCTGCTGTCCATCCTTCACCAACTGGAATTGCTGTTTTAATATTATTCCCCAGATATTTTTTCCATGCCTCATCACCTCCGGTAAATTGGGGTTCAACTTCTGTTTTTGTAAATATTATATTGTTAACGTTGTCTCGATCTAACTTTACATCCTGATTAGATTGTGTAATTGCATCGGGAATGGGCGTATCTATAGCTTTCATTTGTTTTGAATCGAAAACAGAAAACCCGGGAGGGGTCATCACTAGTTTCCTGTTACCCAAATCATCTTTTACGTAAACTTTGTCAAACATAATTGTAGAACCATCTACACAGTTTTCTATAGCTTCGCTAATGGAAGAAGTAGAACTTGATAGAGTTTGCACCCGTGTGACAGATTTAGGATTAGGATAACTAAACCAAATATCAGCCGACACAAAACTATAACCCTGCGTGACCCTAATCTCTTTCTGGGCTTTAAGATCATCAATACTGATCCTTCCTCCCCTGAATTTACCCAGGAATATTCTCGGTTCAATAGGTACATTTACTTTTAACCCAGGAGGGAAATCCGGATCATCGGGATCTGGAAGTCGTTTTGCTTTAACTGTATAAGAAAATGGTAATTCAGTTCCGTCTTTTTTTGACAATGTAAATTTCACTTCACCGGGATGGGTAACTCTTACAACATACTTACCATTAGTACCACTTATTGATCCTTCAGAGATTTTTACCAGCAGGTCTTCAGGCTTAACATTAGCTACACTTACCTTTAGCGGATTTTCCATACCTATATAAAAAATGCTTTTCTTATCAGCATCAACATAAGTTGTAGTGAACACAGTTCCCTCTTTGAAATTGGATTCACAGGCCCCTTCTGCTCCATCAGCACCATATTTTGCCATTGCTTCTTTTCTTTTCAGCCATTTTACTTCTACAAATTCAGTTTGTATATTATTGAGTTCCTCAACTGCTTTCTTACCCCTGCCTATGATCTTTCCATTCACGATCAATAAAACCTTTTCGAGGTCCATCAGTTCCTTATCTGGAACAGTATCTTTATTCATAGAAGAATATTTTTCCTCTATTAATGTTGATGAAGCTGTAGGACTATTAATATTTTCAACCACTTGTTTAATAGCCTGAACTTTTGACAAACTTTCATTAATGGATCTTGCCTTGAAAGTAAAAGCAGCAAATACAAGGATCGCAAGCGGCAGCACCATCAACCTGGCTACATAACTTAATTTGGGATTATCAATTTTCGTTAACATAATCAGCCTGCGTTTTATAGGTGAATAGAAAAAATTATTGGTTAAATTAAATTGTTGCTTTGGATAAGCAGCCTGCAATATCATGGCAGCAAATGCTGAAGTATCACTGTCTTCCACCGCTTTTCTATCGGCAATGAATTCATGAATCATGTTTAGTTCTTTGCGGTAAAGCCAAAAGAAAGGATTGCACCAGCAAAAGATGAGTGAAATGTTCACAAAAAGTTTATCATAAGTATGTTTTTCCTGTACATGGGCAACTTCATGCTTAAAGATCTGCCGCCCGGTTGATGTATTTATATCAATATTGTTATTCCAGAAAATATACCTGAAGAAAGAGAAGGGGGTGCTGGCATCTTCGGTATTTACAAAAGAAACCTGTTCAATTTCTTGTACAGGATATTTTTTCAGCAGGAGCATGATACGGTATAGGGTACGGATCAAAACAAATAAGAAGAGCAGGCTCACGAACAAATAGGCCCATGTATAGAACTGCTCCATGCTCCAGCTATCATTATCGGCTACGATCACCATACTACTCATGTATTCATCGCCGGTTGATACTGCCTGTAATACACTAATAGCGGTATT
Organism: Ferruginibacter sp.; assembly: GCA_046596255.1. Classification (GTDB taxonomy): domain Bacteria; phylum Bacteroidota; class Bacteroidia; order Chitinophagales; family Chitinophagaceae; genus Ferruginibacter. Next base: position 5,008 of record JBKJMZ010000178.1, on the reverse strand, counting down.
TTGGCTTGCAGTGGGTTGCCAGAAATTAATCTTAAGCACCGGTAACAACAACGAGAGTAACATTGCTGACAACAGGTAGAACCGGTTATACTGGTGGAAAATCTTATTACGCAGGAAGAACCAGTAATAACCAAACAAAATGCCGGAGCAAATGATCACTTTGAGTAAATACCAGGAATAGGAGAGCATAACAATGGTTTTAATAATACTGATGGTTTATTTTTTCTTTAACTGCCTCAGCAAAATGTCCAGGTCATCAACGCTTAAATTGTTTTCTTTAACCATGAACGACACTGCATTGCTGAAAGAACCTTCGAAATATCCTTTTACAAAACTCTTCAGGGTTGTTTTACTGTAAACTTCTTTACTCACTAAGGGATAATATTGGTGTGTTCTTCCAAAAACATGGATGCCCACAAACTCTTTATCAACAAGGATCTTAATGATGGTAGCCACCGTATTGTTATGGGGTTTGGGCGATGGCAGTTCCTCGATGATCTCCCGGAGGAAAGCCTTATCCAGTTTCCATATCACCTGCATGATCTGTTCTTCTGCCTTGGTTAATACTTTCATTTTTTTTAGTTTTTATTTGATAATGTAAACATAAAACTAAATTTTTAGTTTAACAACTATTAATTTAGTTTAAATCATTTTTTTAACAATTAGGGGAGAAATTAATTTTTCATACTGAATTGGTAAAAGCTAAATTTGCAATGTTGCCACAGAAACACTGAAGCACAGAAAAAACAAGTTGCCAATTGGTATTCAGTACAAGTGAGATCCTTTTTTGTTTTTTATTAAAAACCAAAAAAAAGACAAAATCATATTTACAACGATGATGCCATGAAAAACAAATGCCTGTAACAAAAAACTACTAACCCCAAACTCAAAACTATCTATGTCTCAATCAATAGTTGAATTAAAGAACGTAAATATCTACCAGGGCGAAAGCCTGATTCTAAGTGATGTGAACATTTCGGTGGATAAGGGTGAGTTTGTGTACCTGGTTGGTAAGACCGGAACTGGTAAAAGCAGCCTGCTTAAAACCATGTATGGCGACCTGCAGTTAACCGAAGGAGAGGGCTGGGTTGGAGGGCATAATTTAAAGGAGTTGACCTGGAAGACAGTTCCCTTCTTACGCCGTAACCTGGGCGTGGTATTCCAGGATTTTCAATTACTTACAGACAGGAACGTGAATGAGAATATGAAATTTGTTTTAAAAGCTACCGGGTGGAAAGATGAAAAGCTGATGGATGAAAAGATTGCTGATGTACTGGAAAAAGTGGGATTGAAAACGAAAGGGTTTAAAATGCCTTTTGAATTAAGCGGTGGTGAGCAGCAGCGTATGGATATTGCAAGAGCTTTATTAAATTCCCCTAAATTGATATTGGCTGATGAGCCTACGGGTAACCTCGACCCGGAGACCAGCGATGAGATCATGCAGCTGCTGTTCCATATCTGCAGGGATTACAATACAACGATCATTATGGCTACGCATGATTATATGGTGATCAAAAAATTCCCGGCACGTACCATTAAAACAGAAATGGGTAAGGTTTGGGATAATGCTACCATAGAAATGTCATAAGCTTCCGGGCATTTGATTCATTATTATAAAACGTTTGCAGTAAACCCTGCCGCTGTTCAATTTCCTGTTCAGTGAAAGGAAGATTGTATAATTCTCCTATTTTTTCACGAAACGAATTTGCGTCCGTTGCAATATGGCAACATGCTTCAAGTCCTGAACCTTCAACCCCTGCTTTATTCACTAAACAATGTCTGCCGTTAAAAAAAGCATTCAGCAATTTTAATTTAATGCCTGTGTTATTAAAAGAGGGTAGCACATGGATATGGGCCTTATGTATCATGTCCTGCATTTCTTTATCAGATGGGTTCGCAACCAAACAAGTGTGCTGGTGATCATGTGCCAGCTTTTGTAATCTTTCAGATGGATCCTTTCCTGCAATTACAAATGGCAAATTGAGTTTGCTGAAAACATTTTGCAACAACCATACTGCCGCTTCTTCATTTTCAATTATGGCCAGGTTGCCGTGGTATAGACAAAAGCAACCTTTGCCTTCCTTACCAACGGCCAATGTATATGGTAAAAATACAGGGAGATAATGTATGTTGGGTGCTTTAAACTGCTGCTGGTATATGGTTACATCCTGTTTACTTAAGGCGAGGAATATTGCTTTACCCGCAATAGCCTGTTCATATTTTTTTAAGAGGCTGCTTTCATGCAGGAAATATAGTTTCTTAAATAAATTGTTCTCGATCTTAGCCAGTTGCTTATAATATTCAAACTCTGTATTAAACAGCCTCACGATGACTTTCCTGTTTTTCAAAGCTCCGGTGTGCAAATAATATGTGCAGTGAATACCTTCCAGCAGAACCGGATGGTTATCTTTTTGCAGGTTTACCATTAATGCTTCGCTAACCCGGCTGTTAACAATCAAAGGTATTTGTAAGGAAAAACTGCTGCTGTTCTTTTTGCGTGGATAATAGTATATGCTGCTGCAGTATTTTTCCAGCTCCTGCTGCGGCTGTCTATCTTTTGTAAAGCAATGGAGCGATATATTTACGCCCTGTGCATGCAATGCTTTGAGTGTATAAAAAATATCAATAACGCCGCCATGATCAGCAGGCCAGGGAATATCGTGCGTAACTATATGTAAATGTTTATCCAAGTAAGTTTTTGTAAAACTGAATTAATTTTGTTTGTTCCTGTTGCCAGTTTAAAGATTGCCGCAGTTTTAAACAGTTTTGCTGCAATTCTTTATACAAAACCTCATTTACAAGTAAATTGTTCAGTTGGGTGGCCAGGTTAACAGAACTTATATCATCTACCAGTACAGCAATGGGTAGCTGGTCATTGATCTCTTTATATAAGGGGTAATTAACACAGAGCTGCGGAATGCCGGCATGCAGGTAATCAAAAAAACGGTTGCCTAAAGAATAATAGTTACTTAAACCTTTGTTCTCAAACAGCGTTATGCCAATATAGGCTTGTTGAGTAATGAGAAATAATTCATCAGGTTTAATCTTTCCTTTAAAGATCACTTTATCCTCCAGTTTATGCAAAGTAACCAGTTCCCTGGCCTGCTCCATAAAATTACCATTGCCGCAAATGATCAGTTTGCAATGGATGTGTTTAAATGCAGGTATCAGGGTTTCAAAACTACGGCCTTCATTAACTGCGCCCTGGTATAAAATGAATCTTTCTTTACTTTTGATGGGTTGTATTTCCCGCAGCAATGCAATATTCCGGATCACTTCATAATTCACTCCGTACATCTTTTTAAATTCCTCAGCAATGGGTTGATTAACTGTATAGCCCAGCGGAAAATGAGGGACGGTATATTTTTCAATGCGTTTCCACATCCTGTAAATGCCGGGCCTGCTTACAACCTCTTTCATCTCACAAAACAGTTCATGTGCATCGTAAACTCTTTTTATGTTCTTTATTTTAGAAATATAATAACAGGGTAGTATGGTATCAAGGTCTATAGCACAGATACAATCCATCTTTTTAAAAAGCAGGTAAATAAACAGGCGGATATTGTATTCTGTATAGAATAATTTACCTTTTTCAAAAAAGCAGTTAATTCTTTTTTGTTTAAAAGGTTGAATTGATAAGGGAATTGAATTTTTTAATTTCCTGCCAACAAGTGTAATATCATATCCAGTATCAGCAAGGGAACTGCAGATGCGTATCATGCGTTGGTCGTAGGTGAGATCTGTGGTAACAGTAAAAACAATACCCCCCCCGCCCCCTAAAGGGGAAGCCTTAGAGTCGGCTGAAGAAGTTGTATTTGGTAAATCAGGCATTAATTATGTAATAGCATAGGGTTAATTTTTTGAAAAGGATCAGTAACTATTAGGGTGCAAAGTTCCCCCTTTAGTGGGCGGAGGGGGTGTATATCTTCTGTATGATCTCCACCGTCTTCAATCCCTCTGCGGCATTAGCAAATGCATGTTGATCATCTCCCAGGGCGATCATTAAGTTCTCATAAACTTTATCATGGTTGCTCATGCTGCCGCTGTAAAAACCATATCCATTTGCAGGATTGCCGGTTGGCAGATCGGGATGAATTATGCCTGCCACCTGGCAGTACTCCAGTTCATTTAAATATTGTCCGCCGATCTTTACTGTACCATGCTCTCCAAAAACCGTGAATGAACCCTCCATATTCTTTTCAAAACTGTTCACTGTATAGTTCAGCGTGCCGATGGCCCCGCTTTGCATTTCAAAAAGTACGGCACCGGTATCTTCAAATTCGATACTGGGGTGGGCAAAATTCCTACCTGTTGTCTTAACAACAGCAACATCTCCCAACAGCCAATAGACAAGGTCAATAAAATGGCTGAATTGTGTGAAAAGCGTTCCTCCATCCAGTGCCTTTGTACCTTTCCAATCAGTATAATAGGCTGGAGGCCTATTCCAGAAACAATTAACCTGGAAGCTGTATATCTTTCCCAACTTCTCCTCATCAATAAGGCCTTTTAAAAATGTAACGGGAGGGTTATAGCGGTTCTGTTTAACGATGAATAGTTTTTTACCAGCTTTTTGGGCTGCTTCTATCATCATTTGTCCATCTGCAGCATTAATACATAATGGCTTTTCACATAAAACATGGATCCCGGCCTGTAATGCCTGTATGGATTGGGAGGCATGTAACCCGTTGGGAGTACAAATGCTTACTACCAGCAGTTCCTTTTCTTCTTTTAGCAATTCTTCAATTGAATAGTAAGGTTTTGCACCATAAACTAATGCAAGTTCATCGGCTTTGGAGGGTATGATATCGCAGACTGCTACAAGCTTTCCATGCCTGCTGATCTGCTCCGCATGACGCAGTGCGATCCTGCCGCAACCGATAATAGCAAAAGATGGGTTCATATATTGGCAATATTCAAAAAAAATCCTTAAACTGCCGCTTAAAAATCAATATTTCTACGTACTTTTGCCACCAATTTAAAAAAGAAACATAACAAAGACGTTATTAAA
>JBKJMZ010000137.1:0-9062 GCA_046596255.1 Ferruginibacter sp. | reverse complement strand
ATAGATTAATTGCACGCAAAGGCGCAAAGAAGCAAAGCCGCAATCTTTGCGACTTTAAAACTTAGCGGCTTTGCGTAAAAAAAAATAAAACAACAAATGGCAACAAAGAAAAACAATACAATAAAACTTAAGTTTGATTCAGCCAGGAATCTGGCACCAGCGCCAGAAAGCAAAAGCGCTGCCAAAATAGATTCGCGATACGATCTGTTCATCAATGGTAAGTTTGAAAAACCTCAGAGTAAAAAATACTTCCCTACAATCAATCCGGCAACCGAAGAAAAACTTTCGATGATTGCAGAAGCAAATACGGCTGATGTAAATAAAGCAGTTGTAGCTGCAAGGAATGCTTACGATAAGACCTGGAAAAAAATGCCGCCTGCCGAAAGGGCAAAATATATTTACCGTATTGCACGCATGATACAGGAACGTGCAAGAGAATTTGCCATCATTGAAACACTGGATGGCGGCAAGCCCATTCGTGAAAGCCGTGACTTTGATGTTCCCACCGCCGCCAATCATTTCTTTTATTATGCAGGCTGGGCCGATAAACTGGAATATGCTTTTCCCAACCGTATCACCACGCCTCTTGGCGTGGCTGGACAAATAATCCCATGGAACTTCCCTTTGCTGATGGCTGCCTGGAAAATTGCACCGGCATTAGCCTGTGGAAATACAGTTGTTCTAAAACCTGCGGAAAATACTTCGCTCACTGCATTGAAGCTTGCAGAGATCATACAGGAAGCAGATCTTCCTCCAGGCGTTGTAAACATTATAACAGGTGCAGGCGCAACAGGCGCTGCCATTGTTAATCATCCTGACGTTAATAAAATTGCATTCACGGGTAGTACCGATGTAGGAAAAATAATACAGCGTGCTATTGCAGGCACTAACAAAAAAGCAACCTTAGAATTAGGTGGTAAAGCCGCCAATATCATTTTTGATGATGCACCAATTGACCAGGCAGTTGAAGGTGTAATCAACGGCATCTTCTTTAACCAGGGCCATGTGTGTTGTGCAGGTTCAAGATTGTATGTACAGGAATCAGTTTTTAAAGAAGTGGTACGTAAGTTAAAGGACAGGCTGGAGACTATGATAATGGGTGACCCGATGGATAAGAATACGGATATTGGCGCCATCAATTCAAAAGCACAATTGAACATCATTAATAAATACATCAAGATCGGCCAGCAGGAAGGTGCAGAAATGTACCAAAGTTCATGCGCTATGCCTAAAAAAGGTTTCTTTTGCAGGCCAACCATCTTCACCAATGTGGCACAAAGCAACCGCATTGCACAGGAAGAGATCTTTGGCCCGGTACTGGCCATCCAGAGTTTCAGAACAGATGATGAAGTAATAGAGAAAGCGAACAATACGCCTTACGGTCTCTCTGCAGGTGTATGGACTGATAAGGGTTCAAAGATATTCAACATGACGACAAAATTAAGAGCCGGTGTTATCTGGGCTAATACATTCAACAAGTTTGATCCCTCCTCTCCTTTTGGTGGTTATAAAGAAAGCGGATATGGAAGAGAGGGTGGATTGCATGGATTGGGTGCGTACGTAAATATCGTTTAAGGATCAATCGTTGAAGGGTTTAAAGGTTTAACTCGTTTAATGGTTTTTGTAACAAAGGCATCTTAATATTAAATGAACCCCTTAAACGTTTTAAACGATTTTCAACCATTAAACGTTTCGTTATGGCAACTATAAAAAGATTTGAAGATTTAGATGCCTGGAAAATCAGCAGGGAATTATGTAATAAGATCGGGGAGATTATTGATAAAGAATTATTTCAGAAGAATTTCAGATTAATTGGGCAGATAGAAGGTTCATCAGGTTCAATCATGGATAATATTGCCGAAGGATTTGAAAGAGGAACGAGAGCTGAATTTATACAATTCCTGGGTTATTCAAAAGGTTCATGTGGTGAATTCAGGTCGCAATTATACAGGGCTTTAGATAGAAAATATATAACCCAAATTGAGTATGAAGAATTATTTGTGCTTGCAACAAGAATTAGTGCTATGATTCAAAAATTTATTGAGTACTTACAAAAAACAGAAGTTAAAGGTGTTCGAAAGAAGTAACCTTTAAACGATTTAAACCATTAAACGTTTTAAACGATTAATATTATGGCAACTTTAGATAAGCGCCTCGAAGTTTTAAAGACCTATAAGATCTATATCGGTGGGCAATTCCCCAGAACGGAATCAGGAAGATATTATATTGCAACTAACAGCAAGAAAGAAAATCTTGCCAACGTTTGCCTTGGATCGAGAAAAGATTTCCGTGATGCAGTAGTTGCTGCACGTAATGCATTTGGTGGCTGGAGCGGAAGGGCTGCTTTTAACCGCGGCCAGATACTTTACCGCATTGCTGAAATGCTGGAAGGAAGAAAAACACAATTCATTGATGAATTGATGAAACAGGATTCAACCAGGGCACAGGCCGAAAAAGAAGTGACCCTTTGTATTGAGAGATTGATCTATTACAGTGGCTGGTGCGATAAATTCCAGCAGTTGTTCAGCTCAGTAAATCCTGTGGCTTCATCGCATTTTAATTTTTCGGTTCCAGAACCAACAGGTGTTGTTGCTGCCATTGCTCCACAAAATGACTCATTGCTTGGTTTGGTTTCAATCATTGCACCCATCATTGCCGGTGGAAATACCTGCATTGTTTTGGCCTCAAATACAAAACCACTTTGCGCCGTAACCTTTGCAGAAGTCCTCAACAGTTCCGACCTGCCCGGTGGAGTTGTAAATATTCTTACAGGTAAAGTAGCTGAACTTGTTACTTATTTTGCCGATCATATGGATGTGAATGCAACTGTTTATTGTGAAGCTGATGCAGCAACACAAAAAATGATCAAGGAAAAATCGGCATTGAATGTAAAAAGAGTTGTACTGTACGATAAAGTAAAATGGCCCGATGCAACAGGACAGTCTCCTTATTTTATTATGGACCTGGAGGAAATAAAAACCACCTGGCACCCGATTGAGAATATTGGCGGGGCGAAGGCGGGGTATTAGGTAATTGATTTTGTATATTTGTATTATGACACTGGATAACATCAAAATTGAATCAATAAAAAATTATTTCAAAACTCGTCCCGTTTTGAAAGCGTACTTATTTGGTTCCTATGTTAATGGAAATGCTGATACTGAAAGCGACATTGACATTTTAGTTGATCTGGATTATAGTCAAAGGATTGGACTTCAATTTATACAAATGAAAATTGACCTTGAAAAATTATTAAACAATAAAGTTGACCTGGTTTCTTCAGGCGGGATGTCGAAATACATAAAGCCGATAGTAGATAGTGAAAAACAATTGATTTATGCGAAGTGAACTGGGCGACAAGATAAGATTGAAGCATATTCTGGATGCAATTGAATAAATTGAAAAATATTTACTCGAAGTCAGTTTCCCTGTTTTTCTGGAAAATTCAATGATGCGATTTGCCTGTATTAAGCAAATGGAAATAATTGGTGAAGCCGGTAATCATATCTCAAATGAATTGAAATCGAAATTTACAGGAATTGAATGGGCTCAAATAGTAGGGATGAGAAATGTTTTTACACATGAATATTTTGGCGTTGATGCCCGCCTGGTTTGGGAAATTATTAAGGAGGATATTCCTGAGTTAAAAGAAAAGATTAAAAGTATTGCTGACTCAATTAAGTGGAGAAACACCTTATTTTATTATGGACCTGCAGGAAATAAAAACCACCTGGCACCCAATTGAAAATATTGGCTGGGCGAAGGCGGGGTATTGATTTATACTGACTGAGGCATTACTTTGAAGAAGGTACTCTATATAAAGAATCAATCTCTTTTTGATAATTATATTTCCAATCGGCTCCGTTACGTAAGTTTAAATACATTGCAATTGTCTCATTATACTGCCTGATCCCTTTCATTTCACCAGGGTTTATTTTTTTAAGATAAACATTTTTAAACCCATACTTAGCAGCAATTACCTGCACTTCTTTTTCTTTGGGAGCTGATCAAAATAAGGATCGGGACAATTATAATGAATATTTTTTTTCGCATTATCAGGAAGTTGCAATTTCAACAATTATCCAATCAACCACATTTGCAAAAGAAATACCGCTATTCCTGCCGCAAACCCAATAAGTGCCAGCCAGCTAATTTTTTTAAGATACCATATAAAATTTATGTTCTGTATCCCCATTACAGCTACCCCTGCGGCGGAGCCAATGATTATAGCGCTGCCACCGGTTCCGGTCGTAAGCGCAAGAAATTCCCAAAAGGGGTGATCGGTAGGATAAGTTGTAAGATCATACATACCCTGGGCTGCAGCCACCAGTGGTACATTATCGACTATTGCAGACAGCAGGCCCAGTGTAATTCCAATAAGGTAATCGTTCTTCAACGAATCAGTTAAAAACACGGCAACTACCTTCAATAATCCAAATGATTGCAAAGCCGAAACAGCCAATAAAATACCCAGGAAAAATAATATACTTGGTGTATCTACTTTTTGCAGTGCTTTGGCAACGGTTAACTTTTCAGAAACTTCAGGTCTTTTATTTTTATGGATTATAGTGGTGATCACCCACATTAAACCAAGCGCCAGCATCATTCCCATAAAGGGGGGTAGGTGTGTAACGGTTTTAAATATCGGCACAAAAACTAAGAATCCTATTCCTGAGAACAGTACAATGCGGCTGTCGGCCTTTTGTTTGTAGGTAGCAGTTGATTCCGGGATTGGATTGAATTTAGTACCCCTGAACTTATATGCAACAATAATTGCCGGGAAAAGGCATACTGCAATACTGGGCAGTATCAATTGCTTCATAATATTCAAAGCGGTGATTTGTCCCCCGATCCAAAGCATCGTAGTGGTAACATCTCCCAAAGGTGACCAGGCTCCACCCGCATTTGCCGCAATAACGATCATTCCACAAAACCAAAGCCTGTGTTCCTTGTTTACTAAAAGTTTAGTAACCAAAGACGACATTACAATGGCTGTAGTTAAATTATCTAGCAATGCAGAGAGAAAAAATGTGAGCACGGTAATAATTACAAGCAGTTTGCTTTTATTAGTGGTTTTAATTTTCTGGGTAATGATGTCAAACCCGTTATGGGTATCTATTAACTCCACGATCGTCATGGCTCCCAGTAAAAAAAACAGGATTGAAGCTATTTCTCCAAGATGATGCAACAGCTCATCTCCCACCATTTCCGGCGTTTCAGCCTGCAGTATATAAATCGTCCAGCATACTACTCCGGTAATTAAAGCCGATGCTGCTTTATTTAGTTTAAGCGGATGCTCAAAAGCTATAGCAATATATCCCAGTATAAAAACAATAATAAGCAGTGCAGTAATCATATCAATTAAAAATAGGAATTAACAAATTAAAATCAGGTTCTTTTATTACAAAATCTGCTACAGAATCCAAAACAGTATTAGTGGAACAGAAGGATACTCCAATACCTGCTTTTTTTATGCAGCATATATCATTTTCTCCATCACCAACAACCAATGTATTTTTCAGATCTACCCCATATCTTTCACAAATATTAATGAGTGCATTAAGCTTGCAATAATCATGCTTACACTGGCTTTTATCATCAGATAAAAATACAGAGGGTATCTTTACCTCACCCGTTGCTATACTCTTAGAAAATTCAAGCTCATTGGAAATGGAAAAATCGAATCCGAATTTATTTTTCAGGTGATTGGTAATACAATCGTAACTGTCGCTGATAATTCCGGTAATATATCCCTGTTGCTTTAATTCCATTACTGTTTCCTGCAGGTTTGCTGTTACCTCAATACTATCTGTCAATGCCAGCAGATCTGCAATAGATTTTCCTTTAAGTAAACGGGCGATCATTTTGGTGCGGATAAATGGATTATTATTATTGGTTACGATATCCACCAGTTCTTTTTTAAAACCGAATTCAGCAGCCGCAGTATTAATGAAGCTTGAGCGCAAAATGGTGTTATCCATATCGAACATCGCAATTTTTTTTAACGACAAAAGGCTTTCCCTGATGGCGAATTCCATTTGTTCCCGTATCACCTGAATGTTCTCAAAAGTTTCCAGGTTTTGTACTTCCATACTTTTTGATTTCTTCATAATGGTCCTGGCCACTTCACGGCTCATTTTGCCCAATTGTTCCAATGCCTGCATCCTGTTTTCAATTTTACCAATATTTACCTCCCTGATCCTTGCGCCCATATTATGCATATCCATTAATATTCCAATGTCAACTCCATACCCTTCTTCAAATTCGCATTTTTTAAAAAATGATCTTCTCCCGGCTATCATGCCGCTCAATGGCTGCTTGAAATTTGGAAAATTCGGATTGAGGATAGAAAGCAGGGGCTTAGCCACCAGTTCCGTTACCCTGCCGGCTTGCCGGGTAAAATAAGATTTAACAAAATCGGCTTCATTATTGATCAATGGCGATGTAAGCAATTCAATTATATCTCCCTGGTAACTGACAATGTCTGCATCCAGGAAAGCAATAATTTCATTTTTTGCTACCAGTACACCATCTTTCATGGACGCACCTTTTCCCAATTTTGTACTGGTAATAATAGTGGCTCCTTCTTTACGTGCTTGCTCAACTGTATTATCCATTGATTTATCATCCACGATGATCACCTCGGTAACCCTTGCTGAATTTTTAGCAAGATTTACAACCTGTGCAACAGTCTTTTCTTCATTTAATGCCGGAATGATTACTGTGATCATTAGTAAAGGTTGATTAAAAAAATATTTGTTCTATCCTGAATTTTACTTGAAGCAAAAAAAATATACAGCGGTTATGGCAAATTACTGAATATTCACCTACCAACAATTCAAACTTTGTTTAATTACATAAGTTGAATATTTACCCGTTAAATTACCGGTCTCTTATTATTCCAATTACAATATCCATCACGTTGGTTTGCGTTGGTCCTGTTTTTAGCAATCCGCCGTTTTTTTTAAAAAAAGTATAGGCATCAAAGTTTAATAGATATTCTTTTAGAATATCTATTTGTCCTGGCTCATATATTTCAGGATCAATTACAGCGCCGGCTGCATCGGTTGGGCCATCTGTTCCATCAGTACCGGCACCAAGGATAATTATTCGACTTGTATGCTTATCTGTATTTTTATTTAATAACTCATCCAAAGCGCATAAAACAAAATGCTGGTTACGCCCTCCTTTTCCACTCCCAGTTACCTGTAGTGTTGTTTCACCACCCATTAAAATACAGGCCGGCAAATTACCTGTATAATCCAAAATATATCGAACAAATTGTCGGGATTTCTCCTCAGTATCTCCTGTCATATTTTCTTCAAGAACAATAGTATTGTAGCCCATTTGAACTGCTTTCAGTTTTGCAGCTTCAAGAGCAAGCAAATTATTGCCGATGATCTTTGAAAATGCATTTTTAAAATAATCTAAACCTGGTTCAGAGGTTTTCTCTTGCTCATTGATTAATCCGTTAGTTAGATATTTTCTTATGCTATCGCTGACGCGGATCCAGGTATCATATTGCAACAGTATATTGTAAGCATGTTCAAAAGTGCTGTTGTCAGGTACTGTTGGACCGCTTGCAATACTGCCAAGGTCATCTCCCACCACATCGCTTATGATCAGTGTTATTACCTTTGCGGGATATGCTGCTTTGGCCAATTGCCCGCCCTTTATTTTACTCAAATGCTTTCGAACAATATTTATTTCCTGTATAGAAGCCCCGCTTTCTACAAGCAGCTTAAATACCAATTGCAATTCTTCCAGTGTAATTCCGGCAGGAGTATCGGCAACCAGGGAGGATGCGCCTCCGCTTAACAAGACCAATACAATATCGTTAGCAGATAAATTTTGTACTTCATCCAATACAATCCGGCCGGCAAGTATGCTGTTTTTATCAGGCACCGGGTGTGCAGCTTCCAATACCTGGATTTTATTCAGTGGAAGAGCGTGGCCATATTTAGTAATGCAAATACCTTTTGTAATTAAATAGCGGATCTGTTTTTCCAATTCGTTGGCCATTGCCGGTGCGGCTTTACCGGCCGCAATAACTATAAAATTATCAATAGAAGAAATATTGAACTTTTGCCCGCAGATATTAAGTACCTGTTCATCAACCTGGATATGTTGCGGCATCAATGACCGGGGGTGAACAGCATTGATCGCCGAAAAAAATATTTCTTGTGCATCGTTGGTATACATATATACTCTGGATAAAATGAATAAATGTTAAGGAGTGGTCAGTTTTTTGAACTACTCAGAAAAGAAATAAGAATAAGAAAAAGCTGCATCCCAAATAAACAATTCTCCCGGCATACCTATTAAACCTGCTGATCTTGAAAAAGTTTGACCTCTTCAATGGTACGGTTCAACCTGCTTTTTTCTGCAGCAAATGCCATCAGGTGGCTTTCGATTGAAACTTCAATAGATGAACTTAGTAAGCTCTTATCCTTTTGAGCCACCGCTTGTATCCAGTCTTTTACCAATCGGTGGTCACCGCCCCCGTGGGCATCTGTTTTCATCTTCCAGGAAGTTTGTTTTTTTGTTTGAAAATCATTCATGATAAATGTTTCCATATTACCAAAGATATCGCCTTTTGAACCCATGATCCTTGTTCTTCTTCCTTCATAAGATACATGAGCTTCCATAGAGAAAGCGGCAGTTACCCCATTTTCAAACAGCATATTAACAGTAAGGTGATCCGGCTGGTCATTATCCATTTTGTAAACACATCGGCCGTAATCAGTGGTCTTTAGCTGTTCAAGAATATACTCATCCCACAGGAATTTTTTTTCAGGCATGTCAAAAACATACAACCTCTTTTTATCCCGTAAATATATCTGCAGGGCAGAATAGGGACATGTCTGTTCAACTTTACATCCATCTGTACATCTTTCAGTACTTCCTTCAGGAGCATTTGCGTTGGTGAACCACTTGAGGTTACCGAAACAATGCACATCTTTTGCAGGACTGCCAATCAACCAGCGTATAATATCTGTATCATGGCTTGATTTGGCCAGCATAATGGGTGTTGTTTCTTTGCTGTTCTTCCATTTTCCCCT
>JBKJMZ010000006.1:0-3831 GCA_046596255.1 Ferruginibacter sp. | reverse complement strand
CTATTCTTATGGTGGTAAATTCTTCTCTTTATCTGATTTCTGGGGAACTTTCTCTGGTTTAACTGCCCGTACAGCCGAGTTGAATGACCTGGGTAATCCATCTCGTGACCCTGTAGCTCTAAATTCAAGTGGAGTTGCATTACCTCACAGTGGTGGCGTTCGTGTTGACGGTGTTGACGCTACTGGCAAACCAGTTACCAAGTATATTGATGCACAAACTTACTGGCATCAATTTCAGGGACGTAATATTGCAGAGAACAGCATCTATGATCTAACTTTTGTTAAATTAAGAGAGTTAAGCCTTGGCTATAAAATTCCTGTGGAAAAATTGGGAGTTGGCAGATATGTAAAAACTGCAATATTCTCTGTTGTTTCACGTAACCCATGGTTGATCTATTCTAAGAACAAAGGATTCGATCCTTCAGAGATCAGTAATGTTTATGGTGAGGACGGCCAGTTACCAGGAACAAGATCAGTTGGGGTTAACTTAAAATTAGGATTTTAAGAACTCCTTTAACAATAGTAAAGACGCTTTACATTTAGTTTTGCGTTCATTAACTAATAAAAATTAAAAAAATGAAAAATAATTCAATAAAAAAGTTCACAGTCGCTACCCTTATCACTTCGGTGATATTGGGTACGGGTTGTGCAAAGATTGACGAGTTTGGCGACACCAATCTAAATCCGAATGGTATTACCACTCCAGTTCCATCTGCCTTGTTAACAAACGTACTATCTGGGATTGGTGGCTTTGCTGCTAATCTTAGAACCGCAGTTTATGCTCAGTACATTGCAGAAAATCAGTATACAGAAACCTCCCTGTATTCATTACCGCTGCTGGAAATGAGTGGTACTTATTCAGGCCCTTTAAATGATCTGCAGGTAATTATCAATTATAATTCCGATCCCAAAACTGCAGTAACAGCTTCTGCCAGTGGCTCAAATGCCAACCAGATAGCAATTGCACGGATATTAAAAGCCTATATTTTTTGGCAAACTACCGACAGGTGGGGTGATATTCCTTATAGCGAAGCTTTAAAAGGTGCCGCAAACTTAACTCCTAAATTTGATAAGCAGGAAGACATCTATTTTTCTTTGCTGAAAGAATTAAAAGAAGCTGTTGCTCAATTTGATGGAGGTGCAACAGTTAGGGGAGATATCATTTATGGAGGAAACACTGCAAAATGGCAAAAAGCTGCCAACAGCATTCGGATGATGATGGCAATGCGTTTAACAGAAAGATATCCTGCTGCCGGCGGAAAAGCTGCTGTAGAGTTTGCTGATGCTGCAGCTAATACGGCTGGTCATATCTCTGACAATGCTGATAACTTTACCATAAATTATCCCGGAGGCGCTTTTCAAAACCCATGGTATTTAGTATACCAAACAAGGGATGACTATGCTTCAAGCAAAACTATGGGTGATGTATTAAGCGGTTTGGGCGATACCCGTTCAACTGTGTTTGGTACAAACAGTGTTATGTTCCCTTATGGTTTAACCAGGGACCTGGCAATTGCTTATGGTAATAGTGTTGGTAATAATCAATCAAGAGTACTCTTTCAAGTGCCTTCTACTAATCCACTTTCTGTTAATAATAAACGGAATGAAAATTCTCCTGTTGTGGTTATACCCGCTTCCCTTGTATTATTAGTAAGGGCTGAAGCTAAGGAAAGAGGATGGATCGCTGGCGGTACTGCTGGAGCAGAAGCTGATTACAATGCCGCGATTGCCGCTTCGTTTGCACAATGGGGTGTTACCATGCCTGCTGCTTATTTAGCCGGGGCTGCAAATTATCAAACAGGCGCAGGTGTTCCAACAAGTATTGGTGCAGGCACAGCTCCTTATGATAACTTCAGGGCTTCAAGTAATAATCTTCAGGATGCAGCCACGCCTACAAAATTATCACGTATTGCATTACAGTATTGGTTAGCTGCATTTCCTAATGGCAACGAAGGATGGGCAAATTTCAGAAGAACAGGTGTTCCGAATTTAAGAACTACCAGGTTCTTTACAGGCCCCTTTGTAACCCGTTATGTTTACGGTAATACTGATTATGGTTTAAATAATGCTAATACATTAGAAGCTGTAGGAAGGATTTCCGGTGGAGACAAACAGGATTCCAAAGTTTGGTGGGACCTTTAATATAATTTTAACCAGTCCCTTTTAAATGGGACTGGTTAAAACATTACTTTTGTAAAAAAACAACACAAAATTACTTATTATGAAATATTTAAACCTAAAAAAGAGTCTTGCATTTATTGCAATAACTTCTTTGGTATTTATTGCCTGCGACAAGGCAAAGGTTACCACTCCCCTGGGAGATGCTGGTCAAACATTGGTAAAAATCCTTAGTGGTGGTACGCCAGCAAATGTGGCTAAAATGCCGGTGGATTTTGTTAATACTCCAACCAGATTACTTGTTGTAGAATTACGTAGGGATGTACCAAGCGAAGCTGAATTGAATAAAACAATGATCGTAACTGTAAAGGATGATACTGCTGCTGTAAGAGCTGCTAATCCTGCTTACGTTCTATTACCAACAGCATGGTTTACCGTACAAACCGATGGCGTTAAATCCGGCGGACAAGGCGGAACCTGGACATTTACTTTTAAACCAGGAGAATTTGCTAAAGAAATTTACATTACTATACCTAATGCAACTTTGTTGGATCCAAGTACCTTATACGGCCTTGGGTTTACTATAATGACTGCTGATCAAAATAGCAGAATTAGTACACAAAGATCAGTAGTCGTTGAAATTGGTGCTAAAAATAGTTATGATGGGATTTATGCGGTTTCCGGACCAATGGTTGAATTGACTGGTGCACCTTTTACCCAATGGGTAGGTGTTCCTAGTAATCCTGCTTACGGCCCTTTCCAGGCAGCTAACGGTGGCGCATGGGAAGCACACTTGGTAACTTCTGGCGCAAATACTGTTTTTGTATTTGATAATACAATTTGGGGATGCGCTGGTCATCCAATGTTAAATGCTGGTGGTAATTCCGGTTTTGGAAGTTTTGGAATGGTAGTTGGTTTTAATCCTGCTACTGGTACTATAGCAACGCTGCATAATTACTATGGCGATCCGGCTTACGGCGGTGCTACGGCTCTTGGAAATCCTCAGACAGGTTCAGGAGCTCCGCTTTACGCAGGTTCAAATACAAGAAGAGCTGTTTTAGATCCAAGTGGAACTAATGCAGTGCAGGGGAATAGAGATATTTTAATTAAATACTTTATGGTTCAGCCTTCAGTGGTACCCGCTCCTCCAAGCATTCGTGTAACTTTTGATGAGAAGTGGAAGTATATTGGACCAAGGTAATAATCTTTTAAAAATACTTTTTTAAAGAGCCCCAATTTGGGGCTCTTTGTTTTTATCTTTGTAAAAAATCAAAAATGAGTAATCTGCCCGAACAGCCCAATCAAATAAATATAGAAATTTCAGAAGAAGTATCTGAAGGGCAATATGCAAACCTTGCTATTATAACACATAGCCATGCTGAGTTTGTTATTGACTTTGTAAATGTAATGCCCGGTACTCCCAAGAGTAAAGTAAAAAGCCGTATTATTCTTACTCCTTTTCATGCAAAACGGTTTATGAAAGCTATAGTAGACAATGTGAAAAAATTTGAAACAGCAAATGGAACTATCCAGGATATGGAAGCGGTAGAAATACCTTTTAATTTTGGTGGACCGGCAGCGCAGGCTTAAACTATATTAGTTTTTAGTTTTTTGTTCTTGGTTGGTAAGTGCTTAGGCTTTTAAGTTTTTTTAGTATTTCTGGCTTTAAATTTTTGACCTTTTAAATCTGAATTGCCCAGATAAGTGATCAAC
>JBKJMZ010000110.1:0-3763 GCA_046596255.1 Ferruginibacter sp. | reverse complement strand
GTACGTCACCTTTCACGTTTACTTTTTAACTTTTGAGGTAAAAAATAGTGTTTCTATTTATGGAAACTTTACTTATCTTTGTGAAAACTCTTTAATTGCAATATTTCCAGACACGGTTTTTAGAAGAAGCAGACAAGTTCATTGCCAGCCTGGACAAAAAAGCGGCAATGAAAGTCTTTTATAATATTGACCTCGCCGAAAAGAGTAATGACCCTAAACTTTTTAAAAAACTCCAAAAGGACATTTGGGAGTTCAGAACAAAATTTGGTGGGAAACAAATCAGGTTGCTTGCATTTTGGGATAAAGACAATGAAAAGGAAACTTTAGTATTTGCAACACATGGCTTTATTAAAAAAGTGGACAAAGTACCAGCAAGTGAAATTGATAGAGCAATTAATATCAGAACAAAATATTTTGAAAGTAAATCTAAAAAATAATATTATGGCAAAGACAGCATTAAAATCTTACTCACTTGCCGAAATGAAAGATAAATACATCGGTAAAAAAGGAACAGCGGACAGAGACCAATATGAATATGAGCTAAGTATGGACGTTTTAGGACGTATGATAAAAACTGCAAGACAAGAACGTAAATTAACTCAGGAGCAATTAGGTGAACTTGTCGGTGTACAAAAAGCACAGATTTCAAAATTAGAAAGTAGTGCTAATAGCGCTACTATTGACACTGTATTGAAAGTCTTTAAAGCTTTAAGGGCAGACATTCATTTTAATGTCACACTCGAGAAACAGTATTTACAACTCGTGTAATAACAAGGCGAACGTACAGTCGAGTAAGCAAGGGGGGAGTTTCACCCCAAGCTCCTCACGGAACCGTACGTGAACCTCTCGATTCATACGGCTCTTCAAGATGTCTCGACCAATTGGTAAACCTGCGCTTACCAATTGTTAGGAAGAACATGTTAATCATCGCTTGCGCTTGTTTAGTGTTCTCCAATTTTTACATCTTGTGTACCCCTTGGCTACTTCCGGCTTTCCCGGCTATCAACGCTACTACGGGTACATCCGTCCCTACACCGGTTTGTGAAGGCATTTTACATTTTACGGGTGCTCCGCTTAATGTCTCTGCCTCTAAGTGTTACCGTACGTTCTGGCGCACCTACGAACGATATTTACCGGCTTACACCTATTCAACCAATGCAGGTTCTCCAGTTCCACTGTTGTGCCTGTCTGTAAGTCCCGGCGGCTTTATCCCGGATGCAGCTCACTCTTCTGGCAACTAATAGCGAAAGTGAACTCGAATCGAAACAATCATGTGCATCGTTTCTTTTTACATCGGTAACAATTATCGAGACCTCACAGCCGCTTCACTATACGTTCGGCTCTTACAGACGCACCTGCTGCATCGTTCACCACCCTGCTCCTTAGAGCAACGCAGCATGCAACCGGTTTGATGGTGGAGGTTGCTCTGCTCCTCCCATCGAGAGGCCTGCTCTCATCACAACAGCAGCTTCGCTGGACACACACACGGGTTTGGCGCAATTGGGGCAGACGGAAAAACATTCAACATTTTTTCGCTACTCAGCTTTAGCCATGGGCTTGACCGTTTACTAATCCACCAGCGGCAGTTTTGCATACGCTCGTAGTGCCGCTGGCTTGTTTGGGTTGTAAATAAAATATTCGTTTCTTTATAAAAATTCAAGGCCAGGCAGACAGAATACTAATTCCCCAACTGCGCCAAGCCCTGGACGTACTATGCAAGCCGTGACGTTCACTATTCGGCGACATCAAGACTGTATTTGTTTTTTTTGCCAACGCTTCTTAAAGACATTTTATGAAAAATATATTTACGCCTGAATTTATAGGGAAGTTCATTTTAGAAGTCATTGCTATAGGTATAGTTGTGTTTTTAATACAAGGTTATTTCAATAATAAGTGGCAACCCGTAACTGCTGCCGAAACACTTAAAAGAGAAAACTTTTTAAATGCTAAACGAGACACTTACTATGAAGCTATTGACATTTTAAATCGAACTTTAGCAAATTCCCCTTTTACCATTGATGGAAAACTCGTTGATACGACAAACAGCAATATTGGTGGCACATATCCAAACGATATAGAAATTAACTCTTGTTTTTCTAAACTTTGTATCTACTCTGACAATTCGCGGATACCCACCACTTATCAAAGACTATTTAATACATCCGACCCTTCTATAAAACCTGTTTTAGAAATGGTTACGTTTATAAATCTCGTTAGACAGGATTTGGGTTACGGTGAAGCAATAATTGACACCACTGGTGACAGATACAAATTTATTCAAACGCACCGTAAGCGTTAATCATTTTCACCATAATTTATTCGTATCCATCTACTTCCAATTCTATAAATAGCCCATAAACAAGGGATAAAAATATAAGGTTCCGATATAAAATTAATTACTCTTTCCATTTTAAAATTTTTAAAAGCTCCGCCGCACAAAAAACAAATACAGCCCAGCGGATAGTTAATAATTAAACATTAGTTGGCGTATGGTCGGCCAGCATAGTACATTGGTTTGGCGTAAATGGGGGCGGACGAATACCGTGTTGCAGCTTTTGTAACTCTATTGTGCCGCATATCCGGCTCGACATTAATAATTTAGCTATGTACATATCATCAACTTTTTATTATAAATTTAGCTCCGGTTTGCAGTAGCCGTTGCCTGCAATAATTATCAACCTTATGGCTCCGAATAAACTTTGGACAAAATTATTTACAAAAAAAACTACTGATGATGAAGTAGCGTTGGCATTTGCAGGAGCAATGGTTATACATCGAAATCCATTTGAAGAACTAACAGCTTACAGAAATGATGACGAGTTGTCAAAAGAGTTTTTTGATATGTATGTAAGCCCCTTTTATCTAAATTTTTTGTCGCAATGTGAATCACAAAGCATCCCATATTTTGCAATGGCTGCAAATCAATTAACTCTTGTTGAGACAAAAAAGTTATTGGGCTATTTTGACTGGAAGTGTAAAATTTCGGGTGCATATTTTGCTGCTATAAAAAACTACACTTCGTTAGAAGATATTATTGGTATTCACCTCTTAAAAAGTGAAGTATGTTATGCTGGGACAGGATATTGTGTTGCACTAGCGATTTTTGGAACTGAAAAGTCAAAGGACTTTTTAAATCGCTATTTAAACTATTATTTAACAAGAAAAGACCTTTGGTTTGACCAAGCGGATGCACTTTGTGCTTTAGAGTATCTAGATAAGAATGAATCAAATAAACACTTGGATAAATGGCAAGAGTTTATATCGAATAAACCAAATTGGAGTTTTGAATCAAGAAGATTAAATTTTTCCAACAGAATTAAAGACGTGTTTGCAATTCGCAATTCAATGTAAATCGTTCCCCATTACTGCAGGCAACATGGGTTCCTATGTAACGCAGTTCTCAGAGACTTTGATATGGAAATAAAGTTACTACATAATAAGGCATTGCAAAGCATCTTACAGTCTATGCGATCCGTTTTTTGAAATTGTTGTTTCTGAATACGGGGAATATCTGCAGCATTTACTACAATCACCTGCCAGCCTTGCTGTATAAAAAAACGGGCAGCAGAGAAACCGCAACAACCACTCTCGTAAGTAATGGTTACTTCGTGATGGGGAAAATGAAGCCCGGTGTACTCTAGTAATCTCTCTGGCACTGGTGGCATAGTAAAGCCACGATGATCAAAAAGATCAGTACGAAAGTGTACAGACCAGCTTTTTTTGTGAATGTCCAAACCTATGTATAACTTAGGTGTGGCGGTAA
>JBKJMZ010000180.1:0-6397 GCA_046596255.1 Ferruginibacter sp. | reverse complement strand
GTTAATGTTTTCACACCTGTGATTGAATATGATCTCTGCGTCATGCTGTTCAGCCAGGTCCATTAACTTACAATTAAGTTCAGCCCGTGAAACAGAATTGATGAACTGCCCTTCTTTACCATAAGGCTGGTAAGCGGTAGTGCCATCTGCATTATGCATGAAACGGCCATGCATGGGTATACATATCTTCCTGATCTCTTCCATTAATCCAACCTCTTCCAAAGCTTTAATGCCCCTGTCACTAAGCGCCAGGTTTATTGAACGACCGGCAACCAGGTTTTCCTTTCGCATGTCTGCACGACGCTCATAGATCTTTACTTTGTACCTCCGCCTGGATAGGTAAATGGAGAGTAAGGAACCCACAAGGCCCGCACCTATGATGACTGTATTTTGTTTTTGCATCAATGCTTGTTTAAGATCAGGTTTACAATTTCTCCAAACTTCCAGATGTCTTCAAAACTATTGTACAGGGGAACAGGTGCTATCCTTATTACATTGGGCTCACGCCAGTCGGTCAATACACCGTTCTGTTTTAATGCTTCAAAAACTTCCTTGCCTTTTTCCAGCATCAACATGGAAACCTGGCATCCTTTATTATTTTTTGTGGTGATGATCTCAATTTTTTGTTGGGCAGACTTCGCATTCAATTCTTCAATAATGAAAAATAAATAATCGCTTAACTGTTGTCCTTTAACAATTAAATTCTCAATACCTGCTTCTTCAAAAATATCCAGCGAAGCTTTATGAGCAGCCATACTTAATACTGGTGCATTGCTCAGTTGCCAGCCCTCGGCAGTGGGAATGGGCTTAAATCCTTTTTCCATCTGGAAGCGGGTTTCTTTTTCATGGCCCCACCAACCTGCCAGCCTTGGCAGTTTTGTATTGCCCGCATGCTTTTTATTGATGAAAGCTCCTGCAACACCCCCAGGCCCACTGTTTAAATATTTATAGCTGCACCAGCAGGCGAAATCAACATCCCATTCGTGCAAATGCAATTCAATATTGCCTGCAGCATGTGCCAGGTCGAAACCGCAATAAGCGCCTGCCTCATGCGCTGCCTGTGTTATTGCTTTCATATCGAACACCTGGCCGCTATAATAATTTACACCTCCAAAAATAACCACTGCAGTTTGTGAAGCATGTTGTTTGATTGTAGCAAGAATATCTTCAGTCCTGATGCAATATTCACCTGCTCTTGGTGAAACTTCAATAATCGCTTCATCTGGATCTAAGCCATGAAACTTTACCTGCGTTTCCAAAGCATATTGATCAGAAGGGAAGGCTTTTGCTTCGCAGATGATCTTGAAACGTTCTTTTGTGGGCTGGTAAAAACTTGCCATTAATAAATGCAGGTTCACGGTAAGTTGGTTCATCACCACAATTTCTTCAGGAAGTGCACCCACAATCTTTGTAAGCAGTTGTGGGAACATTTCATGATAGTTGAACCAGGGCTGCCTTGCATGAAAATGTCCTTCCACGCCAAAGCTGGCCCAATCTTCCAGTTCATTCAATACATAGTTCTGTGTGGTTTTGGGTTGTAAGCCCAAAGAATTACCGGTAAAGTAAATAGATTCATTCCCGTTGATGATGGGGATGTAAAATTTATCTCTGAAAGATTTTAATGAATCTTCCGCATCAAGTTGTTTGGCAAATATCAACGTGTTTTCAAACTTCATCATTATTTTTTTAACGCAGAGAAAATGAGATACATGAGATTCGTTTAATTTGTTTACGCTGCGTAAACGCTGCAACTTATTTTCTCTGCGGTTTAATTTATTTTAATCGATCGTAGCAATCACTTTTAATTCGATCGCAATGGGTGTTGGTAAACTTTTTACTTCTACGGTAGTGCGGCAGGCCTGAACATCTTTAAAATATTCGCCGTAAATTTTATTATAAACCGGGAAATCTTTTTTCATATTGGTCAAAAAAACGGTTACATCCACTATTTTTTCCCAACTGCTGCCGCTGGCTTCCAGCACGGCTTTTACGTTTGCAAAAACCTGCAGGCATTCTGCTTCTATATCATATTTAATAATATTCCCTGCTGCATCTAATTCTAATCCCGGTATAGAATTATCCTTTGCACTTCTGCTGCCAATCCCAGAAAGGAATAATAAATTTCCAACCCGTCTTGCATGAGGGTATGAACCTAAAGGTTTGGCTGCTGCATCAGTATTTATTATCTCACTCATAATAATTTTTAGCGGTTATAACGCAGAGAAAAAGAGGAAATCTTTGCTTAGAATTTTTCTCTGCGCATACTCTGCTTCTCATTTTCTCTGCGTTGAATTTAAAATTGTATACAAACATTTTTTGCTTCTGTAAAAAAACGTAACGCCTCCCAGCCGCCTTCTCTTCCTACACCACTATTCTTTACTCCGCCGAATGGTGTACGCAGATCTCTTACCAGCCAGCAATTTACCCAGATAATGCCGGCCTCCACTTTTGCAGCCACACGGTTTGCTTTGCTTATGTCCTGTGTCCAGATGCTGGCTGCCAACCCATAATTAGTGGCATTGGCCAATTTAATAGCTTCTTCTTCTGTATCAAAAGGTTGAATGGTTACTACCGGGCCAAATATTTCTTCCTGGTTTGTTTTACACTGCTGATCCAAATCTTCAATGATGGTAGGTTCAATATAATATCCTTCTGCACAGCGGCCTTCTAATTTAACAGCATTGCCACCGCATAATATTTTGCCGCCCTCTACCTTAGCAGTTTCTATGCATTGCATGATCTTATCAAAATGCAGCTTGCTTACGATAGCACCTTGCTTTGAGTGAGCCTCCAGCGGATCACCCACGGTGAGGTTTTTGGTTGTATCTACAAAATACTTTTTAAAATTTTCGTAAGCCGATCTTTCAATCAATATCCTGCTGCCGCATAAACAGATCTGTCCCTGGTTGCCAAAGGAAGAACGGATGGTTTCGGTCAGCATCTTCTCCCAGTTGCAATCATTAAAAATAATATTAGGATTTTTGCCGCCTAATTCCAATGATAGTTTTTTAAACATGGGTGCTGCAATAGATGCAATGCGTTCACCTGCACGGGTGCTGCCTGTAAAGGAAATGGCTTTTATATCCCGGTGCTTAACTATAGCTTCCCCGCAAATAGTGCCTGTGCCATGCACAATATTTAAAACACCATCAGGTAAGCCGGCTTCTTTACAGATCTTTCCTAAAAGAAACGAGGTAAGTGGTGTTACCTCAGAAGGTTTTGCTATTACACAATTGCCTGCTGCCAGTGCTGGAGCTATCTTCCAGGTAAATAAATATAAAGGGAGGTTCCAGGGAGAGATACAACCGACGATGCCAATGGGCTGGCGCAAAGTATAATTCACAGCCTTATCTTCCATCTGGTGACTTTCATTTGCAAAATGCATGATGCCGGTTGCAAAAAAACGAAAGTTGGATGAGGCCCTGGGTATATCAACCTGTTTGCTTAACCACAATGGTTTACCATTATCGGTTGTTTCGGCCAGCGCCAGTTCTTCCAGGTTCTCTTCAATAAGCTCAGCAATCTTATTCAGTATGGTAAATCTTTGCTCTACCGGTAAAACAGACCATGCCGGGAACGCTTTTTTTGCGGCTTGCACAGCTACTTCAATATCTTTTTCATTGCTGTCAGGTATCTGTCCGTATACCTGACCAGTAGCAGGGTTTATATTATCAATAAATTTTCCGCTGAGGGGGCCAATAAAATTTCCACCAATAAAATTTTCCAGGTGGAAAGGAACAGTTAAATTCATTGGTTAAAGATAATTAAAAAAGCCCCACCTGGCCCCCTCTATCTCCCCCAAAGGGGGAGGAAATGGAGGAGACTGATGGGAAGATCATTTTTTTGAAAAAATTAATTGCAGTTTACATTATTGCTGAAGATAAAGTTAATGATGATGTGGAAGATTTTATGTTTGGTTATGTTGAATGTACCGCCTCCTCTTTTCGGGAGAAGAGGTTGGGAGGAGAGGCTTCTTATCCTCCTTTGCTAAACCTGCCTGTTGGCAAACAGGGCTACGGAGGACAAGAAAAAATAATTAACTTACAACTCTAAAAATTTATGTCATGCCAGTAGCAGCACCTTTTAATTTAAAAAAATGGATAGATGATAACAGGGATAAGTTAAAGCCCCCTGTAGGCAATCAATGCATTTATAAAGACGCGGAAAATTTTATCGTGATGGTGGTTGGTGGCCCTAACAGCCGTAAGGATTACCACTTTAATGAAAGCGAAGAGCTGTATTACCAGGTAGAAGGGAATATCGTGTTGAAAATAATTGATGAAGGTGTGGCCAGGGATATTCCTATCAATGAGGGCGATATGTTCTTATTGCCGCCTAAAACACCACATTCTCCACAACGGGGACCAAATACTGTTGGGTTGGTGATTGAAAAAGTAAGGGATGAGGAGGAAGATGGGTTTTTATGGTACTGCGAAAATTGCGGTGATAAATTGTATGAAGAATATAAAGTGATAAAAGATATTGTTTCCCAACTGCCACCGGTAATGGAAGGATTTTATAATGATGAGCAAAAACGGACCTGCAGTAAATGCGGAAGTGTAATGGCACCTCCAATAAAAAAGGGTTAATGCCTCAACATGTATTAATGCCGAAAAGTAAAAAACAAATGATCAATAAAAAACACATGCCCGGCCTCCCTCTCTTTTGGAGAGGGAACGAGGGTGAGGCCGTATGAAAATAGACATCCACACACACATCATGCCGGATAAAATGCCCAATTGGGTTCAAAAATTCGGCTATGGTGAATTTATACATCTTGAGCACCGCAATTGCAAAGCCTGCATGATGAAGGGCGACAAGCTTTTTAGAGAGGTGGATGATAATTGTTTTGATCCTCAGGTTCGACTTAAGGAAATGGATGAAACGGAAGTTACGATACAGGTTCTTTCCACTATCCCGGTTCTGTTTAATTATTGGGCAAAGGCAAACGATGGATATGAGACCTCCCGTTTTTTTAATGATCATATTGCTGATACGGTTGTAAATGACCCCACCCGTTTTATTGGTATTGGTACAGTTCCTTTGCAGGATATTGACCTGGCGATAAGAGAAATGGAGCGCTGTATTACTGAACTAAAAATGCCAGGACTGGAGATCGGCAGCAATATCAATGGCCTTAATTTGGGCGATGAAAAACTCTTTCCTTTTTACGAAGCCGCTGAAAAACTAGGCTGCGCCTTGTTTGTACATCCCTGGGAGATGATGGGAGAGCAGCAGATGCAAAAATACTGGCTGCCCTGGCTAGTGGGCATGCCTGCCGAAACTTCCCGTGCTATCTGCTCGATGATATTTGGAGGGGTGTTTGAAAAATTTCCAAAACTGAGAGTTGCTTTTGCGCATGGCGGTGGATCTTTTCCTTTAACCATTGGCAGGATAGAGCATGGCTTTAATGTGCGGCCCGATCTTGTTGCGGTTGACAATGCCATTAACCCGCGTGATTATATCGGTAAGTTTTGGATAGATAGTTTAGTGCATGATGAAAAGGCTATGCGCTATATCATTGACGTAATGGGAGAAGATAAAATATGTTTGGGTAGCGACTATCCTTTTCCATTGGGGGAACACCGGCCAGGAAAACTGATAGTTGATATGAATTTTGAGAATGCCTTGTCAGAAAAATTGTTATTTAAGAATGCAAAGGATTGGTTAGCTATTTAATGTTGGACTTGTTTCTCCGGCTCTTATTTTTTGTTTGAATAATTTTGATCCAATCAGTTCTCAGGTTATCAGTAATACCTGAATTGTTATGAAACTCCGATACCTGCTTAATTGAGAATCTCACGAGGTAAACCCCCTTTTTCTCCAACACTTCATCACTGATGAAATTGTCAATTATTATCTGCTTTCCTGGTAATAAACTCCGATATTTTGGTTTTGTATTCCATAGTATTGTTGCCTTATAACCTATATCGTAATAAATATTTTTTAAAACATCTATTGTATCACCAAGTTGTTTTATAAAATGCACCTCATAAAGCAAGGCAATGGTATTATGTGGATGTGATAACATTATTCCCGGAAGAAAAATTGTATCAGCTGTATTATTAGAAATAAACAATTTAAATGAGGCTCCTGTTGCTATTAATTTGCTTTCCATAACCGATATGCTTAATGAGTTTGCATTTTCGTGTTGTGCAAAGAGATGGGTTCCAGGAATAATTAACAGAAAAGTTATTGCAACCTTTACAAGCATGTTAAATTGATTTAGAAGAAAGTTACTAAATCTTACCGGCATCTGTTAATACAAATCAAACGAATTTTATTCATTAAACAAATCCGGGTAATCAGTAATTATCCCGTCAACCCCCATTTTTTTCAACTCTTTTATTTTATCTTTTTCATTCACGGTCCATGGAATGATCTTCATGTTTAAATC
>JBKJMZ010000070.1:0-11868 GCA_046596255.1 Ferruginibacter sp. | reverse complement strand
TACTTTTTTACAAATTATAGACAGCAGTTAACCTGCTGTTTTTTCTTGCACCATATGCAAGGCCCTCCATTCGTTTTCCAACACAGCCATTTCTATCATGCTAAAATACTGGTTATTGTACCAGAGTATATCCCGTGAAACGCCTTCTATATTAAAGCCGATCTTAAGGTAGCAGTTCAATGCATCTTTATTATTGTCATAAACACCCAGGCAGATGCGATGCAACCCCAGGTCTTCAAAACCGATCCTCATCGCTGCTTTTGTTATTTGCTGGCAGAAACCCTTTTTCTGTGAACCCGGATCTACAAATACCCTTGTTATCCTTGCGGACCTGTTCTTCCAGCTTACCCCACCTAAAGAGATATGGCCTACAACTGCACCGGTTTCCGTATCTATCGCTTTATAAACAAACGCACCGGATTCATGTGGAATATTGGTATCCTTCATATACCATTCCAGGCTTTTTACAGTTAATGGAAAAGAGAATAAGGAACCAGACCATTTGATCAACAATTCTTCTGAATCAATCCAGGTGATCAATTGCTCAAAATCGCTGCGCTCAAATGGCTCAAGTCTTATCACGGGCATCTTTTTTAAAAGTGAACAGCGAAATTAGCTTAAATGTATAAGCGAAGGGGTACGCTATTTTAAATATTTATCAAACCAATCAACAAAATTCTTTTCTTCCAGCTCCCTGTTTCGCCAGCCATGGCCCCCGCCTTCTTTGATGATCAGCTCAACCGGAACCTTTGCTGCTTTGAACTTAGCAACTATAGATTCGGATTGCTGCTTAGGTACCAACACATCCTTATCACCATGAATAAAAATTACCGGTGGGTCATCGGGGGTCACTGAATTAATGGGAGAAACCTGTTTTGCGATCTCCAGTCTTTTCTTTGTATCTGTAATAGATACATAGGTACGGGTAGTATCGTTCCAATATTTAAAATCGAATGCAGCAGCCACACCTGTAATTACCAATGCAGCCTGGTTGATTTTGCCGGTATTATTAACACCCCCAAAGTTCAAAAAATCTGTGGGCGGGTAAAACACGGCAGCAGCCTGCACCCTGGAGGATACGGTATCAACCGGATCAAATGACTTTGTATCAATAACGTCATCCGCAGTAGCGATCATCAGTGATAAATGTCCGCCTGAAGAAGAACCGGTTATACCGATCCTGCCAGGGTCGATTCCTAATTCCTTTGCATTATATCTTATAAAACGTACTGACCTTTTCAGGTCACTTACTTCATCAGGTATAGTGTATCGTGGCTGGCTGCCAACCATTACGCCAAAAACGGTATAGCCACGTTCAAGATATAGCTGTGTTCTTTCAGCAAAGCCCAGCCTCATCCTTTCTGATGACACCCAGTTACCGCTGAGTACACTGATAATTGCCCTGCCATTTGATCTCTGTGTTGGACTCACCATCGTCATGGTTAAAGCCATACCATCCTTACGGCCATAGATGATCTCTTTCTTTGAATAGCTTAAACTATCTGAAGCGTTGCTGCTTAAATTTATTACACTAAAGCATAAAATAATTAAATATCGCATTGTTTGTTTTTATTGGTCAGGTCATTGAAACAATTCCGCCTGAGGATTGTTTGCAACTTTAGGTACCCATTCCATTTCAATTGACTTGTTATAATCAGCCAGTTTATTACCCAGTGCCTTCCACCCCATTACATCAACAACTTTGCTGATGGTTACTTTTGCTTTACGTATCTGTGCCCCCCTGCCGCTTTGCATGGCCAGTATGGGTTCATCATCGGTGGTTACGGCTTCCAGGTAATTGCCATCACCTTCTTTAATAAAGAAGAATTTATTATGTAGGGTTGAAGTTTCAATTTTAAACCGCTTTACACTGTATTGTACTTTCTCCTTATCAAAATATACCGCTGTAATAATTTTATCTGCATTGAATTTTTCAAGCAACAATACTTTTTCGGTATCAAAACGCTGGGTCAGTTCCTGGTCGGTTATTTCATAATTACCATCTGTATAAACAACCAGTAACCTGTCTTCCGCATCAAACTTACCCAGGTAATCTCCTTTCTCATCTGTATTCAGCCTGCCAAATTTATTATCGAACCAGAGTTTCTTGGCATCCAGGGTTGAATTGCCGGCTTCCTTAAACTTAACAGATTTGATTGGGTACTTGGATACCTGGTTGCCGATACTTCCCCTGCCTTTTATATCCTGCTCCTCGAAATAAAAATCAAATTCCTTGATACGGGCGCTGCAATTTGGACTCAGTAAGATCTTAACCACTTCAGCCTCCCCATTGGCGTTAGCCGTAAAATAATGTACCCGGCTTTTATCGGATCCTTTTGTAAGATCGTATTCCTTATCCCGGGTTACCCCCGTAACATTAAATCGTTTCGCAAAACTTATGCCCGTTTTTCCATCTACGTAGATCATATTATAAGTGGTTCGCTCATCGTTCTTCATGAACACGGCCACGTGTAGAATGTCTTTCCCAATGAACACTTTATCGGAAACCTTTACCACTTTCAATACACCGCCCTTGCTGAAGGCAATGATATCATCCAGGTCGGAAACTTCTGCAACCAGTTCATCTTTCTTTAATCCGGTGCCAATAAATCCATCGGCCCTGTTCACATATAATTTGATATTGGCCATGGCTACAGATTTGGCCTCGATAGTATCAAACTGTTTGATCTCTGTTTTACGTTCCCTGCCTTTACCGAATTTCTTTAAGAGGTTCTCATAATAGGCAACGGCATAGTCTGTAAGGTTGGCCAGGTCGTGCTTTACCTGTTTGATCTCTGCCTCCAGCCCTTTGATCTGGTTATTCAGGTCATCAATATCCAGTTTATAGATACGGCGGACCGGTTTTTCTGTAAGTTTGATGATATCATCCCGCGTAATATCTCTTTTCAGTAATTTTTTAAAAGGGGTAAATGCTTTATCAATTGCTTCCAGCACTTTCTCCCAGGTCTCATGCTTCTTTTCTAATTCCTTGTATATCTTTTCTTCAAAGAAGATCTTCTCCAAAGAGGTGTAATGCCATTTTTCATAAAGCTCTGCAAGCCTTATTTCCAGTTCACGCTTGAGGAGTTCTTTTGTATTGTCTGTAGCGGTTTTCAGTAACTCACTTACTTTTAAAAATTGTGGTTTATCTTTTACGATCACGCAGGCATTTGGTGATATACTCACTTCGCAATCGGTGAAAGCATACAACGCATCGATCGTAATATCCGGTGAGATACCCGGCGCCAGCTCCACGATAATCTCTACCTCTGCAGCAGTATGATCGGTAACTTTTTTAATTTTTATTTTCCCCTGGTCATTGGCTTTTACAATACTTTCCATCAACTGGGTAGTAGTTACCCCAAAAGGTACATTTCTTATTACCAGCGTTTTCTTATCCACCTCTTCAATCACGGCCCTTACCCTTACTTTACCGCCCCGTACACCATCACTATAATTGGCGGCATCCATCGTACCGCCTGTTTGAAAATCAGGTAGTATCTCGAATTTTTTCCCTCTTAAATATTTTATGGAAGCATCAATGAGTTCGCAAAAATTATGCGGAAGAATCTTTGTTGCCAAACCAACCGCAATGCCTTCGGCGCCCTGTGCAAGCAGCATAGGAAATTTCATGGGCAGGGTCACCGGTTCATTTTTTCGGCCATCATAACTCAGCGCCCATTCCGTTGTTTTTGCATTGAAGGCAACTTCTAATGCAAACTTGCTCAGCCGGGCTTCAATATATCTTGATGCAGCGGCTTCATCTCCCGTTCTTACATCCCCCCAGTTTCCCTGTGTTTCAACTAAAAGGTCTTTTTGTCCCATGTTCACCAACGCATCACCAATGGATGCATCGCCATGCGGATGGTATTGCATACTCTGCCCAATGATGTTGGCCACTTTATTAAAGCGGCCATCATCCATTTCCTTCATGGCATGTAAGATCCTGCGCTGTACCGGTTTTAATCCATCTTCAATGGCAGGCACAGCCCTTTCCAGTATTACGTAACTGGCATAATCCAGGAACCAGGTCTTGTACTGGCCGCCAATACCGGCATCGGTGTGTTCGTAGTCTTCTTTTAGTTTTTTAGTCGCCATGTTCAAGCCCCACAGGGGCGATATATTAGTAGAGATAATTTATTTATTGTTTAATAAAGCCTCGTAGAGGCGGTATGTGAATTCAAAAATCAATCATAAAAATTGAACAAATATTTTTCATCGTATTCAATTTCAAATTTTTGTAAAAAATCAATGTATTCTTGCTTAAATGTTTTCTTTTTATGATGATGTGGTTGATTCAAAATATAATTAACCACATTTAATGATTGCGATTTTGAATAAGAGAATGCTCCAAACCCTGATTGCCATGAAAAATCTTTTACAAATTCTTTTTCTTTCAAAAAAGAAGAAGAATTTGCTTTAATATCCCTTACAAGATCAGAAATTGCAATATCCGGTTTTATGCTCACCAGTATATGTGTGTGATCTGGCATACAATAAATGGCATATAATTTCTGTTTCTTTCCTGCAATGATTCCTGCCATATATTTTTGTAACTCTTCCCTAAAATCTTCTTTAATAAACCTATGCCTTCCTTTTACCGCAAAAACAATTTGTATGTACAATTGTGAATAGGTGTTTGGCATGGTTGTATATGTTTGGTTAACATATCGCCCCTACGGGGCTTTGATGAATAATTAATTATTGTTTTACTACTACTACTAACATTTCGCCTCTACGAGGCTTCTCAATTAAAAACCCGGCCTTAGTTATCCCTTCAGGAGGCGGAGGAGATTTGAGCTTTTTGTTTCACTTCAAACTCCTTCATCTTCCCCACAGTTCCCTGTACATCAAACATATCCTGTGCGATCATTAATTTTAACCGCCACAATAAATACATATCCCCTGTTGTATGCTTTGCCTTGCTTAAATGCGTGTGTATGATCCTGGAGGCTTTCTGCCAATCGCCTGTAACCAGTTTCCTGAGTTCTGCATCATAAAATTCATAATCTTCCTGCACTAATTTTTTACCCCCTTCAAGCAAGCGTATTCCTTTGTTCTCATTACAGAGCTTTGTCCACTCATCGGGATCAACCTCAAATTCACTGGGCGATATTTCCCTGGCAAGTTTTTTTGCTTTTACAAATTCCTTTGCCGGTATCTCGAATAAATTTACCGGGTAAAACAAGTTGCCTTTTTCATTTAAAAAAGGAAGGTTATTGAGGTAGAGGATGAAGATGCGGCCCTGGTAATCTTTCAGCTGGCTTATCAGCCAGTAATAACCGCTTACATCATGTTTGTTTTGTGCAGCCCATATCCAAAGCGTTTCTTCGGGGTCACTATCCAGCTTTTGCTTTAATCCGGCCACCGTTTTTGCATCATCAACATCACCGGTATCTACGCGGTTATCATAATCACCACCGGCTAAAACCTCCTGCCACCATTGTTTCCGGGCTTCAATACCTGTTTCTGTATAAATAGCTGCAAGAGGGCCAACAGCAAGATCATCCTTTACCTGTACAATATCTGCCCTTAATGTTTCGTCCAGCTCAAAACTTTTTTCTAACGCAGCAATATCTGCTTCCTGGAAAACTATGTGGATCATGTATAATTAATTAAAAATGAAAAATTAAAAATTAAAATTTCTATTTTTTCGGGCTCTTTTCTTTTGCTTTTGAAGTTTTTAAAATTGATGCAAGGATTTTTGTAATCTCCTCTGCATCCTGTATAAATGAGTTTGCAAGTTTCAAATCAAGTAATTCGCTGTCCCGTAAAAGCCTTAACCAATAATGAGCTTCTCTTGCTTCTTTATAAGCTATTCCAATTTTATGAATAAAGTCATTTAGTGATTGCCCTCCCTCTGCTTCTTCTACATTTGCCCCAACAGAAGTGCCACTTTTTAAAAATTGTATTAGTAACTCCCTTTCTACTTTATTTTTTCTTAAATGTATATACAACTTAACAGTTCTCAAACCAAAATTGTAAGACTTTTCTAATATTATGTTCTGCTTTGACATAACAACATTTTTAATTCTTAATTTTTAATTCTTCATGCTCAATAAGGTCCAACTCCACCTTTAAATTCTCAATAATAAAATCCTGCCGGCTTGGCGTATTCTTTCCCATATAATATTCCAGCAACTGCTGGATATGGGTTTCCGGCAAAAGCATTACCGGCTGCAGTTTCATATCTTCTCCAATAAAACGGGCAAACTCGTGCGGACTGATCTCTCCCAATCCTTTAAAACGTGTGGTCTCGGGCTTGTTGCCCAACTTGCGTGTAGCTTCCTTTTTTTCGGTCTCGTTATAGCAGTAAATGGTTTCCTGTTTATTCCTTACCCTGAACAAAGGCGTTTCTAAAATATATACATGCCCGTTCTTAACAAGATCGGGGAAGAATTGGAGGAAGAAGGTCATGAGCAATAAACGAATGTGCAAACCATCTACATCAGCATCGGTAGCAAATACAATATTGTTGTAGCGAAGTCCTTCATAGCCTTCCTCAATATTTAATGCATGTTGTAAAAGGTTGAACTCTTCATTTTCATAAACCACTTTCTTAGTCAAACCATAACAGTTAAGCGGTTTACCACGCAGGCTGAACACCGCTTGTGTCTCTACATTCCTTGCTTTGGTGATGCTTCCGCTTGCACTATCTCCCTCGGTAATAAAAATGGTGCTTTCTTTCTGCTTCTCTGCTATCTTATCCTTATCCTTGCCGCTGGCTTCATCATTGTAGTGAAACTTGCAGTCACGTAATTTTTTATTGTGAAGATTTGCTTTTTTAGCCCTTTCATTTGCCAGTTTTTTGATGCCGGCCATATCCTTACGCTCCCGCTCATTCTGCTCAATCCGTTTTTTTAATGCTTCTGCTGTCTCCGTATTTTTATGCAGGAAATTATTCAGTTCCTTTCCTAAAAAATCCCCGATAAAATTGCGCATACTGGGCCCACCTTCATAAACCGTTGGCGAACCCAGCTTAGTTTTTGTCTGGCTCTCAAAAATCGGTTCCTGCACCCGTATACTCAATGCCGCACAAACACTTCCACGGATATCAGCAGCATCATAGTCCTTTTTATAAAATTCACGGATCGTTTTTATTAAGCCTTCCCGAAAAGCCGCCAGGTGTGTTCCACCCTGTGTAGTGAACTGGCCGTTCACGAAACTATAATATTCCTCGCCATAGTCATTCTCATGGGTAAGGGCGATCTCGATATCTTCTCCTTTTAAATGGATAATGGGATATCGGATCTCATCTTCATTGGTCTTACGCTGTAACAGGTCGAGCAGGCCATTCTTGCTTACATATCTTTTGTTGTTGAGGTTCATTATCAAACCAGCATTCAGGTAGCAATAATTCCAAAACTGGTTATCCAGGTATTCCTGCACAAAATGAAAGTTCTTAAAGATCTTATCATCAGGCACAAAGGTTACTAAAGTTCCATTCTCTTCAATGGTCTTTACTTCTTTATATTCCTGGATTAAAACACCTCTTTCAAATTCAGCAGTCTTTTCTTTTCCTTCCCGGAAGGCAGTTACTTTAAAATAATTACTAAGTGCATTTACTGCCTTGGTTCCCACACCATTAAGTCCTACGCTTTTTTGAAAAGCCTTGCTGTCGTACTTGGCGCCCGTATTTATTTTACTCACTACATCCACCACTTTACCCAAGGGAATGCCACGGCCATAATCCCGTATCGTTATTGTTTTATCTTTAATATTCACATCCACGTGTTTACCATAACCCATGGTATGTTCATCAATGCAATTGTCTATCACTTCCTTTATTAAAACATAGATGCCATCGTCGGGGCTGCTGCCATCACCAAGTTTACCGATATACATACCGGGACGAAGCCTGATATGCTCCTTCCAGTCGAGGCTGCGTATAGATTCCTCGTTATATTCGTTCTTTTCTAATTCTCCCATTTTATTGTTGATCCGTTAATTGGTTAATTTGTTAACTGGTTAATTAGTGGGTTCGTTGAAACTCGAAAACTTACCTGGCAATAAGGCTCTACCAATAAACTAATTAACCAATAAACCAATTAACTTTTTTATCGCTGCGAATATAACTGAATGGCAGGATTGTTAAGGAGAATGAATTATCCACAATCATTCGGAAATGTGAGCAAATAACCGAGAATTAGCTCCTGGCCTTTTGTATGACAAAAATTAGTTTCACAGGTGCCGCCCGTCATAGGTAACAAACCTAGCTGCTCCTACATTTACAAAAACAAATATTATGAAGCTTAATAAAATAGTAGTTGCCGTTATGCTGATCAGCATAAGTTTTTCATGCAGCTCCACAAAGATCATAGATTCGTGGAGGGCTGAAACTGCAGTGACCAAACCCTATCACAATATGATGATATGGGGGATCATTCCGGAAAAAGACAGCCTCCTCAGGAAACAGATCGAGAACCACCTGGTGAATGACCTTGTGGGAAAAGGATACCATGCAGTTTCTTCCTATGAGATTTATAAGGCAAAAGCCTATAAAAAACTTACCGCGCAGGAAATTTTAGATGAGTTCAAAGCAACTGGAGTAGATGCGGTGATCACCCTCGTACTCCTTGACAAGCGACAGGAAGATAAATATTATCCAGGCGGTTTTTATAGCCAGGCAGTGAACAATAGCGGCAATTTAGATACCTATTATTCTGCTATGTATGAGCGGGTATTTACACCCGGTTATTATATTTCCAGCACCAGTTATTATTGGGAAGCCAATTTATTTGAAGTAGTTGATAACAAGCGTGTGTATGCAGTGCGTACCCGCTCATTCGACCCTGCTTCTACAGAAACTTTGGCACATGAAAATGGGGTTAGGATAATGAAGGATATGCTTAAACAAAAAATAATACTGGATCATATTCCGCCAACACACTGATCCCCCTTCATTTTCGGTTAAGAAATATTTTTTATAGTAGCTTTATGTAAATCATTTACATGAATCTCGACCTTACAAACAGAACTGCACTGGTATGCGGCAGTACACAGGGACTTGGCTACGCCAGCGCAACAGAATTGGCATTACTTGGTTGTTCAGTTGTATTAATGGCCCGCAATGAAGACAAATTAAAGGAAGCATTACAAAGCCTCGATATTGCAAAAGGCCAGCAACACCAATACCTCGTGGCAGATTTTACAGATATCAATGCCGTTAAAACAGCCATTACCGGTTTTTTACAAGATAATACCATTCATATCCTGGTAAACAATACGGGTGGCCCGACCGGCGGGTCTGCATTAACTGCAAAACCCGAAGAATTCTTATCAGCATTTAATAACCATCTCATCAATAACCATAACCTTGCCCAGGCTGTTGTACCCGGCATGAAGCAGGCAGGTTTTGGCAGGATCATCAATATTATTTCCACCTCCGTTAAAAGCCCGATACCCGGTTTGGGTGTAAGCAATACCATCAGGGCTGCAGTAGCCAACTGGGCTAAAACACTGGCTACAGAACTTGGGCCTTTTGGCATTACTGTAAACAATGTTTTACCAGGCTTTACTAAAACCGTAAGGGCCGACTACGTGATCGCTTCCAAAGCTAAAGCCACTAATGCTACAGCAGAAGCGGTTATGAAGGCACTCCTGGCGGAGATCCCGGCAGGCCGGATGGGGCAGCCGGAAGAATTTGGTGCTGCTGTTGCTTTTTTATGTTCCCCCGCTGCTGCTTATATAAACGGGATTAATTTACCGGTTGATGGGGGAAGGCTAAATTGTTTATAAATACCCGCATCCTTATGCAACCATTGTTAATGATTTAGCTTCTTAGGTAATGTGTAATTGACAAAACTGTTTTTTACTCAACCTGAGTATGTCTTTATTCTTAACCTCCTTAAAAATTTAAAAAAATGAAATTAAGTAAATTGTTAATGGCTGTCGTCGTCTCCGGCACATTGTTCTTTGTGAGCTGTAAACCCAAAGATTCCGAAATTAAGGCAAAAGTTGAAAAAGCACTTGCTGCAGATCCGATGATGAACGGTGCAACGGTTGACGTTAAAGACGGGGTTGTTACTATTAATGGTGTTTGTAAGGATGAATCCTGCCGGGCACATTGTGAAGCAGCGGCAAAAGGAGTTAAAGGTGTAAAATCAGTGATCAATAACTGCACGATCGCTGCTCCACCAGCACCTCCTCCTGCATCGGTTACTACAATACTGGATGGTGCTACACAGCAACAGGTAAGAGATGGGCTTAAAGATATTCCCGGTGTGACGGTGGTATTCACAGGCGACAAAGCTGTGATCAGTGGGGAAGTGACCTCAGCCAACCGGATGAAGATCATGCAAATGCTTGCCGCTGCAAAAGTGCAATCGGATGTAAGCAATTTAAAAGACAGAAAATAATTTGATCAGCATTTTAAAAATAAACTATATGGCTTTACAGGATAAATATGCAGAATTACTGCAATCGGCCCAGGAACTGGGTGTGGATAATATAGCAACAACAGAAAAAGACGGAGTATTACATGTTAGCGGTACAGCTAAGTCTACTGCAGATTATGATAGCCTTTGGGCATTGTATAGCAGGATAGATCCCAATATGGCCAGCGGCGACCTGATGATGAACCTGGATGTTAAAGCTGATGCAGGTGCAAGTTTAAAGATCACAACAGATTCTTCCAACCTCAACATACGCAGTACGCCTACTACGGAAGGTGAGATTGTTGGCAAAGCTGCACATGGCGAAACGGTTACACTTGTTGAAAAAACCAATGACAGTTGGTGGAAAATAAGGACAAAGGATGGTGAAGAAGGATATGCGTATGCTCAATACCTTTCGCCGGAATAACAACATTTAATTTTTGACCTAAAGCCATTCCCGGATCAGGAATGGCTTTTTTAATTATAGTTTGTAGAAAATAATTTATAAATTAACACTCAAAAACCTAAAAATGAAATCAAGTAACCTGTTTATTATTGCAATTTTTACTGTTCTTGCCGGTATTAGCGCATGTAATACAAAAAAGAACAAAGACATTATCATTGCCAAATGGCGTGTAAGTGATATATCCGGCAAATCCACAGAATCCTTACCGGATTCTATAAAAGATCAAATGTTCAAAGACGCCAGCATTGAATTTAAAAAAGACGGCAAATATGAAACAATTGGCATGGGCGGAGGTAATAAAACCGGCACCTGGCATTTCACTGCAGACGAAAAGACTTTAATTACTACCGAAGCTGGATCCACTTATACTGATACGGTTAAAGTTGTGGAACTAAGTGCTGGGAAATTGGTGGTGGAAGATATCAAAGGAGAAATGAAGATCCGCTTCAAATCGAATTAAATAAAATGGTTTAATTTGTTACTGCCAGCTCCTTTAGGGCTGGCAGTTGATTTAACACTTAAAAAAATAGGTATGAAAAAGATAACGGCAATAATAACCTTGGTGTGTCTATATTATTCAAACGGGTATTCGCAATTTTTTAAAAAAGATGCAGGACTTGCACATACCTTTTCAATAGTTGCCAGGGATGAAGTTACCGGCGAAATGGCTGTAGGTGTACAAAGCCATTGGTTTAGTGTAGGAACAGCAGTTAGTTGGGGTGAAGCAGGTGTTGGTGTTGTTGCTACACAATCTTTTGTAAATAAAAGCTATGGCATTAAAGGATTAGAACTGATGAAGAAAGGAAAAACGGCTACTGATGCATTACAGGAATTATTGCAGGCCGATGAAGGAAGGGAAGTAAGGCAGGTTGCTATGATAGATGTGAACGGAAACGTAAATGCTTATACCGGTAAAAATTGTATTGATCATGCAGGTAATATTGTAGGTAAAAATTATTCGGTACAGAGCAATATGATGCTGAATGACAAAGTAAATAAAGCCATGGCAAAAGCATTTGAGAATAG
>JBKJMZ010000123.1:0-36308 GCA_046596255.1 Ferruginibacter sp. | reverse complement strand
TTACAATCCTTTAACGGTTCCTGCAACTATACAGGTAGACCGTCAGAAAGCATTGGACTGGCTGCAAAAAGGTGCTCAACCCACCGATACTGTACGCCGTATCCTTTCTTTCAAAGGTGTATTATATCTTAAGCATTTACTTCGTGGAGTAGGCCTTGGCTTATTTGATGAGGCAGGAGCAATGGAGAAATTTACCGCCTGGACATCTGAACATGATTCAAATGTTTCCCGTCGCCAGGGAGCCCATAGAAAGGCTCGTAACGACAGGCGTGACCAACCTATTGTTAAAAAGGTGGAAGCCAAAGCCCCAGTTGCAGAAGCTCCAGTTGCAGAAGCACCTGTTGCTGATGCAGTAGAGTCTGAGACACCAGCAACCGAAGAAACAAAAACAGAAGAATAAGTACCTCTGTTCGTTAATTCATTTAAAGTCCTGGTTTTTTACCGGGACTTTTTTTTACGTCACTGCGAGGGCTTTTGCGTAGGTATGTGTGTAAGCAAGCCCGAAGCAATCTGCCCAAAATAGATTGATGTTGATGTTACCAACATTAGTTTTTCATAGCATCATCGTTGCGTCGCAATCCTTTCATCCACATACAGAATGGCATCTTACATCAAAGCGTAGATAAGTTCATTTTCGCTTGCTTAATGAAACTTTATTACATTGCATTGCCCTAATCCTCATTAGTATGTTTTGCACTGAAAACAAAATTAATTTGTAGAAGAGGTTTTGGAAACACAAGAGTTACGATTAACCTTATGCCAATATTTAAATTAATTTTTTTACTTACCATATTTTCCTTGTTTAGTTGCAAGACAGATAATCAGAATATTATTGCGAAGTGGGATAATGGCAAAACTAAATTAGAGAGAATTTATTCTGACACACCGAATGTTTATCTCGAAAAACAGTACTACGAAAATGGACAATTGGCAAATGAGACAAAGTTCATAAACTCAGTGAAAAATGGTGAATCCGTTTCTTACTACGAAGATGGTAAACTATTGGGAAAGTTAATTTATAAAAATGGGAATGTTAATGGAGAAGTTATTGAATTTCACAAAAACGGAAATTTGATGTTTAAAGAAAATCAGGTTGACGGAAATTTAGTTGGCATTGCTATGTATTATTATGACAATGGTGAACCTGAGCGAGAACTCTTTTTCAGAGACAACAAAGTGGTTCTTGCTAATTATTGGGACAGTAGTGGTATGCAACAAATAAAAAATGAAAATGGGGTTAGAAAATTTAAAGACTATCTGCACAAGGATGAAAATGGCAATGAAATTGCAATAAATGTTTTTGTAATTGGCAGTTATAAAGACAGGTTACCTAGTGGCATTTGGAAATATTATGGTGTAATAGACCATAAATAGATTTTAGAGAAAGATTTTGAAAACAGGAAAATTATTTCAAAAAATTGAAAATAATTATTGAGTATATACTTAGACGTTATTCTCTTTGTTGTATCCTTCAATTTAATCGTCAACAACAATGAACGAATATTTTAAAATAGGAAAACTGGCTGCCAGCCATGGCCTTAAAGGCGACCTGGTATTGCAGCATAGCCTGGGAAAAAAAACTACCTTTAAAGGACTTGAATCGATCTTTATTGAAGATAAAAAAGACAGCTTCTTACCTTACTTTGTTCAAACGGCAAAAGCAAAAAGTGAGGATGAGGTATTTATTAAACTGGAGGGTGTTGATGATAAGGAAACCGCCCGTAAACTTACACCACGGGAAGTATGGCTTGCGGAAGATGATTTTAAGAAATTCGCAGCTAAATCTGCCCCCATTGCATTATTAGGTTTTAATATTATCAATGAAGGGGAGGACCTGGGAGAGATACTGGAAGTAATTGAACAGCCGCACCAGGTTCTCTGCGCCATTCTTTTAAATGGTAAAGAAGCGCTGATACCTATCCATGAAGATAGCCTGGAAAAAGTGGATGCAAAGAACAGGAAAGTATATGTGAGTTTGCCTGATGGATTGCTGGAAATATATAAATAAGACAAACCTAAAAGGTTTGAAATAGATTTTTAAACTTTTAAAAATGCTGGAAAACCTTATAGGTTTTTTATGAAACAACCCCAACGCATCATAGCACATTTTGACCTCGATTCGTTCTTTGTTTCAGTGGAGATATTAAATAACCCTGCGCTGAAAGGCAAACCCGTGATCGTTGGAGGCAAAGAAAGGGGCGTAGTAGCAGCCTGCAGTTATGAAGCGCGGAAATTCGGTATCCATTCAGGCATGCCATCCAAAAAGGCTTTCCAACTCTGTCCA
This sequence comes from Ferruginibacter sp., assembly GCA_046596255.1. Taxonomy (GTDB): domain Bacteria; phylum Bacteroidota; class Bacteroidia; order Chitinophagales; family Chitinophagaceae; genus Ferruginibacter. The sequence goes on along the minus strand of JBKJMZ010000123.1, from coordinate 34,024 downwards.
CATTTAATAGTTGCAAATGGCAGTCGTGGCGAATACATTAAATATAGCCGCTGGGTAACACAGATCATCGCTTCCAAAGCGCCGATGTTTGAAAAAGCATCTGTTGACGAATTCTATATTGACTTAACCGGTATGGAGAAATTCTTCCAGCCCCTGCAATGGACCATTGACCTGCGTAAACAGATCATGGGTGAGACCGGGCTTCCAATTTCATTTGGACTGGCCAGCAATAAAATGATGGCCAAGATGGCTACCAATGCAGCCAAGCCAAATGGCTATTTGCAGATACCTTTTGGCAAAGAGACAGAGTTTTTAGCGCCCCTGCCGGTCAGTAAGATCCCCGGTGTGGGCGAACATACTTATGAAGTGCTGAAAGCAATGGGCATTCTTACCATTAAAGACATCAGCGAAAAAACACCCGAAGAGCTGGAAGAAAGATTGGGTAAAGGGGGCATTGATCTCTGGTTCAAAAGCCAGGGCATCCATCATGGTGAAGTCTCCGGTTACCATGAAGCAAAATCCATTTCATCCGAGCATACATTTGATGAGAATAAAACAGACCTGATTTTTTTGAAAGCTGAGCTGGTAAGGCTTACAGAAAAGATCGCCTATGAATTAAGGCAGGATGGAAAAGTAGCGGGCTGTGTTGCGGTTAAAGTAAGGTATCCTGATTTTGAAACCACATCACGCCAAACAACCATGCCTTATACCTGTGCTGATGATGAGATAATACCGGTGGTAAAAGAATTGTTTGATAAGCTATACCGCAAAGGTGAACCCGTTCGCCTGCTTGGCGTTCGCTTAAGTGAATTGACGAATGATGCCATTCAAACAAACCTGTTTGATGATGTTGAAAGAAAAACCTACCTGTATAAGGCTATCGATCATGTTAAGAACCGGTTTGGCAAAAATTTATTGAACAGGGCTTCCTCTTCTAAAAAATAGCCACGAATTAGGGCGAATTGCACGAATTGCACGAAGTGTTCAAAAAAAACGATTGCATAATTCGTGTAATTCGTTTAAATTAGTGAACTAAAATTTCTTATTATGAGTTTACGATTAGGGGATATTGCTCCCAACTTCAAAGCCAAAACATCTTTGGGTGAAATTGATTTTTATGAATACCTGGGCGATTCCTGGGGCATCCTCTTTTCACACCCTGCGGATTATACACCGGTTTGTACAACAGAGCTTGGGCGCACTGCAGCATTAAAAGATGAGTTTGCAAAACGCAACGTAAAAGTAATGGCATTAAGTGTTGACCCCGTTGATAAACACCTGGGCTGGATCAACGATATAAATGAAACACAAAATTGCAATGTTGATTTTCCAATTGTTGCAGATGAAGACAGGAAGGTTTCTGAACTGTTCGATTTTATTCATCCCAATGCATCTGCAACAGCAACTGTACGTTCGCTTATAGTTATTGGACCGGACAAAGCGGTTAAACTGATCATCACTTATCCTGCATCAACAGGCAGAAACTTTGTTGAAGTATTGAGGGTAGTAGATTCCTTACAGTTAACTGCCAATTATAGTGTGGCCACACCCGTTAACTGGGTAGCTGGTGAAAGGGTTATTGTAGTGCCGGCAATAAGTACCGAAGATGCAATTAAGAAATTTCCAAAAGGGGTGGAGATCATAAAACCATATCTGCGATATACACCTCAGCCGAATATTGAGTAAGAATTCGCCTTGCGGCGAATTCTGAAAATGAACACGCCGCAAGGCGTGTTCCTACTTCAATTGCTGTAGCAATGCCCTGATATCCTTTGGCAGTTTAGCTTCCAGGTCAATTACCGTTCCATCGGCATCTATAAATTTTAAACGGTAAGAATGGAGCGCCAGCCTGTTCAGCATGGGCCTTTCTACTTCGTCGTGCTTACTCAGCTTGTATTTTTTTTTGATAGAAGAAAGCAGAACAGGTTTACCGTCGCCATACAGTTCATCGCAAGCAAGCGGGTGGCCAATATTTTTGCAATGCACCCGTATCTGGTGTGTACGCCCGGTATGCAATTGAAATTGGACCAAAGAGAAAAGCCTGTTCTCATCTATTACTTCATAATCTGTAACCGATTGTTTTCCTCTTGTGTGTACTATATAAAAACCTCTTAGTACGCCATGTTCGGCAATAGGTGCATCAATAGTCCCTTTTTTGGGATTTGGGATACCATGCACAAGTCCCATATAATATTTTTCGATCTTTCTTTCTTCAAAAAGCTGGGAGAAGAATTTATGTGCTTCCTCTGTTTTGGCAAAGATGATGATGCCGCTGGTATCTTTATCAAGCCGGTGAACAGTAAAAATGTTGCCATACTTTTCTAACAGGATATCTTTAAGGGAAGTTTGAGTTTGTTCCCTGTCGGGAATGGATAATAAACCCGCAGGTTTATTAACAGCAACAAAAGAATCATTTTCAAAAACAATTTCAGGTTTGTATTTTTTCAAAGCTTATTTCTTTTTGGAAGTGTTCATGTATTTGAGCAGGCGTATTTCTTTTTCGCTTAGGTAACGCCATTTGCTGCGCTCAACATTTTTCTTGGTAAGGTTTGCATACATTACCCGGTCAAGCCCTTTTACATCATAGCCCAGGTGTTCAAAAATACGGCGTACAATACGATTACGGCCGCTGTGCAGTTCAATACCAATGATGGACTTGTCCTTGCTGTCGGCATAAGCCAGGCTGTCAACCTGTATCTCGCCATCTTCTAATTTCATTCCCTTGATGATCTTGTCAAAATCAGTTTTAGTAAGTGGCTTATCTAATTTTACCTCGTAGATCTTTGTTATTTCGTAGCTGGGATGAGAAAGTTTTTGGGTAAGGTCGCCATCATTGGTCAATAACAATACACCCGATGTATTCCTGTCTAACCTACCCACAGGATAAACCCTTTCCGTTGTAGCCTGTTTAATTAATTGCAAAACAGTTTTTCTTCCCTGCGGATCGTCAGTAGTGGTGATATAATCTTTTGGTTTATTCAATAATATGTAAACCAGGTTCTTGGTTACAAATAGTTTTTTGCCGTTGTAAATCACTTCATCCTTATCCTCGATCTTATAGCCCGGCTCTGTTGCAACCTTGCCATTCACTTTTACTTTACCTGCTGCGATCAGTTCAACAGCATCTCTGCGTGAACAAACACCGCAATGTGCCATAAATTTATTAAGGGGCATTATACCTGTAGGTACATTATCATTTGCTGCCGCTGCCTTAGCCGATTTTTGAGGAGTTGATTTAGCTGCTCCCCTGGGTTTGTCTTTAATAATTTCACCTGGAACTTTACCTTTTGTATTATCCGCAGCTACAGTAGCCATACCTTTTTTCTTAGCGAGTCTGGCCTGGTATTCTTCTTCTTTTTTCTTATCAAAAAAAGCGTTCCTTTCTTTACGGTATTTTTTCTTTTCCTGGCGGAATTCTTCCTTTACTACACTGTTCTTCTTTTTTTTCTGAAATTTCTGGAATGGCGTTTGGCTCATTGTTGAAGTGTTTTGCTGTTATTACAACAGTAGTGAGGGGCAAAGATAAACTTTTTTGGGTTGAGTGAGTCACCGTCTTGCGGTGACTCACTCAACCCAAAAAACAAAAAAGCCATCCCGCCTTCGCGGGACAGCCTTATTGTGGTTAGGGTGTTTAAATTATCTTTTTATTCTGCTGCTGCCATGATTCTTCCTCATTTCTTCTTTCTTCTTCAGTGCTCCGGGGTGAAGATCTTATTGTTTTGTTCTTTGTTCTTTTAGTTATAGATAGCTAACGGTCTTCTAAGTTTAAATAGAAAATGTTAAAGAAAAGGTGATTTCCCCGGGGTATTTGGGGTGATTAGGCTAACCATCCTCCATATACTCCTGGGGATATTTGTATTGTTATCAAAACATAACGGAAATCAACTAAACTTAAAACAAATTAAATTTTAAATTATGAAACTAAGAACACTTCTAACAACAGTCTTGCTAGTAACGATCACGCTATTTACAACCAGCTGTGAAAAAGACGAAGATCCTGCTCCAGATCCCGGTACAGGTGGTGGCGGTACACTTGCCGGTAATCCCGGAAATCCCCGTTTTAACCTGCAATTCACCAATGGTAATAATGTAGATCTTGACCTGCACGTACGTACTCCAAACAACTCCGAGATCTATTTTGCCAATCCATCAGCGCAGAGCGGAAGCCTGGATGTAGATTGTATCTGCGGTAGTTGTGGTAATACCGGTAACGAAAACATTTTCTGGACAAATGGCACAGCTCCCACCGGCACTTACAAAGTTTGGGTTTATTATTATGGCGATTGCGGCAGCAGCAGTGCTACCTCAACTTATACCCTAAGGGTGATGCAGAACAGTACAGTAGTGGCTACATACACGGGCACACTATCTGCCTCAAACAGAACTTCAGCTGTTTACACTTTTGTAAAATAACATGCTCATACGTTTAGTTTTGTTTCACCCGTCGCCCTGCAAATTTTGCGGGGCGATTTCGTTATTACGGATCATTTGCTATACGTGTGTATGAGGGAAAGTGAAATTAAGGAGTAAAAACTTATACTTTACTTATCACGCTGTTATAAATGTAGCAGCTCATTTTTTATTTGCCAGCTGCCCGCATGCCGCATCAATATCCTTTCCCCGGCTGCGCCTCAGGCGTACATTCACCCGGTGTTTGGCTAAATAATCAGTGAACTGCTGGGTCTGGTCCTCATCGGGTTTCATGAAAGAGGCATTGTCGATGGGATTATATTCTATCACGTTGATAAGATGCGTAGGTATCTGGCGGTAAATTTTGATCAGGTCATCCGCATCCTGCAAAGAATCATTTACATCTTTGAAAAGTATGTATTCTAAAGTGATGTCGTTCTTTGTCTGATCATAAAAATAATTAAGCGCTTCTATCAAAACGGCAATGCTGTTGCTTTCATTGATGGGCATAATGGCATCCCTTTTTTTATCTGTTGCAGCATGCAGTGATAATGCAAGGTTGAATCTCACCTTATCATCACCTAACTGGCGGATCTGTTTTGCTACACCTGCGGTGGAAACAGTGATCCGCTTCGGGCTCATACCCATGCCTTCATTGGAAGTGATCTTATCTATAGCCTGCAATACATTTTTATAATTAAGCAAGGGCTCTCCCATACCCATAAAAACAATATTGGTCAGTTTACTCCCATATACTTTTTCACTTTGCTCATTCAATAAAGCAACCTGGTCGTATATCTCATCAAAATTGAGGTTACGTTTGCGGTCCATATAGCCTGTTGCACAAAATTTGCAACTTAAACTGCAGCCTATCTGAGAAGAGACACAGGCCGTCTGCCTTTTTTCGGTAGGTATCAATACGCCTTCCACATAATGTCCATCAAAAGTTTTAAACCTTGATTTTACTGTGCCATCAGCGCTTACCTGGTTGGTATCAACAGTAATGGCGGGTAAAGTGAATGCTTCCGCAAGTTTTGTCCTTAATTCTTTGGAAAGATTGCTCATGTCATCAAAATTGCGGGCATTTTTCTTCCATATCCACTCATAGGTTTGTATGGCCCTGAATTTTTTATCGCCAATAGACTCGAAATATTCCTTTAATTCAACCAGGCTTAAGGTACGTATGTTTTTTACTGCTGACATCCCGCAAAGGTACTTCCGGATGCTTTATGTTCGGTATTTATATCCATTCGTTAAATAGGGAAAGTGGTTTGGCTGAAAATTTGTAGATTTCCTACAAATATTATCCAATGCGTAAATCTAATTTGCTGATCATCGTTTTAATTATGTTCTCCTACTCATGCAGCCAGTGCAGCTCTAAAGTGCAAACCAATGTTAATTTGCCCGGCAGCGATTCAATAAGAACGGTTTTATCGGGCTTAAATATTCCCTGGGAGATACTATGGGGTAAGGACGATCATATCTGGATGACGGAAAGGAATGGTAAGATCAGTAAGATAAACCCGTCAAACGGGGCAGTGGTCTTTTCCGGTTCCATTGCTGAAGTAGTTAATAATAATGAAGGCGGGTTGCTGGGTATGGTACAGCACCCCGGTTTTTTAAACAATGGTTTTTTTTACGTGGTTTACAATTATAATACCTCCGGTACTTACCGGGAGAAAATGGTACAGCTGAAATTTGAAAATAACAGCATACAGCCTGTAAGAACTTTGATTGAGAACGTACCTGCAGCAAGCATACACAATGGGTCAAGGCTATGGATAAGTAATGATGCTGTACCTGTTATTTTTATGACCACAGGCGATGCTGCCAACCAACCCAATGCCCAAAGCTTAACATCTTTATCCGGCAAAGTTTTGCGTTTCAATTTAGATGGAACAATCCCCGCCGACAACCCTATTGGTGGCAGCCCCATCTGGAGCTTGGGGCACCGTAACCAACAGGGTCTGGTAGTTGCCAACGGCATCCTGTATGCCAGCGAGCACGGACCTGCTATTGAAGATGAAGTGAACATCATTGAAAAGAACAGGAATTATGGCTGGCCTTCGGTTAATGGCTCCTGCGATCAACCTGCTGAGATAACTTTTTGTAATGCCAATAATGTAAAAGAACCCATCTGGAGCAGTGGAAGCAGTACCATTGCTGTTTGTGGCATGGATTATTATAATAGCAGTTTGATTGCTGGCTGGCAAAACAGCTTATTGTTGTGTACATTAAAGGACGAAAGCCTTAGAGTGCTTACTTTAAGCCCTAACGGCCTTACTGTAATAAGACAGCAGACTTTTTTCAAGAGCCAATTCGGCCGTATCAGGGATATTTGTATCTCACCTGCGGGCAAAGTTTACCTCTGTACCAATAATGGAGGCAATGCCGATAAGCTGGTAGAAATTTCTAAACCATAGCCATATCTTTGCTGTAGGAAGCTGAACAGGGATTTAGCGGACGGAACCAAAAATAACAGCATGCAAAACGTTTACGTAATCGATTCATTAAGGACAGCTATTGGTAAATATGGAGGCTCATTAAGCGGTGTAAGACCCGATGATCTCCTGGCCCATGTTATAAGTGTACTGGTAAAAAAAAATCCGTCAGTTGATACAGATGCTATTGAAGATGTGATCGCCGGTGCTGCAAACCAGAGTGGCGAAGACAACCGCAATGTGGCCCGTATGGCAGCCTTATTAGCAGGATTGCCCCCTTCAGTTGCAGGCATTACCGTAAACCGTTTATGTGCAAGTGGCTTGCAGGCCATAATGGATTGTGCACGGGCTATTGCCTGTGGCGATGGTGATATCATGATCGCCTGTGGCGTTGAAAGCATGAGCAGGGCACCTTTTGTAATGCCAAAGATGACCAGCGCTTTTGCCCGTGATCCGCAAATTGTTGATACCACTCTGGGCTGGCGTTTTGTAAATAAAAGGCTTGCCGAAATGTACTTTCCATATAGCATGGGCGAAACTGCCGAGAATGTTGCCAAGAGATGGAACATAAGCCGGCATGCACAGGATGAATTTGCTTTTTCAAGTCAGCAGAAATACGAGAATGCATTTGCTGCCAATAAATGGGCCGATGAAATTACGCCGATACAGGTGCAGGTGGGTAAAGAGGTTTTTGATTTTGAAAAAGATGAACACCCGAGGTTATCGAGCCTGGATAAACTGGCACAATTAAAACCCGCCTTTGCCAGGGATGGGACCGTAACAGCCGGTAACAGCAGTGGTATCAATGATGGCGCTGCGGCCATGTTGCTGGCAAGTGAAGCGGCAGTAAAAAAATACGGACTTCAGCCCATAGCAAAAATTGTAAGCATGGCAGTTGCCGGTGTTGATCCTGCTATCATGGGTATTGGCCCGGTGCCCGCCACTCAAAAAGTTTTGGAACGGGCAGGTTTGCAGGTTGCCGATCTTGACCTTATTGAATTGAATGAAGCTTTCGCATCCCAATCCATAGCATGTATTCATGATCTTGGTCTTGATCTTGAAAAAGTAAATGTGAATGGTGGTGCCATTGCATTAGGCCATCCTTTAGGTTGCAGCGGAGTACGCATCTCAACTACTTTATTGCATGAAATGAAAAGAAGGAAAGCTAAATACGGACTGGCAACGATGTGTGTTGGCGTGGGGCAGGGGTCTGCAATTATTTATGAAGGATTATAGTTTTTGGAGGCTTTTTATATTTGAACCACATAGTACATAGTTCACATTAGAAAAACGCATATAGTGCAGGTTTATCTATGTGAAAACCTATGTTTCTAATGTGCCTATGTGGTTCAATAAAATATTACCACAAACAAAATTTAATCTGAGAAGCTAAAGATTATTGAGATAATCTTCAAGTTTTTCCAACGGCACAACTTCCTGTTTACCTGTTGAAAGCTCTTTTACCGTACAATTATTTTCTTCCATTTCCTTACTACCAATGATGATCACAAAGGGGATATTTTTCTTTTCGGCGTAGGTGAACTGTTTATTGATCATTGTTGCTTCATGGTAAAGCTCGCAGGCAATATTTTTGCTGCGCATTTTTTGCATGATGTTAAATGCATACAAGCGCTCAGCTTCTCCCATATTAAAAAACAGCACCTTAGTACTTGTTTGTACATCTTCCGGGAATAAATTCATTTCTTCCAGTACATCATAAATTCTATCAACACCAAAGCTGATACCCACACCCGGAATATTAGGTACGCCAAACAAACCGGTCAGGTTATCGTAGCGGCCACCCCCGCCAATGCTGCCCATCTTTACCTCTTCAGGAGCTTTGGCCTCAAAAATAATTCCTGTATAATAATTCAATCCCCGTGCTAAAGTAAGATCAATGCTGATATTGCTGTTTTTTGTATGGTTGAATACAAATTCAACTTCTGCAATTCCCTGTTTTCCGGTTTCAATATTTCCAATCAAAGCTTTAATTTGGTTAATCTTTTCTTCATTAGATCCGGTTATGTTCAGATAGTTCTCAATGATACCAACCTGCTCATCATTCAATCCACGTTGCTGTAATTCTTCTTTTACTTTTTCAAGGCCGATCTTATCGAGTTTATCAATGGCAATGGTAATGTCGATCATCTTATCTGCACCGCCGCATAAATCTGCCAATGCAACTAATATCTTACGGCTGTTAATTTTTAATTCATAATTCATAATTCCTAATGCAGAAAAAACTTCATGGTAGATATTAGCCAGCTCCACTTCATTCAATAAAGAAAGACTACCCACCACATCGGCATCACATTGTGTAAATTCACGGTAGCGACCTCTTTGCGGCCTATCGGCACGCCACACGGGTTGTATTTGATATCTGCGAAAAGGAAATACAAGTTTTGTATTGTTCATTGCTACGTACCGGGCAAAGGGAATGGTAAGATCATATTTTAAAGCACGTTCAGTAATGTCGCTGCTGCTTTTTCCTTCCAGCAATTTTTCAAAACCGGCTTTCGATCTCTCTATATTCTTTTCGTTGTTAATTCCGTTGTTCAGTATTTTAAAAATAAGTTTATCCCCTTCCTCGCCATATTTACCCATCAATGTTTCCAGGTTTTCCATAGCAGGTGTTTCCAGTGGCTGAAAACTATACAGCTCAAAAACATTGCGGATAATATTAAAAATATAATTCCGCTTGCGCACAACTTCTGCTGAAAAATCCCTGGTACCCTGTGGTATGGATGGTTTATTTATCATTAGTATTTTCCTGTTGCTTGTTTATATATTTTTTTATGATGCTATCGCAGTTTTTATTGATGATCTCAAACACTTCGTGATAACCTGGCTCCGGTCCGTACCAGGGGTCCGGCACTTCTTTTTGTTCACCGGGAAAGGATTCTTCCAAAAACAATTTTACTTTTTGTTCATCTAACTCAGTGCGGGCGATCCATTTCATTTCTGCCAGTACATCTGGTGCCATTGCATATACCAGGTCATAATTGTCAAGATCTGATGCTGTAAATATCCTGCTTCTCTGGTTACTGATATCCAAACCGTTTGCAGCAGCTACTTTAATGCTCAAATGGTGTGGCGGCTCACCGGTATGGTATCCATTTGTTCCGGCGCTTTCCACCTGCCAGTTCAAGCCGGCCTTTAATGCTTTATCCTGTAAGATCCCTTCGGCCAATGGGCTGCGACAGATATTACCGAGGCATACCATTAAAATCTTCATAACGCAAATATAAGGAGGCAGCTACAAGCCGCAAGCTACAAGGGGCAGTATTAGTTAACAAACTGTAATTCCTTAGGCTTATCCCTTGCCACGCTACCCTTGCAGCTTTTATGGAATCTTAAGCATTCTTACATCTTACTTACGAACGGGCGCCGGTTTTGAACTTATTGTTAATCTCCCGATAATTATCGGGATCAAAACCAACTATCATGAACAGGAACCTTATTTTAAAAACTGATATCCTTGATATCATTTTCGAGAACCGTAACAAAACCTACGGGGCATACAGCCTCAGGAAATTATATCCCCATCGTTTAAAACTCGCTTTGGGGTTCATGTTCTTTTTTGCTGTGGCTTTTTCAGCTTTTACTTTTTTACCTGCAAGGAAAGAAATTACCGGAAGGGTCATTGTTATAGATGAAACTAAACTTGGAAAAGTTCCCGAAAAGCCTAAAGAAAAAATTAAAGAACCCGAGGTAAAGAAGCCTGACGCTCCAAAGGCTGATGCAATACCTGCAGCTTCCAATCAGAAGACATTTCTTAGTACTATCAAGGTGGTTGATGACACACAAAAAACCGACAGCATAGTAAATTTGTTGCCAACTGATGTTATCAGTACAGTAACAGTTAATGTACCATCCGGAACACCAAAAGTTCATGTATCTCCAACTCCTCCTGCAGCTCCTGCTCCGCCAGCCGGGCCAAAAGTTGATGTGTACACTGCACTTGATCCAAATGCCGTGGATATAATGCCAGCTTTTCCCGGGGGGTCTGCAGCACTACAAAAATTCCTGGAGAAGAACCTGAATAATCCTTACGACCTGGAGAACGGGGCAACCGTGCAGGTAAAGGTGAAATTTGTGGTAGGCTACAATGGTAAGCTGCAAAGATTCGAGACGGTGCAGGATGGAGGCGATATATATAATAAGGAAGTGTTGAGGGTATTGAAGAAGATGCCCGATTGGGAACCAGGCAAAGCCAGGGGAGAGCATGTGTCTGTATATTATACCATTCCTGTAAAGTTTGTGATGTCAAATTAATAATAAGTAAATATTTCAGTATTTTCACAGCCCGGAAAAACAGTATTGATCATTCTAAATAAAATAAAAATGGCATTGGAAGAATTTGAAAAAGAAGAATTAAATGACAGGGAGAAAGGATATATCCGCATGCGCAGCATGATGGACCTTGGAATGGGTATACTTTGGACCGGTATGGGCGTATTTGTGATATTCATTAAGAACTTTAGTGCGGACCTTGCAGAGAAATATGATTCTACAACATTTAAAATATTTGGTGCGGTTTGTATCATTTATGGCTTGTTTAGGGTATACCGGGGGTATAAGAAAAAATATTTAAGAGATAAATGAACAACAGAAACATCAGTAGGCTCATTGGTTTCAGCGTAGCCCTTATAACCTTATTTTTTATAGCAGGTTGTAAAGAAGGAACAAAAGCAAGCCCTACAGATACGTTAAAGACCGGCACTATTCACATCAGTGTTGATGAATCTTTTAAACCTGTAATGGAAGAACAGATACGGGTATTTGAGACCTCGTATCCCGGTGCCGATATCATTGCAGAATATAAAACAGAAGCAGATTGCTTTAAAGATTTTTTCAATGATACTTTGAACAGGATGGTGATCGTAACCCGGGGACTGACCGATGAAGAAGATATATATTATCGGGACTCCTTAAAATTTTATCCCCGGTGGTCTAATATCGCAAATGATGCCATTGCCATTATTGTAAACAGCAAAAGTATGGATACTCTTTTTACCCTGGAGCGTTTGCAGAAACAATTGTCGGGGCAGATCAACCGGGATCAAAAAGTTGTGTTTGATGGGCTGAATGCTACCAGTACGGTGCGGTTTGCGATGGATAGCATTTTAAAAGGATTGAAATTTGATACTTCCGTTGTGCAGGCCGTAAAAAGCAGCAAAGAAGTGATCAATTATATTGCTGAAAATGAGAATGCCATGGGGTTTGTTGGTATAAGCTGGATAGGCAATCCCGAGGACAGTGCCCAGGTAAATATGTTAAAAAAGGTGAAAATCGCCTACGTTTCCTGTATCGTTTGTGAAGATGAACCCTATGTAAAACCAATGCAGGCAAGCATATCAACAAGGCGCTATCCTTTGGTACGTGGTTTGTATTATATATTGAAAGAAAATTACAATGGCCTGGGTACAGGCTTTATTAATTTTCTGAACCAGGAGAGGGGCCAACTCATCTTTAAAAGAGCGTATTTAGGAACAAAAATGTTTTTTGAAATTAGAAATGTTAAGATAAATGAAACTTTAAAAAAAGATTAATCCCCGGCATATAACAATGGTCTAAAAATCAATATCATTGTAAATGATTTAAACAAAAACTAAAATGAAGAAATTAAAATTTACACTTGTCTTTTTTTGCAGCTTGCTGGTAGCAGGGCTTGTTAATGCACAGAATATTGATGAAGGCAAAAAATTCCTTTATTATGAAAAGTACACAAGTGCAAAAAATGTATTTCAGCAATTACTAACCGCTAATCCCGGTAATGAGGAGGCTGCATATTGGTTAGGGCAAACATTGATAGCTCCTGATGAGGACAAGGATATTGCAGGCGCAAGAGCGGTATATGAAAAAGGCCTTGCGGCAAATCCCAACAGTGCATTACTCAATGCTGGTTTGGGCCATGTGGAATTACTGGAAGGAAAGACCCAGCAGGCCCGCAGCCATTTTGAAACAGCCTTAAGCCTGGGTGGTAATAAAAGTATTGACGTATTGGCTGCCATTGGTTTTGCCAACGGAAATTTTGATTCCAAATTGGGTGATGCGGCCTATGCAGTTGAAAAACTTAACCAGGCTACACAGATCAAAAAGTTCAGAGATGCCCGTGTGATGACCGACCTTGGTGATGCTTACCGCAAGGCTGGAGATGGTGGTGCTGCACAACGTGCCTATGAAGCCGCTTTGGCTATTGATCCTAACTATGCCCGTGCTAAATACCGTATTGGAAGAATTTATCAATCACAGGGCAGGAGCCAGGAAGCGATCTACTTAAAATATTACAATGAGGCGTTTGCAACTGATCCTAATTATGCACCGGTATATTTTACATTGCACCAATATTTGTATGATACTGATGTTATAAAATCCGGCATGTACCTGGATAAATATTTAGCTGTTAAAGGTAGCGATGAAGCAAATGCATGCTTTCTGAAAGCACAGATAATATTTGCACAGGGAAAGTTTCCTGAAGCAATTACAGCTGCAGACAATTGTATAGCTGCAGGCGGCACAGTATATCCCAATTTATACGGACAAAAAGCCTATGCATATTATAAGATTGGAGAAGGTAAAATAAAAGCTGCTGATTCCGTAAATGCTATGACAGCATTTGGTAATTCAAAAGTGGCTTTTGATATGTATTTCCAGAAACAAAAGCCTGCAAAATTAGGATCAAGAGATTATGAGACTTATGCTAAAGTTTTATTGATGTTCCCGGGTAATGAAGCATTGGCCGGTACTTTCTTAGAAAAGGCTGTAGAACTGGATAGTTCAGAAGCGGGTAAAGCAGCTTTATTAAGCTCTGTAGCCAAAAGTCTTGAAGCACAAAAGAAGTATTATGATGCTGCCAACTGGTACAAAAAAATCGTTTATCTAAAAAAAGTACCGGGCAAAACAGATATATACAATGCTGGAATAGGTTATTATCGGGATGGTTATTACCCTGCAGCTATTGAAATGTTTAATATGTATCAACAAAAATTCCCTGAAGATATCTTTGGATATTACTACAAGGGGGCATCACAGGCGGGTATGGATACGCTGATGGTAACAGATTCGGCTTATGTAACCTACCAAAGAGCAGTGGCTGTAGGAGAGGCTTATCCAGATAAAGCAAGAATAATGACATTGATCAAAGGCAGTTACAGGTACCTTGTCATTTATGCAGCCAATAAATTAAAGAATAAGGAACTTGCGCTTAGTTACGTAGATAAGGCACTGATCCTTGATCCTGCCGACTCAGAGTTCCTGGCTTTTAAAGAATCTATTAATAAAATGGGAGTATCAAAGCCACCGGCTACTACTAAGCCAGCAGCGACTACGAAGCCATCGGCAACTCCCAAAAAGTCAGGAAAAAAGGCCCCCGTTCCAAAAAAAAAATAGTGCCCGTTAAGAAGAAAAACGTGTAAAACAATTATAAAAACCCCGTTACTGAAAAGATAACGGGGTTTTGTTTTTGTGGTTATTGAATATTGCTGCTGCTACCGTATTTTTGCGGTCAATAACAAGGCATCTTATATGGAGTTTTTTTTAATACAGGCTACAGATGTGAATAATGCGGCAAATTACCTGCCCATTGGGCTCCAAATGATCTTTGCAGTGGGTCTTATCGCCACCATTATCATCCTGTCCAATTACCTGGGGCCTAAAAGAGCTACATCAGATAAACTACAGAATTTTGAGAGCGGTATCCAGATAAGAGGTAATGCCCGCCAGCCCATGGCTATAAAATATTTTTTGGTTGCAATCTTGTTTGTGTTGTTTGATGTGGAAGTAATATTCTTTTATCCCTATGCTGTAAACTTCCGGGAACTGGGTTGGGATGGATTTATAGCAGTACTGATTTTTGTTTCTTTATTTATTACAGGGCTGATCTATATATTTAAAAAGAAAGCGTTGGAATGGGAAGAATAGAATGTGCCGATATGCAAATGTGCCGATTTGCAAATTGTGTATAATTGAAAAGATTATTGTATTAAATATTGCCCTTGGCACATTGGCAATATTTGCAAATTTGCAAATTTATTATGTCACGTCCGGTACAATATAACAATTACGTAAAATTTGAAGGGATACCTGAGGGGTATATGGGCGAAGGGTTCATGGCTACCAATTTTGAAAAAGTGGTGAGTATGGCCCGTAAAAATTCTATCTGGCCCTTACCCTTTGCCACCAGTTGCTGCGGTATTGAATTTATGGCAACAGCTGCAAGTCATTACGACCTGGCCAGGTTTGGTGCAGAGCGTATGAGTTTTTCACCACGACAGTGCGATCTGATGATGGTAATGGGAACCATAGCTAAAAAAATGGCGCCCATTGTAAAACAGGTTTACCTGCAAATGGCAGAGCCACGCTGGGTTTTAGCGATGGGAGCCTGTGCATGTTCAGGTGGTATCTTCGATAGTTATTCGGTATTGCAGGGTATCGACCAGATCATTCCTGTGGATGTATATGTGCCGGGTTGTCCGCCCAGGCCCGAAGCGGTGCTGGATGGATTTTTAAAGATACAGGACCTGGTAAATGCAGAAGGTTTAAGGCGCAGGCATAGTGCGCAATACCAGGAGTTGATGACTGGATATGGAATACAGTAGCCCCTCCAAACCTCTCCGCCGGGTGGCGGAAGGCTTAAAGAGGCTTTTAAAATATAATTAGTTTTCAAATCATTGAACTGTTTAAAACCCTCCCCCTCGGGGGAGATGGAGGGGGCTGGTATGACTAATGAAACAATAAAACAAAGGCTGACGGAGAAATTTCCCGATCAATTAACGGATTGGAATGAACCCTATGGAATGTTGACCTTTACAGCTCCCAATGAACTTAATTTAAAAGTCCTCCAGTTTTTATATGATGATGCTGAATTGAGGTTCCAGTTCTTAACCGACCTGCAGGCAGTACATTATCCTGATCAAAAAGGAGCTGAGCTCGCCGTAGTGTATCATCTCCATAATTTAGTTGAGAATGTAAGGATACGTTTTAAAGTATTTACCCATATTGAAAAGCCGGATGTTTATAGTGCAACTGCATTATATAATTCAGCTAACTGGATGGAAAGGGAAACCTATGATTTTTACGGGGTAAACTTTGTTGGACATCCAAACCTGATAAGAATTTTAAATGTTGATGAGATGGATTATTTCCCTATGCGGAAAGAGTTTCCGTTGGAAGACCAGGGAAGGATAGATAAGGATGATGAGATGTTTGGGAGATAACCTCACCCCAACCCCTCTCCTTAAGTAGAGGGAACTGGAAGATCGAAAAGAAGATTGTGATAATGTTGAAGATGAATTGAAGATGATGTGAAAGAGACTATGCCTGGATATGTTTGATGTACCGTCCTGCTGAGCGCAGCCGAAGCATCCTTTGGAGAAGGATAAGAGGATGAGGCCAGATGAATAATGATTTACCGTACAAGAGTGCGACGCCCTTGAAGCTGATTAAAGAAATAATGTTGGGTACAAAAAAATAATTAATGTCTAACACCGATCACATATTACTGCCCGAAGGTTCGATAGAAAAGCAGACCACAACACTTAACCTGGGGCCAACGCACCCGGCTACGCATGGTGTGTTTCAAAATATACTCGAGCTTGATGGAGAGCGCATTTTAAAATCTACTTCTACGGTAGGCTATATTCACCGTGCTTTTGAAAAGATCGCAGAACGCCGGCCTTTATATCAAATTACACCACTTACAGACAGGTTAAATTATTGTTCATCACCCATCAACAATATGGGCTGGCATATTACCTGCGAAAAATTATTGGGTTTAAAACTTCCTAAAAGGGTTGATTACTTAAGAGTGATCATCATGGAGTTGGCCAGGATATCCGATCACCTGATCTGCAATTCTATTGTAGGGGTTGATAGTGGTGCTTACTCAGGATTTTTATACCTCATGCAGTTTCGTGAACTTATTTACGAGATCTACGAAGAGATCTGCGGCAGCCGCCTTACCACAACCATTGGCCGCATTGGTGGGTTTGAAAGAAATTTTACCCCTAAAGCATTTGAAAAATTAGAGCAGTTCCTTAAAGAATATCCAAAGCAATTAAAAGAATTTGAGAACCTGTTTACCCGTAACCGGATATTCATGGAGCGTACCATTGGCTGTGGGCCAATAGCTGCAGAGCGTGCGTTGAATTACGGATTCACCGGTCCAAATTTACGTGCCGCCGGTGTTGATTATGATGTTAGGGTTCATACACCATATAGCAGTTACCAGGATTTTGATTTCACAGTTCCGGTGGGCACTACCGGTGATTGTTACGACCGCTTTTTGGTTCGTAACGAAGAAATGTGGCAGAGCCTTAGCATTATTGAGCAGGCTTACCAAAAAGTACAGGAATTTAAAGGAGCAGAAGCTGAAGTGTTTCATGCCGATGCACCTGCTTATTATTTACCAGAGAAAAAAGATGTGTATACCAAGATGGAGGCGCTGATCTATCACTTTAAAATTGTGATGGGTGAAGCAGCAATGCCCGTGGGCGAAGTATACAGTTCTGTAGAAGGCGGTAATGGCGAGCTTGGTTTTTATCTCATCAGTGATGGAGGAAGAACACCTTACCGCTTACATTTTCGCAGGCCCTGCTTTATTTATTACCAGGCTTTTGAAGAGTTGGTAAAAGGTGGTATGCTGAGTGATGCGATCATTACAATGAGTAGTTTGAATTTAATTGCGGGGGAAATGGATGGGTAAATAAATTGAAGATCTTAGATTTACGATTGCAGATTTGCAGTCAATCTAAAATCTAAAATCTAAAATCTAAAATCTAAAATTGGATGATTTCTTTTAGTGAGAACAGTTTAAAAAAGGTAGCAGAAATTATTTCCCGCTACCCGGAAGGCAAACATAAAAGTGCTTTGCTGCCGGTATTGCATATGGCGCAGGAAGAATTTGGCGGCTGGCTTGATGTGCCGGTGATGGATTATGTGGCCTCGGTTTTAAATATTGAGCCTATTGAAGTGTACGAGGTAGCCAGTTTTTACAGCATGTATAATTTAAGGCCGGTTGGCAAATATATGTTCGAGGTTTGCCAAACGGGCCCCTGCATGATCAATGGCAGTGATAATATCATTGCATACATCAAAGAAAAACTAAACATCGGCGTTGGTGAAACAACAGCAGATGGTATGTTTACTTTAAAAACAGTGGAATGCTTAGGTGCCTGTGGCTATGCACCCATGATGCAGTTGGGTAAGATCTATAAAGAACATTTAACCAAAGAAAAAGTGGATGCCATCATTGAAGCATGCAGGGCAAAAGCAAATTAATATGAAACAATTACTCACCATATTATTTTTAAGCATTGCTTTTTGCTGCCATGCTCAACTTGCCCCGTCAATTCGGGGAACTGAAGAAGGTAAGTTGATAAATACAGTAAAGGATTTTCACCAGGCAATGGTGAGCAAGAATGCGGTTTCTATTAACCAGCAAACAGATAGGGCATTGAGTTATGGTCACAGCAATGGCTGGGTAGAAACAAAAACGGAGATGATAAAAAACCTGGAAACAGGGTTTATCAGTTACCAGGGTTATAAAGAAGACAGCATTACAGTGGTAATAAATGGCAATATGGCTAATGTGCGTTTCATTGCTGATATTACCGCAACAATGAAAGCATCTACAGTTACCTATCATTTAAAAGTGCTGGAAGTATGGGTGAAGAAAGGGAAGCGTTGGGTGTTGTTTGCAAGGCAAGCGGTGAAAGCCCCCTAAATCCCCCAAGGGGGACTTTGGAGATTTTCACTAATCTGAGTTTGATAATTATTTAAAAGCGTTGTACAGAAATAAATCATAAAACATAATAACCCTCCCCCTTGGGGGAGATGGAGGGGGCCATATGAGTAAAAAATTATTATTAGAAAAAGCACATGTTGAAGGCATTCGTTCTTACGAAGTATACCGCCGTGAGGGTGGTTATCGCAGTGTAGAGAAAGCATTCAAAATGTCGCCCAATGATATTGTGGAAGAAGTGAAGCAGAGTGGCCTGAGAGGCCGTGGTGGCGCAGGTTTTCCAACGGGTTTAAAATGGAGTTTTTTAGCAAAGCCAGAAGGGGTTCCCCGTCACCTGGTGGTAAATGCCGATGAAAGTGAGCCCGGTACATTTAAAGACAGGTACCTGATGGAATTCATTCCGCATATTTTAATTGAAGGAATGATCGTTTCTTCTTTTGCACTTGGTTCCAATGTTTCCTACATCTACATACGTGGTGAATATGCCTGGATCATTGATATTTTAGAACAGGCCATTGCGGAAGCAAAGCAACATGGTTTTTTGGGTAAAAATATATTAGCCAGCGGTTTTGATTGTGAGATATTTGTACATCGCGGAGCCGGCGCTTATATCTGTGGCGAAGAAACTGCATTGATAGAATCACTGGAAGGTAAACGGGGTAATCCCAGGATCAAACCACCTTTTCCTGCCGTTAAAGGTGTTTGGGAAAGGCCAACCGTGGTAAATAATGTTGAAACAATAGCTGCAGTTGTTCCTATCATCAATGATGGAGGTGAAGAATATGCAAAGATTGGTGTTGGAAAAAGTACGGGTACCAAGTTAATGAGTGCTTGTGGCAATTTGAATAAGCCCGGTGTTTATGAAATTGATATGACCATCTCTGTTGAAGAATTTATTTACAGTGATGAATATTGTGGTGGTATACCAAATGGCAAAAAATTAAAAGCCTGTATTCCGGGTGGCTCTTCTGTTCCCATTCTTCCGGCTAATTTATTATTATCAACTGCCAAAGGTGAAAAAAGATTGATGAACTACGAAAGTTTTGCCGATGGAGGTTTTGCAACGGGCAGTATGATGGGCTCAGGTGGTTTTATTGTTTTGGATGAAGACCAGTGCGTAGTAAAACATACATACACTTTAGCAAGATTTTACCGGCACGAAAGCTGTGGACAATGCTCTCCCTGCAGGGAAGGCACCGGCTGGATGGAAAAAATATTATTGAATATCGAGAATGGAAAGGGTAAGATGAGTGATATTGACCTGCTTTGGGATATTCAAAGAAAGATAGAAGGAAATACGATCTGTCCATTGGGTGATGCAGCGGCCTGGCCGGTTGCAGCAGCCATCAGGCATTTCAGGGATGAATTTGAATGGCATGTGATGCACCCTGATGAATGTTTAAGAAAAAATTATGGGTTGGCGCATTATGCGGATTCGATTCATGTGCCCACCCCCTCCGCTTCCTGAAGGGGGAACTGGGATTCTGTTTTTGTAAGAGAATAAAAATAATTGAGAGATGGGTTTAAGAAAGAACGATAAATAATTTTAATCTTTAAAGCTCCGCCGCGGCGGATATGGGGTATGGAAATAAAAAAAGAAGCACCGGCAACATTTAAAGTTACCATCGATAACATCACCATAGATGTTGTGCCGGGTACCACTATATTAAATGCAGCCAGGCAAATTGGTGGTGATGTTACACCGCCTGCTATGTGCTATTATAGTAAGCTTGAAGGCAGTGGTGGCAAATGCCGCACCTGCCTGGTGGAAGTTGCAGCAGGCTCAACTGCCGATCCGAGGCCAATGCCAAAACTAATGGCAAGTTGTCGTACAACAGTGATGGATGGCATGGTAGTGAAGAACATGACCAGTGATAAAGTTATTGATGCAAGGAATGGAGTGGTAGAATTTTTATTGATCAACCATCCACTGGATTGCCCTATCTGCGACCAGGCCGGCGAATGTCATTTACAGGACCTGGGTTATGATCATGGTAAAGAAAGCACCCGCTACGAATTTAAGAGAAGAACTTTTGATAAAGAAGATATCGGTCCATACATACAGCTTCACATGACAAGGTGTATACTTTGTTACCGCTGTACTTATATAGCCGACCAGATAACTGATAAAAGAGTACATGGTATTTTAGACCGTGGCGATCATGCTGAAATATCAACTTATATTTCAAAAGCAATCGATAATGATTTCAGCGGAAACATGATCGATGTTTGCCCGGTTGGTGCATTAACCGACAGAACATTCCGTTTTAAAAACAGGGTATGGTTTACCAAACCGATGGATGCACATCGCAATTGCGAAAATCCTAAATGCTGTGGTAAAGCAACATTATGGTTGCGTGGCGATGAAGTATTCCGTGTAACTGCCCGTAAGGATGAATGGGGTGAAGTGCAAAGCTATGATGGAAAACCAGGCTGGATTTGCAATACCTGTCGCTTCGATAAAAAGAAAACAAGTGACTGGGTTGTGGAAGGAGTAACCAATATCAGCCGCCATTCAGTTATCAGCGCCAATAAATACAAAGTGCTTGAAATGCCGAAAGATCCGCTAAAAGAAATTTTGAATGGCCGTGATCCAAAATTGGTGATGAACATACATAATGTTAGTGGTGTAAATAATCCTAACGTTCATTTAAGTGAAATAGACAGGCCCGCACATATGGATGATTTTGCAAAGTCGGATGATTTTGTAAAAGGTGAAGGAGAATCAACACAATGGGGTTTACCAAAAGAATAAATTATTAAACAGGGGATATGCTTTTAGCAATTGATTTGGCATTAGTTATTGAGAAACTGGTTTTGATCGTGATCGTTGTAATGGCGTCATTGGTTATCGCTATGTATACCACTTTTGCTGAAAGAAAAGTTGCTGCCATTTTACAGGACAGGCGGGGGCCTAACCGGGCCGGCCCTTTCGGATTGTTGCAACCTTTGGCCGATGGTTTAAAATTATTTTTTAAGGAAGATATTATCCCAGATTTCTCTGCTAAATTTTTATTTATCCTGGGTCCATCGCTGGCAATGCTTACAGCCATCATGACCGGAGCTGTCGTTCCCTGGGGAGATACCATTCACTTATTTGATCGTGATATTAGTTTACAGATAGCCGATGTTAATGTAGGAATATTATATGTGTTTGCTGTAGTGAGCATGGGTGTGTACGGTATCATGATCGGCAGTTGGGCGAGTAATAATAAATATTCATTGATGGGAGGCTTAAGGGCCGCTTCGCAGATCATCAGCTATGAACTGGCCATGGGTATTTCTATAATTGCCCTGCTGATGGTAACAGGAACGCTGAGCCTTAAAGAAATGGTATTGCAGCAGCAAACCGGTTATTGGAATATCGTTTACCAGCCGCTGGGTTTTTTTATATTTTTAATTTGTGCTTTTGCAGAATGTAACCGTACACCATTTGATCTGCCGGAAGCAGAGAATGAATTGATCGGCGGTTATCATACAGAGTATTCATCGATGAAACTGGGTTTCTATCTTTTTTCGGAGTACATTAATATGTTCGTGAGCAGTGTTATCATGTCAACCATGTTCTTTGGCGGATATGATATTCCATTTTTGAATGAGGCAAATTATGATCAGAATTGGATGGCATTATTTGGTGTATTGGCACTGATGGCAAAAGTGGTTTGCTTTATTTTCCTGTTCATGTGGGTAAGATGGACGATACCAAGATTCCGATACGATCAGTTGATGAAACTCGGCTGGAGGATATTGATCCCTTTAGCTTTATTCAATATGCTGGTAACGGGCGCAGTTATCTTATTAAAACAGAATAATTGGCATTTTTAATTTTATATAACATAAATAAGTCCGCCGCGGCGGATTAGCTATATGCAAGCATTAACTAATAGGGTCAAGCAGGTAGATCGCAGGAAAATGAGTTTCCTGGAGCGGCTGTATATGGTTGCTATAATAAAAGGTATGCTGATCACATTCAGCCATATCTTTAAAAAGAAACCAACAATCAATTATCCTGAAAAGACAAGGCCTTTCAGTCCTGTTTTTCGCGGACTCCATATTTTGAACCGTGATGAAGAGGGGCGTGAGAACTGTACTGCCTGCGGCTTGTGTGCTGTTGCCTGTCCGGCAGAAGCTATTACAATGGAAGCGGCAGAAAGACAATCAGGAGAAGAAAATTTATACCGGGAGGAAAAGTATGCAGCCAAATACGAGATCAATATGCTGCGCTGTATCTTCTGCGGATTATGTGAAGAGGCTTGTCCTAAAGATGCAATTTATTTAAGTGAGACATTTGCACCGGCCGATTACCAGCGCAAACAGTTCATTTATAAAAAAGAGGAATTACTGATACCGCACCCAATTGAGGAACCAGAGGCATACAAAAAAGCATTGGGCAACAGGGTTAAGAGAGAAAATATTAATTAACAACGTAAACACTCTCCCCCTTGGGGGGAGATGGAGGGGCCTATGAGTATTACAGAAATATTATTTTGGGGTTTATCTGC
The DNA here is from genome assembly GCA_046596255.1 of Ferruginibacter sp. Lineage (GTDB taxonomy): Bacteria > Bacteroidota > Bacteroidia > Chitinophagales > Chitinophagaceae > Ferruginibacter. The sequence continues at coordinate 10,928 of JBKJMZ010000123.1, read as the reverse complement.
TTTGGCCTTATTCAGCGCCATTATGGTTGTTGCCAGTAAGAGCCCGGTGCATAGCATCCTGTTTTTGATCGTGGTATTCTTTGCCATATCGGGTCATTATATTTTATTGAATGCACAGTTCCTTGCTATAGTAAACATCATTGTATATGCCGGAGCCATCATGGTACTGTTCTTATTTGTGGTAATGTTGATGAATTTAAATGCAGAATCAGAACCGAAGAAACACAGGATGCTGCAGTTTGCCGGTTTGATATCGGGGGGCTGTTTGTTCCTGGTGATCATTTCAGCTATATCAGAAACACCGCAGGCTACAGGTATGGTACAGATGGGCGGAGGTGACAGCGGACTGATAAAAAACCTGGGAATGGTATTGTTTAAAGATTACGTAATACCATTTGAAATAAGTTCGATATTATTTTTAAGTGCGATGATCGGTGCGGTGGTAATAGGGAAGAAAAGCCCCCCCAACCCCCCAAGGGGGGATTAAGGAGACTATGATTTTGCAGAGAGATTTAGTTTAACTAAAAATAATGGTGAAAATAATTTTGATAATCAACAACAAATAAACTTCCTGATCCCCCTCCTTTGGAGGGGTTAGGGGAGGCCAAGTATATGGAAATAAAATGGTACATCGGTTTGGCAGTTGCGCTTTTCTGCACCGGCATTGTGGGTGTTCTTACACGCCGCAATTCAATCATCATATTCATGTGCATTGAGCTTATGCTTAACGCGGTGAATTTATTGTTGGTGGCATTTTCAAAGATGCATGCGGCATCGGCTGCTGTTGTTGCTAATCCAAACGTGGTAAGTGACGCACAGATCTTCGTATTTTTTATCATGGTGGTGGCAGCAGCAGAAGTAAGCGTGGGACTGGCCATCATTGTTATGCTATATCGGAATACACATTCAGTGGATGTGAATTTCCTGAACAGATTAAAAAACTAAGCCCCCATCCCCTAAAGTGGAGAAAGGCAACAGTTTTAAATTTTTGAAATATTTTTTTTAAACAATGAATCCTTAAATTTTAAGGGTTCTAAAAGCCCCTTTAGGGGTTTGGGGCAATATGAGTAATATTTTTGAACTAGTTTGGCTGATACCTTTACTGCCCTTGGCAGGGTTCTTAATTAATGGACTATTCAGGAAGCAGCTTTCTAAATCTATGTCGGGTATTATCGGCAGCGGGGTTGTTTTTATTTCTTTCGTGATCAGCTTTTTTGTCTTCCTGGCGGTGAAGGATGGCAATACACATGTGGCTCATTATTTCGACTTCATCAATATTACCGCACTTAAGATCGGTTTCGATTTTCAGATAGACCAGCTTTCTTCTATCTTCTTATTGATCATCACCGGTGTTGGTTTTTTGATACATGTGTATTCAACAGCATACATGCATGATGAGGAGCCAAAGGATTTTGCCAAATATTTTGCTTTCTTAAATCTTTTTGTGTTCTCGATGTTGCTGTTGGTAATGGCCGCCAACTTTGTGATCATGTTCATTGGTTGGGAAGGCGTGGGGCTTTGTTCTTATTTACTTATCGGATTCTGGTTTAAAAATACCAATTACAATATTGCAGCTAAAAAGGCTTTCATCATGAACCGGATCGGGGACCTTGGTTTTTTACTGGCTGTTTTCTGGCTGGTAACCAAACTGGGTACAGCTGATTATCATGAAGTATTTGCGAATGTTTCTAAATTATCTGCAACTGATATTACCGGCATCACTATTTTATTATTTGTTGGGGCAATGGGTAAGAGTGCACAGATCCCTTTGTACACCTGGCTGCCCGATGCGATGGCTGGCCCTACGCCGGTGAGTGCATTAATACATGCTGCTACCATGGTTACCGCCGGCATCTACATGATCGCAAGGAGCAATATCCTATATACCATGGCGCCGGTAACGCAGGGAGTTGTGGCCATTGTGGGTTTATCAACAGCTATTCTTGCAGCTACCATTGCCTTAAAACAAAATGACATTAAAAAAGTATTGGCTTACTCTACTGTAAGTCAATTAGGATATATGTTTTTGGCACTGGGTGTGGGTGCTTACACCGGGGCAGTTTTCCATGTTATGACACATGCTTTTTTCAAAGCCTTATTATTCCTGGGTGCCGGTAGTGTCATTCATGCTATGAGTGGCGAACAGGATATCCGGTACATGGGTGGACTAAAAAAATACATGAGCATTACGCATATCACATTCTTATTGGCTTGTTTGGCCATTGCCGGTATGCCGCCTTTCTCGGGTTTCTTTTCAAAGGATGAAATTCTTGCTGCAGCGTTTGCCAGGTCACCCCTGCTTTGGGGCGTGGGCGTTGCAGGTGCGGTAATGACAGCTTTTTATATGTTCCGTTTATATGCCATGACCTTCCTTGGAAATTTCAGGGGCACACATGAGCAACAACATCATTTACATGAAAGTCCTAAAGCCATTACAATTCCTTTGATCATCCTTGCCATACTTTCTGTTGTAGGTGGCCTGGTGGGCATTCCAGAAATATTCATGCAGGGCGGCCATAAACTGGAAGCATTTTTAGCGCCTGTGTTTGCACAAAGCAATGCGCTTACAGAGCATCAACATTTGTCTCATGCTACTGAATATATGTTGATGGGCGCTTCAGTAGTAGCGGCTTTGGCGGCATTGGTATATGCATGGAACAGGTATAGTAAATATCAAAATATTGATAAAGAAGAAACTGGTATCGGAAAAGTGCTGGAGAATAAATGGTATGTTGATGAACTGTATGATACCATCATTGTAAAACCTGTTTTGGCGATCGCAAAATATTTCAATAACATTTTCGAGAAAAAAGGTATCGATGGTTTTGTGAATGGTGTTGGTAAAGTTGTCAATTATGGCAGCCGCCAGATCCGTTTATTACAAACAGGCCAGGTAGGTAATTATGTATTGATGATGGTGCTGGGTATTTTAGTTTTTTTTATTATTCAATTGTTTTTCTAATGCCCTCTTTCCAGTGTTTACCGGAATTAGAAGGCATTATGCCGACAGAAATTAAAATTTGACTATAATGAGTATAGTCGGTATAATTACAAGATATGGACCAAAATAATATTTGGATAACATTCCCGGAGTTGTTGACCTGGTTTCCGTTGATAGCGGGATTGGTAGCTTTTATCATACGCACGGAAAAGGCGGTAAAAGCATGGGCTATAGCAGCATCGCTTATTACTTTAGGCATATCTATAGTGAGTTTGATCTATGCAGATAACGGAAAATATTTTCACCTGAATAATGTAAGTTATTTCTGGTTGAAATACCTGGGCAGCAACTTTACCCTTGGCCTGGATGGGATGGGACATATGCTTACCGCGTTAACAGCAGTTGCTTTTCCATTAATATTTATTTCTACCAATAAAACTGTTTATAAAAACGCAAATATATTTTATGGTTTAATGCTTTTAACCCAGGCAGGTTTAATGGGTGTGTTTACTGCAATGGACCTGCTGGTGTTCTATTTCTTTTGGGAGCTGGCTGTTATTCCTGTATACTTTCTTTGTAGCCGCTGGGGTGGAGAAAGAAGGATACCCGCAACATTCAAATTCTTTGTGTACACTTTTACAGGTTCCTTACTAATGCTGGTAGGTATAATATATGTTTATATGCATACCATCCCCACGGCATTTGCCGAGCATTCGTTTTCTAAGGGTGCTGTTTATTCGGCATTACTTTCACCGGCAGAAAAAAACTGGCTCTTCTGGCTTTTCTTTGTTGCGTTTGCTATCAAGATGCCCGTATTCCCTTTTCACACCTGGCAGCCCGATACCTACGAGCAGGCTCCTACATCAACAACTATGGTACTCAGCGGTATCATGGTAAAAATGGGTGTGTTTGCAGTCATCCGCTGGGTGGTTCCGATATTTCCGGATGCCGTTATGAAGTTTGATAATATTGTTATCACCCTTTCGGTGATGGGTATGATCTATGCCAGCTTAATTGCTATTAAACAGGATGACCTGAAAAGATTTGTAGCTTATTCATCCATTGCCCATATCGGGTTAATGTGTGCAGCCATTTTTACACAAACAGAAATTGGCCTGCAGGGCGTAATGATACAGATGTTCAGTCATGGTATCAATATCATCGGTATGTGGATAGTGGTTGACCTTGTTGAAAAACAAACCGGCACCCGCAAAATATCTGAACTGGGTGGCATTGCACATAAAGCTCCGGCCTTAACAATTTTCCTGGTGGTAATTGCTTTGGCAAATATTGCGCTGCCCCTCACCAATGCATTTGTAGGAGAGTTCATGATGTTCACCGGCCTGTTTAAATTCAATATGGTTTGTACGGCAATAGCATTGATCAGTATCATTCTTGCTGCGGTATATACTTTAAATATGGTGCAGAAGGTTTTTTATGGTGAAGCTAATATGATCACTGAAAAAATGCAGGAAATTTCACTCAATCAAAAATTGGTATTAGGTATAGTGGTTGTGTTTATTTTCTTTTTTGGTGTATACCCCCAACCCATTATTGACCTTACGAAGGATACAGTAACAGCTATAATAACAAGAATTAAATAATCAAAACGCCTTTGGCGTAACGAGGTATGAATGCAATAATATTAACAGCGGTGTGGGGAGTAGTGATGATGTTAGGCGGAGCTTTTATCAAGCGTAAGAGCACAGCCAGGTTTATGGCCATTTTTGGACTGGCAGTGATCCTGGCGGCCAATTGTATACAGATGAATACAGGGGTTTCTTTTTTTGCTGTTGATGTGAAGAATATGCTCCATTTCAACAGTTTCAACTTAACCTTTATCAATGTAGCCTTTGGCTGTACATTGCTTTATTTTTTATTGAATGGAAGGGATATTGAAAAAGTAGGTGAGCATGTGTCTGAATATTTTGCGCTCCTGTTCTTTATTTTATGCGGTATAGCGATCGTTTCCACTTTTAATTCTTTGTTGATGCTATTCATAGGTATTGAGATCGTTTCTATACCCCTGTATATTCTTACCGGCAGCGATAAAAGGAATTTAAAAAGTAACGAGGCCGCACTCAAGTATTTTTTGATGGGGTCTTTTTCAACGGGTTTAATGTTGCTCGGCATTGCATTTTTGTATGGGGGAAATCCGGCTGGCAGTTTTTATATTGATAACATCATCCAGGGTAATGGCCCAATGCCTGCTATGATCGCATCAGGACTGGTGCTTTTATTGGTATCCATGTCATTTAAAGTATCTGCTGCGCCATTTCATTTCTGGACGCCCGATGTATACGATGGCGCCCCAACGGTTTTCACCTCTTTTATGGCTACCATTGTTAAGGTGGCCGCCTTCTTTGCATTTGTAAGATTATTTGAGAATACCTTCGGCAGCATGCATGCACAATGGCAAACCCTTATTGTTATTTTGATCGCTGCTACTTTATTAATAGGAAACCTTTCGGCTGTTTTCCAGCAAAGCGTAAAGCGCATGCTGGCTTATTCAAGTATTGCACAAGCAGGTTTTATGCTCTTCTCTTTATTTGCATTAAATAACCTGGCAAAAGAAGGGTTGGTATTGTATTCAGCAGCATACAGCCTCGCCAGTATCGGCATATTTGCCATCCTGGTAAGAATGAACGACCATAGTATTGACGGTTTCAATGGGCTCGGCAGGCAACAGCCATTGCTGGCAGTTACTGCAACTATATTTTTGTTGTCTTTAACCGGCATTCCTTTAACAGCCGGTTTCCAAAGTAAATTTTATATGCTGATGGGCGCAGTTAAGGATGGCCATCATATATGGCTGGTTATCTTTGCAGTGCTCTGCGCAGCCATCAGTGCCTATTATTATTTCAGGATCCTGCAGGCCATGTTCTTTAAAGAGCATGCCGAGGGCGTGGTACTTGCAGAGGATATCAACCCCGCTTTTAAGATACTGCTTGTAATAACTGCAGTGATCATAATTGCATTAGGCTTATTTCCCAGCCTGCTTACCGACTGGCTTTATTTTTAAACGGAACCACCGCCTGTAAAAGTTTTCAGGTTATAATTGGTTTCCCTACTTAACTTTAAGGCTGAATCAATTCAACCATGACCTTTAAAGATACGCTTGCACTTTCCTGGCGCAATATCGCAGGCAATAAATTACGCACTGCAATTACAGTGGCCATTATTGCACTTGGTATTTTTGCACTGATCCTTATCATCACTTCTATCAAGGCAGCAAGCAACAGCCTTACCACCAGTTTCTCTACTATGGGCGCAAATTCTTTCAGCCTCAGGTTCAAAGAGCGTAATATCCGTATTGGTGGTGGGCGACAGAATGAAAATACAAAAACCAGTAAATCTGCATTAAGGGTTAAGAAGAGCAATATGGGTAAGGTAATTACCTATGATGAAGCAAGAGCTTTCAAAGAGCGGTATAACTTTCCGGCCATGGTTGGCCTAACCATGATTGGCCCCAGGAATATTACTGCTAATAATGACCGTAAAAAAACAAACCCCGATGTTACTGTTTTAGGCGGCGATGAAAATTACCTGGAGCTGAATGGTTATAAGATCGCTTATGGCAGAAATTTTACGGAAGTGGAGGTGGAATCGGGCAGGAGCATCTGTATGCTGGGCAGTGGTGTTGCCCAAAAATTATATCCCAATAACCCGGCAAAAGCAGTTGATAAAGTGATCAGTGTTGATCATACGCCATACCGGGTTATAGCCGTGTTGGAGGATAAAGGATCAAGCGCATTTTTTAATACCAGTAAGATCGTGGTCACTTCTTATAATAATATCCGGCGCTTATATGCCACACAGAATTCCTCCTTTAATATCAGTGTTATGGTGTCCGACCTTAAATTGATGGATGTAGCCATTGGAGAAGCCAAAGGAACATTCAGGCCAATACGCAAACTTGATGTAAGGGAGGAGGCTAATTTTTACATAGATAAAAGCGACAGTATAGCACAGACCCTGCTTACGAACCTGGGCTTTTTAGAAAAGGGTACTATCGGGATCGCCTTTATTACTCTAATTGGCGCTGCCATTGGCTTAATGAATATTATGCTGGTAGCAGTTAATGAACGCACTAAGGAAATAGGCCTGATAAAAGCGCTGGGAGGGAAGAAGGAAGACATCAGGGCACAGTTCCTGTACGAATCTATTTTGATAAGCCTGCTGGGTGCGGTGGTTGGGATCATATCCGGCATTTTATTGGGTAATGTGGTTGCAATTATGCTCAACACGGGGTTTGTGGTACCATGGGCATGGGTAATAGCAGGAATTTTTGTGTGCTCTTTCGTGGGGCTTGCAGCAGGGCTCTATCCTGCTTACAAGGCTTCAAAACTAGACCCCATAGTGGCTTTGCGGTATGAATAGGGCAGGATCTTTTGCAAAAACTGAACTGTATTTATTTGATTTTTTGGCTCCATATCAAGGTTGTGGTCGGTGGGGACACCGACCAAGGCGGGCTAAGGCTTCAAAACTAGACCCCATAGTGGCTTTGCGGTATGAATAGGGCAGGATCTTTTGCGAAACCTGACTGTATTTTTTGATTTGTTGGCTCTTATATCAAGGTTGTGGTCGGTGGGGACACCGACCACGGCGGGCTGCCCTGGGCTGGTGTCCCACCAGCCAGCGACAATTTGAAATGCACCCAACTGAAGAGTATTTATTTGATTTTTCCTATTTTTTATAGAATTTGAGATAAAATTTGTGTGATTGATTGATTTGAGCATCGTAAAAAAATAATTGAAAAAAAATAATTTTCGTAAGTTGTAACTTTCAATTTATTATTTACCTTGTGAGCCCTGCTCTATTGCGGAATGGGGATTGATTAAGTTTAAGCACACAATGACCAAAAATGAAAATCCCATATTCATCATTAAACATAAACTAAACTTTTTACAAAACTAAAAACTAGAATTTTATGGCAGAGACTACAGCAACTGTAAAACCAACAACTTCAGTGCAAGCAAAAAAATCGAGCAACATTATCTCTTTAATTGCCCCGGTATTATGTTTACTGGTTGGATATTTTATCTGGAGATTTATATTGGGAAACCCTGAAAATTTTGGACAGCCAAAAGTACCTGGAGATGAGGGTTGGTTTTGGCCTGGCCGTCATGATCCCAAAACAGCATTAAGCAAAATGTACCTGGGAGGTATTATCGTGCCGGTGCTCATCGGAACATTCCTGACCATGTTAACTTTTGTTATTGAGCGTTTCATGACGATCGCAAAAGCAAATGGTACCGGTAACAATGCTGATTTTGTCCGCAAAGTACAATACCAGTTAGCCAATAAAAATGTAGATGCTGCCCTTGCAGAATGCGATAAACAAAAAGGGTCTGTAGGTAATGTAATGAAAGCAGGTTTGCACCGCTATAAAGAAATGATCTCTAATACGGAATTAAGTACCGATCAAAAAGTTATTGCAATCCAGAAAGAAGTGGAAGAAGCCACTTCACTGGAATTGCCAATGCTGGAAAAGAACCTCGTATTCCTTTCTACTATTGCATCACTTGCAACCTTACTTGGTCTGTTGGGTACTGTGGTAGGTATGATACGTGCATTTGGTACATTGGGAGAAGAAAGTGGTGGTGCCGGTTCAGCCGCAGCCCTGTCAGTAGGTATCTCCGAAGCCCTTTATAATACGGCTTTAGGTATTGGTACATCAGCATTCGCCATCATGTTCTATAATATATTCACTACTAAGATTGATGGAATTACATATGGTATCGATGAATCTGGATTTACTTTAACACAAACTTTTGCTTCCCTGTACAAGTAACGTATGGATTAGCCCACGGTTTGCATCTTATAAATACTGTTAAGCTTTGGCTAAGCAGTTGAGAAAAATTAAAAACAGATAATATGCCAAAAGTTAAAATACCACGCAAGAGTACCATCGTTGATATGACGGCGATGTGTGATGTGGCTTTTCTGCTGCTGACATTTTTTATATTGGCAACAAAACAAAAGCCACCGGAAGTACTGAGCGTAAAAACTCCTACTTCTGTTTCAAGCAAGGCTGCCCCCGATGAATCTATATTGATCACACTTACCAAAGAAGGTAAAGTGTTTTTAATGTTGGGAGATAAAACAAAGAAGGATGTAATCATCGATAATTTTAATACAGAAAGAGGACTTCAGTTAACCCCCGGCGAACTTGCAAAACTTAAGAAAACAGAATTCATTGGGTTTCCGGTTAATAAACTAAAGTCATCATTAAATGCTACGGAGGATATTCCGGCCAATATGATGGATGGAATTCCCACCGACACATCTAATAATGAATTGATTTTTTGGATGCGTAGTGTAACCAATGCTTATAAAGGTGAAGACCAAAGTAAGTTGCAGAATATGCTGCTGGTTAAGGGGGATGGCGAAGCCCTGTATCCTGTATTTAAGAATATCAAGGAAGCTTTTAAAGCCAATGAGATATTTAAGTTCAGGATCGTTACAGAAGGTGAGCAGGTTCCCTTAGGATCGGAATTGTATAAGACCGGCACCGAGAAATAATTATAAGTTTTAAACAACTAAAAATAATTTATTATGGCAGAAATGGATACCTCGTCGGGCGGCGGACATAAAAAAGGCCCCGGCGTAAAAAAAGGAAAAAAGTTGTCAACCCGTGTTGACCTTACTCCTATGGTTGATCTTGGCTTTCTGTTACTTACTTTTTTTGTGTTCACCACTACCATGGCCCAATCAACAGCCATGAACATGAATGAACCAAAGGATGATCCCGAAAAGCAATTGAAGGTAAAGAACTCGGGAGCTATGACCATATTATTGGGTAAAGGCAACCAGGTTTATTATTACTATGGCCAGTTGATGCCGGAAACCATCAGCCAGGAATTTAAGAGCACTAATTTTAAAGGGATACGGGCATTGATCCTGGAAAAGAAAAAATCTACTCCAATTGATGACCTGATGTATATCATTAAATCGGATGATAATTCCACCTTTAAAAATGCGATCGATATCCTGGATGAAATGGCCATATCTGCAGTGCCTCCCGGCCACTATGCCGAAGTTCCCATGGTACCTGTGGAGAAAATGCTCATCAGTGAAACTGAGAAGGCCAATGGTATTAAGTAAGGTTATGAAATTGTCACAATTTTGAATCTAATTAATTAAAGAGATCACAATGGAAGCAAATAAAATTTTAAGTGCAGATATCCTTGACATCATATTTGAGGGCAAGAATAAAGAATACGGCGCTTACCAGCTCAGGAAATCTTATAAAAAAACGATTACTAAAGCATTGATAATTACCGGTGCGATATTATTATTGATCTTTGTAGGTACAGCACTCGTTAATTTTATTGATGATGACAGCGCTAAGAAATTCGATACACTGGAAACCGAAATGGCCGAGATCAAAGCAGATGAACCACCTCCGCCACCACCTCCGCCACCACCTCCGCCAACCCCGCCACCACCTCCTGAGATCAACCAGGTAAAATTCACGCCTCCTGTAATTGTTAAAGATGAAGAGGTAAAACCTGAAGAAAAGATCGAGGAGATCAAGGAAGACCAGGTGATCAGTACAAAAACAGTGGAGAGTGAAAATAAAGTGCAGATCGTTCAGGCTCCTGTTGAAGAAAAAGGAACACAGGTAGTTGAAGTAAAGGTTGCTGATGATGAGAATAAGATCTTCACCAAAGTGGAAGTTGAAGCCGGTTTTCCTGGCGGAGACGCTGCCTGGAGAAATTACCTGGAAAGAACATTGAACAGGGATATACCTGCAGATAATGGTGCCCCGGGCGGAAAATACACTGTTATCGTAAAATTTGTGGTAAGTAAGGATGGTAGCTTAAGTGATATTGTATGTGAATCAGATCCCGGATTTGGTTTATGTGAAGAAGCGAAGCGGGTTATTAAGAAGACAAGGAACTGGACCCCGGCCATTCAGAACGGACGCAATGTAAATGCATATCGCCGTCAGCCTATAACATGGGCGGTAGAAGAGTAATTA
>JBKJMZ010000106.1:0-13829 GCA_046596255.1 Ferruginibacter sp. | reverse complement strand
GCATCCTTCTCTCCAATTTTTTTATCAAGTATGGCATCATTCAGATCTTTTATCTCCACTACATCTTCGTCATTAGCTTTTGTACCTGCAGTAAATAACACTAAACTTTTTTTATGAAGATCATATACCCCCTTAAAATCTTTACCGCTGTTTATTGGAACCGTCATTGGGTGCAACTGTATCTTTAATTCGTTTTCAATTTCTTCCAGCAGGTCAAAGCGGTTCTTTCCATCACGGTCCATCTTGTTAATGAAAACGATCACCGGTGTATTACGCATAGCAATAACTTCCATCAGGCGCCTTGTCTGGGCTTCTACCCCATTAACGCTGTCAATTACCAGTACCACGCTGTCAACCGCTGTTAATGTCCTGTAAGTATCTTCCGCAAAATCCTTGTGGCCGGGTGTATCCAATAAATTAATAAGGTGGCCCTGGTATTCAAAGGTCATTACACTGGTAGCCACACTGATACCACGCTGGCGCTCTATCTCCATAAAATCACTAGTAGCATGTTTTTTTATCTTATTGCTTTTTACCGCACCGGCAGTTTGAATGGCGCCGCCAAATAGCAGGAACTTTTCTGTTAAGGTAGTTTTACCGGCATCAGGGTGAGAGATGATGGCAAATGTTTTGCGCTTGTTTATTTCGTTGAGGTATTTCATATTTCTTAGCCACGAATTACACTAATGACACGAATGACACTTGTTATTATAAAATTAAGGCGCAAAGGTAAGGCTTGAAGAACAAAAAGAAGCCTCACCCCAAGAGCTATCCCTCGTTCCTTTACAAAGAATTCCCAAAGAGAGGAACTTGAAGTTGGCATTTCACAGTTAAGAACTTGTTTTAATCTCCGCTTCTATCTTCGAAATTTCCTCCCCCTTCGGGGTTCTCAGAAGGAGAACGAACGAAGTTCAAGAGGGGGCCGCTCATACATTATCTCTTTTAATTCAAATTCCATCCCGTAATTTTGGTTCATGCGTAAATCGCTTAATATTATCAGCAATTCATTAAAATTAACTTTGCAGGAACTAAAAGTTAATAAGCTACGCACAGCGCTAAGCCTTACAGGCGTTGCATTTGGGATATTTTGCATCATAGGCGTACTGGCCGCAGTTAACAGCCTAGAGCGTAATATCCAGAATGAGGTAAAAAGCCTGGGCAGCAATACCATCTATATTGATAAGTGGGATTACAGCGGAGGTCCTGATCAGCCCATCTGGAAATTCAGGGCCAGGCCAACACCAAAATATGAAGAAGCAGAAATGGTGAAACAGCGATCAGAACTGCTTGATGCTATTGCCTACCTAATGCAAACCGGTGCCAGTATCTCACACAAAGATGACCTGCTGCAAAAGGTAAGCGTATACGGAATTACCGAGCAACAAATGATCATTCAACCCTTAAGTTTTGACCAGGGGCGTTTTTTTTCTACAAGCGAGTTCAATGCCGGCACCAATATTTGTTTGATCGGCTATTCCAATGCCGAATCTTTATTTGGAAATCCGGAACGTGCTTTGGGAAAACAAATTGATATAAAAGGAAAAAAGGCAGTTATTGTTGGCGTTATTAAAAAGGAAGGTAAGAACATGATCGGCTGGGATTATGATAACTGCATTATGCTTCCCTACAAATTTTGTAAACAGCTTTTTGAAGAAGCCTATGCTAACCCCATCCTGATCGCCAAAGGAAAAGAAGGTGTTGCTCCTGCAGCTTTGATGGACGAACTGAAAGGGATCATGCGCCAGATAAGAAGGCTCAGCCCAACACAGGAAGATAATTTTTCATTGAACAGCGTAGAAGCTTTTAGCAAAGCCATCACCGGATTTTTTACGGTGCTGAATATTGTTGGAGCTATCGTTGGCGGTATAAGCCTTATTGTAGGATTATTTGGCATTGCCAATATCATGTTTGTAACGGTTAAAGAACGTACTTCCGTTATTGGTTTAAAAAAAGCCATTGGCGCAAAAAAAAGCAGTATACTTTTTGAGTTCCTCACCGAAGCGGTGATCCTTTGTATGATGGGAGGAGCTATCGGGCTTTTCTTTGTGTATATCGGTACCCTGATCGTTTCCAAACTGGCCGATTTCCCGATCTATATATCGTTGCCCATGTTAATAGTTACGGTAATCATTTGCATTACCGTGGGCATTATTGCCGGTATCTTTCCTGCATCCAGGGCCGCCAAAATGGATCCGGTGGTTGCGATAAGGAGTAAATAAGAACCCCATGCCCCCTAACCCCCTAAAGGGGGAATTGGTGCATTAGCCTTAAAGGATCTATGTTGATTTAAACGGAGCCCCAACAAAAAAATGCTATAGTAATAATATCCCCCTTCCAGTTCCCTCTCCCCGAGGAGAGGGGTTGGGGTGAGGTTTTCATACCTTTGCTGAAAATCAGAATTTAATATAAATGAGTATTGCCATTCTAGCCATTGAATCAAGCTGCGATGAAACCGCTGCATCTGTTTGTGTTGATGGGAAAATTTTATCAAACAGCATTGCCAACCAAACCGTACACGAACAATTTGGTGGCGTAGTGCCTGAACTGGCCAGCCGTGCACATATGCAGAACATTGTGCCGGTTGTTGATATTGCTTTACAAAAAGCCGGCCTTGATATTTCATCCATGGATGCCATCGCTTTTACACAGGCTCCCGGACTTATCGGCTCATTGCTGGTGGGTACACAATTCGCAAAATCTCTTGCACTGGCATTGAACAAACCTTTGATCGCTGTGCATCATATGCAGGCGCATGTACTGGCCAACCTGATACCCGAAGAGCGGCCTTCATTTCCTTTTCTTTGTCTTACCGTAAGTGGCGGCCACACACAGATCGTGCAATGTGATAGTCCTACACGTTTAAAGATCATTGGCGAGACAATTGATGATGCGGCAGGAGAAGCATTCGATAAAACTGCAAAAATGTTGGGACTTCCTTACCCCGGGGGACCATTGATAGATAAATATGCAGCCACGGGAGATCCGAAACGCTTTAAATTCCCTGAGCCGCAAATACCCGGTTTTAATTTCAGCTTTTCAGGCTTAAAAACTTCTATCCTTTATTTTTTAAAGAATGCCGGCACCAGTAATTTATTCAAAGAAAAATTCCTGGCTGATGAAGCGACCCGTCAAAAATTCATTGATGAAAATCTAAATGATATCTGTGCTTCTGTACAGGACCGCATTGTAAGTATACTCTTGAACAAGCTTAAAAAAGCAGTCATAGAAACCGGCATTACTGATATTTGCCTGGCAGGCGGGGTTAGCGCTAACAGCGGGCTGCGAAAGACTTTTACTGCAATGGGTGAAAAGGAAAAATGGAAAACATTCATTCCCGCATTTGAATACTGCACAGACAATGCTGCAATGATCGCCATTACCGCTTATTACAAATATTTAGAAAAAGATTTTTGTGAACTAAGTATTAGTCCGACTGCAAGAGCGGAGTGGTGACCACTAATTAAACGAATTACACGAATTAATTGGTTCTGCTTAGTGTGGCTCGTGTAATACACAATCCTTGTAATCATGTCAAATTCTTATTTTAAATTTAAACAGTTCACCATCCAACAGGATAAATGTGCGATGAAAGTTTGCACAGATGCCTGTTTGTTTGGCGCCTTGGTTGCTGACACTCATCTGCAGAACAAAAACTGTTTAGATATAGGAACAGGCACTGGCTTATTATCGCTGATGATCGCACAAAAAAATGCCGGGGTACATATTGATGCAGTTGAAATAAATACATTGGTTGCAGAACAGGCTGAAGAGAACGTTGAAACATCGCCCTGGACAAATAACATACAGGTTTATAATGCAGATATAGTAGATTTTGATCTGAAAAAAAAATATGATCTCATTATTTCCAATCCTCCCTTCTTTGAAAATGACCTGCTATCGGGGGATGAAGCAAAGAATAATGCAAAGCACGATAGTTCACTTAACTTAATGCAGTTATTAGAAATTGTAAACAAACAGCTGTACAAGAATGGGATATTTACAGTGTTGCTACCCTACCACCGGGTGAATTACTTTATTGAGGAAGCAGGAAAGAAAGGGCTTTACCTAAATCGCCAGTTATTGATAAAGCAAACTCCTGCACATAAATTCTTTCGGGGCATTTTATTTTTTAACAGACAAGAAAATGATCCCCAATTAAAAGAGCTGATCATAAAAGACAACAACCAAAATTATTCACCGGAATTTACTGTAGCTTTAAAAGATTATTATCTCTATCTCTGATCCAGTCCTCCATAATCTTTCATGTATAGGAATGGCTCATTCAATTCACCCGCTTTTACAATGGTAGCATTGTTGATCAGCTTACTTCCACCAAGGCGGATATCATCCAAAACATGTTTTATGAGCTGTTCACCAAAATAGCGGCTGGCATCCCTTGGCAATTCATTAGGCAGGTTACCTACTGCCATCACATCAACGGAGTTTGAAAGATACGGCGCGGTTCCTTCAAAGCTCGTCCTGTCTACCCCGTACACAGGGTTTTCAATGGTACTATCACCCAGGTTACAGGGCACCGAACCATGGAGATCATCTGTAATATCAGCAATGGTTTGTATCCTAAATCCCGGGCTTTTCAGATCCTCCATTTCAAAAAGCCTTGGAATATTTTTTTCCCAGTAGATGCCGTTAATTAAAATATCAGTGTTTGAAATATACTCCGTGAACCTGCAGTTATATTGCTGCGGGTTTGCATGAAAATCGTTGCGGTTATATTTTCCGGTTTCCTTATGAGCATACAGGTGGGCGCCTTTTAAATGCACATACACCGGGTACGCAAATTCCTTTTCTACATATTCATCAGGCTCTACTTCATGTATGCCCAGCAGGTTCATGATCTCCAGCACACCATGCGCCACCCGGCCACTGCCGGTTACCGCAATTTTAATATTGGGTAGTTTTAAACCAAAATAGGTATGTATCAGTTTTTGAAAACTGTTTACCGAGCCTACCCTTGCAAGTTTGTAAGCGCCTGTACGGTTTCCAAAAGCCATCATACCATTATGAGCGCCAATTATGCCTGCAAAAAAACCAAAGCCAATGATACGTGTGCCATCTTCATGTTCCAGGCACTCGTAATCTACCAGGGTTATTTTCTTTTCAAGTATGGCTTTAAAAAGCTTTTGGTTGGCGGGCTGCAGTTTTTTGGTATGGGAAAAAAACATATAGCTCTTCCCTTCAAGTAACATATCAATGGGCACTTCTTTGATACCCAGTAATAAATTACAACTGCTCATGTCTTCGGTAACTTCCACACCTGCCCGTTCATATTCCACGTCCGAGTAGCAACGGTTTGGCGCATGCTGTGCGATCACCTTTACATCATCAAAATTCTTATGCAGCCATTTGCATTGTGAAGGCGTAAGTGCCACCCGGTTATCCTGAGGTATTTTTCCTTCTCTTATCAGACCGATTATTAGCATTGATCATTAATTATGCGGCAATTTACATTTTTAGATTTTAAATGAACTTATATCCATGATTCTTCCCGGAAATAATACAGATATCTGTTTGCAGATTGCATTATTCTTTTATTTTTCTTTTTTGATTCTCCAAAAAAGAAACAAAAAAGGAGCCCCGAAATCGATGACGGCCCGATTTCGGGTTGGTTCCCTGATTAAGCTTTTGTACTACTGTGACTTCTGCATTGGTAATTCTACTCTTAGAAAAAAGTGGCGCTGCATAGCACATAGTACACACAATAAATTTAATACTGTAATTAAATTTACTGCGATGAATTTAAGAGTAGGGATCAAATGTTAAAGCTACAGTAGTACTGAAGATGCACATAGCTGTATGGCAGGAACGGGCTGTCATCGTTCCTGCCTTGACTTTTTTGTTACTTTTTGTGTCAAGACAAAAAGTAAATAACCTCTACATTTGCATCATGAATTATTTTGAACTCTTCGAACTCCCCATTTCTATTAAAATTGACAGGAGCAAGCTTGCACAAAAATATTTTGAGCTGCAAAAAAAATACCACCCCGATTTCTATGTAAAAGCAAATGAATTTGAACAGGCAGAAGCATTGGAAAGATCAGCGCAACTGAACAAAGCTTTAAAGACCTTTAAGAACGGGGATGAGACCATTAAATATGTTTTGCAGTTAAAGCAATTGATCGGGGAAGAAGAAAAATACCAACTGCCTGGCGATTTTTTAATGGAGATGATGGACCTGAATGAAGGATTATCTGAAGGTTCAGCCCTGCAGGTAAAAGAACTGGAAGAGCAGCTTAATAATGGAGTACAGCACATTATCGAAAATTATGATGATAGCAGTGTTTCAACTGCTGATCTTTTAAAACTGAAGGACTATTATTACAAGAAAAAATACCTGCAGCGTATTTTGGACAGATTGGAGGGATGATGTAATATTGCCCCCCGGTAACACCGGTTGAACGGTTTAAATCGTTTAACGTTTAAGGGTTAACCATTCTAAACTTTAAACCTTTTAACCATTAAACGATTCAGTTGCCCATGTGGCGGAATTGGTAGACGCAGCAGACTCAAAATCTGCCGTTCGCAAGGGCGTGAAGGTTCGATTCCTTTCGTGGGCACAAGGTAAAGTAAAAGCCTCTATAACATTCAGTTGTAGAGGTTTTTTTCGTTCTTTGGACTGCAAGAACTATAGACGGAAATAAACTTTATCCCTCATCAAATAATGCCTGCTCCCCTGCTCACCCCCATTTCAGTATACGCCTTTTGAAACCTGTACCTCTTTCAACAGCATCTTTTACAAACCCACCCCGCTTAGAGAAAAATACCAGTTTTCCTGTTGCTTTTAACTTTTATATACAACGTATTTATCGCAGTTTAACAGTGCCTTATAGAGGTGACAGCTTTTGAAAAAGGTGTCACCTCTTGAAAAAACAAAAAATTATGCATCAGACAAACTATCATGCAGACTTTATTGAAACCGGTATCTACCATGTTTACAGCCGTACAAATAATAAGGAACTTTTGATTAGATCAGACGAAAACCACCTTTTTTTTTAAGACAATATGATAAATACCTGCACCCTTTTGTAGATACTTTTTGTTGGAACCTATTGCCCAACCATTTTCATTTGCTGGTACAGGTTAAAGAAACGGAAGCAATAAAAAAATACCTGCATACAGTTGAATACCTGGCCCAAAAAATAAACTGTGAAAAATTACTTGAACTGGAGTGGAAACGTTTTTTCAACTCCTATTCCATGGCCTTTAATAAACAACATCACCAAAAGGGCAACCTTTTTCACCATCCCTTTAAACGGCTGGAGATTGAAAAGGACTCTCATTTTACGCAGACTATCATTTATATTCATGCCAATGCCCAACGACACAAGATCTGCAGCGATTTTACCACACATAAATGGTCATCCTGGCATACCCTGCTTTCAAACACACCAACGAAATTAAAACGAGCGGAATTGCTTAATTGGTTTGGAGGTAAAGAACGTTTTATACTAACACATAAGCAAATGACCAATTTTTATTATGAAGCGGATAAAGAAATTGAAGAATAACAGAGGTGACAGCTTTCGAAAAGGTGTCACCTCTTGCAAAATAAATTTAACCACCGCAATCTTTTATTTCCCCATGCCCTCCATATACCTGATTATCGCTCTCCTGATATCCGACCTTGGATCATTGATATCTGTATAAACAGGATATATTTTTACAATTTCAACATTATCCTTTGTTAAAAATCCGAGGTTCGCTTCTCCCCCTGTCATTAAAAAATCTGTGAGCGCAACCTTATAAACTTTACCAGGATCTATTGCTGTATTTTTTAAGGACCAGTTACCTGTTGCATCATTAATTAAGTTTTGAGAGTATTGCAAAAAGCCACCGCTCCCCTTGTTATTCTTACCGGCATTTAAGATCTTTATCAGCAGGCTTCCTTTCATGTCCACTTCCATAATACTGCCACCAAACGGCAGGCTACGGATAACATCGTATTGCGTTACCGGCATTTGTAAAACATCATCAACCCTTATTGATCCTGAATTTACAATGATCACATCAGCAGTTGGTGATGCCTTTTCCATTGCTGCTGTGATGAGCTTTGTAAAATTAGTTTGCTGTGTTCTTATATAGGCTTCTCTTCCATCCAGCGGCTCACCTGTTTGCAATACAACTTTGGTTGCATCAAAACCAAGAGAAGCATAACTGTTATTGGCAATGTCTGTCCACTTTTTTACAACGATCTCTGTTGCAGAATCAAAGGCAATCTTTTCATTAACATCAAGTATTTCAGCATTTATTTTTAACAGCTTCCTTTTTTTATTGAGCTTCATGTTAATGATGTACACAGATCTTGCATTAGCATCTGCCTTGGTAATATACACATTGCCGATCTTTGCATAATGCCTTTCATGCTCATGCCCGCCAATGATCAGGGCAAGACCGGGGATCTGCCTGGCTAATTTTATATCATCATCCATGGATTGGTGCGTAACAGCAATTACCGCATCGCAGGAATCCTTTATTTTATCATAGGCTTTTTGCGCTGCTGCAAATACATCAGTATAGCTAACATAAGCTGCTTTATTGAAAGGAAGTGTAAGGCCTATATAGCCGATCGTGGCAGTTGTACCATCGCTATCCGTTAGCTTCATTAAATATGTTTCCGGAATTGCCGTTGCTCCTGCTGGTTTATTTTTAAAGAACGGGGTAATCAAATTACCTTTCTTCTGAAAAGTATTTGTGGATACCCACTTAAAATCAGATTCATTGATCCGGCTTTGCAGTTCTGCTTCTGTTATATCAAATTCATGATTACCAAAAACTACCAGGTCTACCCCGGCAGCATTCATTACATCTACCATCTGCCTGCCGCGTATGCGGTTACCATCATATTTAAGACTGTTGTACACAGAAGGGCTTAAAAAATCGCCGGCAATTACCAGCAATGTATTTGGATCTTTACGCAGGTATTCTTTTTTTATTGTTGCCACCCTTGCCATCCCACCTGCTTTACCTCCATCCAATGCAGCGATCTCATACACATCGTTGATCTGCACTATAGTGAGCTCAATTTTTCCATTATCTGCTGAACCAGCAATATTTTTGGCAGGGCTGCACGAATTCAGAATAAGGGAAACAAAGAATACAGCTAGCGTTAATAATTTTTTCATGCAGTTTTTAAGACTAAAATAAGTAATACAACATTAAAACCCACCAAACATTTTTGGATATTTAGCCAGTATATCCCTGTTGAAATATTTTTTTAAAACATTTTTAAACTCTTCAAGCCTACGCACATTATCCAGGTTCCTGTCTTTTTCCCAGTGAGGAAGTTCTACCATCCGCTTATCCAGTGCTATATCCAGGTTACGGATGGCTTCGGCAGGTTGTTTGCCAACACTATATGCTGCTGCTAAATTATAATAACCCCAGGGGTCATTGGGCAGGTAGGCAATTTGATTTTTAAACATGGCAATGGCTTCCGTGATCTTGCGCTGGTTAAGGAGGCTGTAGCCAAGCCTTTCCAGGATCGCTTTTTCATTTTTATTTACCTGGTAGGCTTTGGTATAATAATATTCGCTGCTGTCATATTTAGTAAGTTGCAGAAAATATACATCCCCTGTATTTTTATATCCATTCCATTCATTGGGCAGGTAGCTATTATACTTTCTGAACGCAGCAATGGCATCAGCACTTTTTTGCTGATCGCTGTAAATAGCGCCGAGGTTAAAATATACATTGGCATTATTTGGTTGTATGGCAACAACTCTTCTAAAATCAGCCAGTGCACCTGCTGTATCATTCAAAATATATTTGGCATTGCCCCTGTTCAGCAAGGCCGTCACTAAATTCGGATCAAGTTCAATGGCCTTGTTATATGCTGCGATCGCAGCCTGGTAATCTTTCTGCATGTTCTTTATGGAGCCTATACCCAGGTAACCTTCTGCATCATTCGGCTTCAGTTCAATATATTTTAAATAGTCCTTTGACGCTTCATCATAATTTTTCTGAGCATAATATAATACTGCCCGGTTCCTAACGGCCACAGGATAGGCCGGGTCAATTTCAATGGCCTTGCTGTAATCCTGCAATGCAGCTGCAGTATTTTTTTGCCTGTAATAAACCAGGCCCCGATCATTATACGCATTACTGTACGCAGGATTCAATACAATTGCCTGGGTATGGTCTGCAATTGCGCCTTCAAAATCCTTAAGGGCATATTTAACCAATCCCCTGTTGTGCAAGGCCTTTTCATTTTTGGCATCCAGTTCTATGGCCTTATTAAGATCCAGTAAGGCCGCATTATAATTTTTCTCCTTAAGCCTGGCCAGGCCCTGGTTATTATATTCGGTGGAAGTTTGTGCCCATGCAGTTTCCACGCTGCCAGCAAAGATCAATAAGCCTATTATGATTTTTATTTTATTCATACCAATTAATTTATTTTTTACAAAACCCGTAGCTGTACCCGGTAAGTTTACCGCAAAGAGTGTTCCATAAAAACATGGCAACCTGCCGGTAAAATACTATTTATAAAACAGCTAACTTTATAAAGCATCAAATTATTTCACTTGAACACGGAGTACAGCATACCCGCACAGGCACAGATCGGCCATGTACATTTAAAAGTAGCTGATATAAACCGCTCCCTGGAATTCTATTGCGGCCTGCTGGGCTTTGAATTAATGATGATGTATGGCAATAATGCGGCTTTTATTTCGGCGGGTGGCTACCATCATCATATTGGCCTAAATACCTGGTATAGTAAAAGCTCCCCTCCTGCGCCAGTGAATTCGGTGGGATTATTTCATACGGCTATTCTTTATCCAACACGGAAAGATCTTGCCACGATTTATAAAAGGTTAATGGAGCAGGGTTACCCTTTAACCGGTGCATCAGATCACGGTGTGTCTGAAGCACTATATCTCAATGACCCCGATGAAAATGGTGTGGAATTGTATTGGGACAGGCCCAAAGATGCATGGCCAATAAAACCTGATGGCTCAATGGATATGTTTACAGCATCACTTGATCTTAGATGTCTTTTAAAAGAACTTGAATAATCATGAAAAAATATTTACTGTTCATAATAGGCCTGATGCTTTCCATATTTCCAATTGCGTATGCACAAAAGAAAAAAATACAGTTTGAAAAAGGAAAAATACTTGCAGCCAATTGTATTAACTGCCACGGTACTACCCAGGCCATACTGGCAGATCCTCTGCAGGGCATAAGAAAAAAACGCAGCGCAGATTATATTTATAAGCTCATGAAGAATCCCATGCGTTTTGCTGATGAAAATAAAACCGCAAAAAAGATTTTTGCAAAAAGAGGATTACAGATGCCTGCCTTTCCCGCTTTATCCAAAGCAGATATTAATGCCATACTGGATTACCTGGACAGCCTGCCATACGATCCAAAAAATTATAGCTTTAGAAAATCAACATCATAAAATATTATGAACATATTCAATGCTACTACCCAAACTGACCTGGTAACCTGTTTTGAGGTTATGAAAGAACTTAGGCCACATCATACCCGGGAAAGTTTTGTTACAACCATGGAGCAAATGAGAATGGAAGGTTACCAATTGCTTTGCCTGGAAGATAACGGGAAGCCGGTCTGTGTGGCAGGTTTCAGGTTTACTACAACGCTTTATGACGGCCTGATTATTGACTTTGACGATTTTGTTACTGCAGCCAATGTTAGCGGCAAAGGATATGCAGGCGTATTGTTTGATCACCTGGTTAATATTGCCAGGGAAAGGTCTATAAAGACAATACACCTTAATTCAAATCACCTGCGCTTTGATGCCCACCGTTTTTACCTGAATAAAAAAATGAAGATCGTTGCACATCATTTCAGGCTGGAATTATGAAACCTGGAGATCATAATCCCAAAATAAGGTATGTTCTACAACTCTATGATGTAATTAACCCAAATGAACGCATCATTGTAGATGTATTGAGACATGTGATCGCAACGCATTTGCCTGCTCATTGTAAAGAAAAATGGCTTACAATGTTCCGTTCATTTATGGTAACAAAGGTATTTGTATAATATGGCCGGCCTCAATTCCACGGGGCGGTATTAAAAAAGGAGTATTACTGGGTTTCTGGTATGGCTGTAAATTAAAGGATGAGGACAATTACTTAACTCATGGCACCAATAAACAGGTGTTCTATAAAATATTCAATAATGTTGATGAAGTAGATATAGATGCCATTGTGAAGCTGCTGAAGGAAGCCATAACAGCAGATACCGCTTGTAACGCCTTATAACTAACCCACGAATATAATATCTGATCACATATTTACCAATACTTACATATTGTAGAAAAATGCCTACAAAAACTTCTTTGTTTACACTATAAAACCTCATTTCCTTCCCCCCTACATTTGCATGCAAGCATTTATATAGTTATCCGGTTCCTTCAATATAATTAACTGCATTAAAATAGATATACAATGATACTGGCAGTCTTTTTGCGGGTATATATACAAGAAGTGTTGAATAGGAATTATTGAGCATTTATAATCAGTATCCAAACAAAGAATGGCCAATCCAAAAAAACTAAACGATAAGCATATCAACATGCATCGGAGATCTCTTGTAGACGAAGATGTTCTTCCCGATGGCTCTGCCATCAGCTATCTCAGTATTGAGAAGGGTGAAGCAAATAATTGTAGTTCATCTTTTGAAACCATTGCTAACAATTCCCGTACCCAGCTCCTGATAATGGAGGCAGCTTTAGACGCTATTATATGCATTAGCCTTCGGGGAAATATCACTTTTTGGAATCCACAGGCTGAAGCAATTTTTGGATGGAAAAAGGAAGATACGATCGGCAAAAAATTGTCATCACTTATTATCCCCGTGCAATACCGCCAACGCCATGAGGATGGGATGGCTGCTTATACAAAAACAGGTAAAGGTCCTGCATTGAATAAACTCCTGGAACTTTCTGCACTTCATAAAAATGGAGCCGAATTTCCAATCGAATTAACAATAATGCCCATCAAAGAAGATGGAGTAGAGTTCTTTTGTGCTTTTATAAGAGATATAACAGAAAAGAAGTTAGTAGAAAAAAAGCTTAGGCAAAGTGAAAGCCGTTTGATGGAAGCCCAGGAAGTTGCAAAAGTGGGCAGTTGGGAAACCGACCTGTTAACCTTAAAAGTGCTGTGGTCTGCCGAAACCTACCGCATTTTTGAACTTGATGCCAGTGAGTTTGAAACATCTCTTCCGGGATTTTTAGAATTTGTACATCCTGACGACAAGGAAAAAGTGAATATAGCCTATTTAAATTCACTTACCGGAAACGCTGTAAATACTGTTGAGCACCGCATTATAACAAAAAGTGGACGTATTAAGTTTGTAGTGGAGCGCTGGAAGATCTATCATGATGACCAGCAACAACCCATACGGGCAGTAGGTACCTGCCAGGATATTACTGAACAAAAAATGTCGGAGATACTAACAATTGAAAGCGAATTCAAATACCGCAGTCTTATTGAACAGGCAACAGATGCGATCTGTATAGCAGATGCCTCCATGAGCATAATTGATATTAATCCCAGCGGCTGCCAGATGCTTGGATATTCAAAAGAAGAATTTTTAAACCTCTCAGTAGCTGATCTTTTTGTGATTGATGACCTGATAGCAAATCCTTTTAAGCTTGATGAATTACAATCGGGGAAAATTGTAAGTAATAAGAGAAGGCTGAAAAGAAAAGACGGAACTTTAATTGAGCTGGAATTAAATGTGAAGATCCTGAAGGATGGAAGGTTTGTGTTGTTTGCCCGTGATATTACTAAAAGAAAGCAAGCAGACAAAGCTTTACAGGCAGCTTATGAAGAAAAGAA
>JBKJMZ010000031.1:0-5823 GCA_046596255.1 Ferruginibacter sp. | reverse complement strand
GTTTATGTACTTGTAGCTATTGCAAAAAAGAAATTTATGCTTACCCAAAGCCTCTACGAAATTTTACAGATTTTAAGTATATCTATTTTTTAAAAAATGCCCATAAATCAACTCTTTGAGCAGGCTCAATTACAATATTTCAAAGAGCAAAATTCTATCAATTGAATTTGTTCGACTTATAACGCAACGTTAGTGAATTGCATTATCCATTCATACTTGTCAAAAACTCCGCATTATCTTTTGTTCCCTTCATATTTTTCAACAAGGTATTGATCGCCTCTTCCGGATTCATGTCGGCCATATGCTTACGCAATACCCACATGCGCTGGAAGGTATCTTTGTCCAGCAACAGGTCATCCCGCCTTGTAGATGATGCCACAATATCAATAGCAGGATAAATTCTGCGGTTAGATAATTTACGCTCAAGCTGCAATTCCATATTACCGGTTCCTTTAAATTCCTCGAAGATCACCTCGTCCATCTTACTGCCGGTATCAACCAGTGCTGTTGCAATGATCGTTAATGAACCGCCATTCTCAATTTTACGTGCTGCACCAAAGAATTGTTTTGGTTTCTGCATTGCATTCGCCTCCACACCGCCACTCAATACCTTACCGCTTGATGGAGCCACTGTATTGTGTGCCCTTGCCAAACGGGTTATTGAATCAAGTAATATCACCACATCGTGGCCGCACTCAACAAGTCTCTTTGCTTTTTGTAATGCCATGGTACTTACCCGAACATGTTTTTCTGCAGGCTCATCAAAGGTTGATGCTATAACTTCTGCCTTCACACTGCGTTCCATATCAGTAACCTCTTCCGGTCTTTCATCAACCAGTACGATCATCAGGTAACAATCTGGATGGTTCTCTGCAATTGCGTTGGCAAGTTCTTTCAGCAACATCGTCTTACCCGTTTTTGGCTGGGCAACAATTAATCCACGCTGGCCCTTACCTATAGGTGTGAACAGGTCCATGATCCTGGTACTGTAATTATCAGCACGGGTACACAGGTCTAGTTTTTCAAAAGGGAACAGTGGTGTTAAATAATCAAATGGCACACGGTCTCTTACTTCTTCCGGTGATTTGCCATTGATGGTCTCTACCTTTAATAAAGCAAAATATTTTTCACCTTCTTTTGGAGGACGTACGCTTCCGTAAACTGTATCTCCGGTTTTTAAACCAAATAATTTGATCTGGCTTGGAGAAACATAAATATCATCGGGTGATGATAAATAATTATAATCGCTGCTTCTTAAAAATCCATACCCATCGGCCATCATTTCCAAAACGCCTTCGCCCAGTATCACACCGTCAAATTCTATATTGAAAACAGGTTGTTGCCTTTGTTGGTTATATTGTTTAGCCGAAGGTTGAGCCGAATCATCGTTCATGTCGGTTTCCGGGGCCTGTTCCTGGTCATCAGTTTCAGCAAGCATTTGTGCAATGGCCGCAGGAATAGTACTTTCCTGGTCGGTAATAGGCTGCACATCATTATCTTCTTCCTCTTCAACCTGTTTTTTAACAACCTTTTTTTCAGGTTCGGCTTTTTTTGCTTTGGGTGCGGCAACAGGCTCGGGTACTCCGGTTTCGGCAGATTTTATGATCCGCTTGCGTTTGGGTTTTTCGCCCTCTTCTTTCTTTTTATCAGTGCTCATAATAGATTGGGTTTCCAGGATCTTATTGATCAGGTCCTGTTTAACAAGTTTTTTTGCGTTGGAGATGTCAAATTGCTCAGCAATGTCTTGCAACTCAGGAACGAGCAGGTCGTTCAGTTGTGAAATATCGTACATAAAAAATGAAAATGATTTTCTTCAAAAATCCGGTCTTAAGTGTGAAATTGTTCCCGATAGCTATCGGGAGAGAATTTATTTTGATGGAACTTGAAACGCTGATGAAGTGATGCTTGAAGGACCTTATCAGTCTGATTCCAGCACAATATTACGGGCTTTTTTTAGAAAAAAAAGATTTTTTTTACGAATGCTGCAGGGGGTTTTCTTTTAAACAACTGCATTTTTCAACTGCCCGCCGGCCTCAAAATCCCTGATATTGTCCATAGTTATTTTAGCGATCTGTTCCAGTGCTTCTTCCGTAAAGAATCCCTGGTGCGATGTTATGAGCACATTGGGAAAACTCAATAACCGCATAATAAGATCATCCTGTATAATATTTTCAGAAAGATCATTAAAGAACAGGCTTTCCTCCTGTTCATATACATCAAGTCCTAAATACCCGATTCTTCCCGTTTTTAGCGCATGCACGGCATCCAGACTATTGATGAGCGCACCACGGCTTGTATTGATCAGCATTACTCCTTGTTTCATCAAACTTATTGTATCGGCATTAATAATATGCCTGGTCTGTTCATTTAAGGGGCAATGTAAGGAGATAATATCGGCCTTTTCAAGAAGATCAGATATTGGTAAATATTCCACCTTTTTTTCTTCCATCCCTTTATTGGCCACCAGGTCAAATGCCAATACTTTACAGCCAAACCCGATCATAATCTCACAAAATGCCCTGCCGATCCTCCCCGTACCTATCACGCCAACTGTTTTTCCATACAGGTCAAAACCTGTTAATCTTTCCAGGGAAAAATTCCCTTCCCTAACCCGGTTATATGCTTTATGTGTTTTACGGTTCAGCGTTAATATTAATGCCACGGCATGTTCTGCTACTGCATGAGGGGAATAAGCAGGCACCCTTACAATTGAAATACCATTCGCCTTTGCAGCCACAAGATCCACATTATTGAATCCAGCACAGCGAAGCGCAACAAGCCTTACACCGATTATGGCAAGCTCTTTTAAAACTGATGCATTCAACCGATCATTAACAAATAAGCATATGATTGTACATCCTTTGGCAAGATGAACCGTTTGCTCATTAAGTGCAACTTCAAAATATATTATTTCGTGATCGCTGTCCTGAGGGTCAAAAAATTCCCTGTCGTAGTTTTTAGCAGAGAAGAAGGCGATTTTCATTTTGCAAAGGTAGACAGAAATACAGCGGTCCCCCTAAGTCATTCTGGCGTCTCTTTTGTTTTGCCATTTCGATCCCGATTGCTATCGGGAGAGAAATCCATTTTCTTACTTCAGATGTCACCTATCGTGACATGACAGCTCGGGCACTACAAAATCAGTCTCATCAGCGTCATCAGTGTTCTATCCTTATCTTTACACCCAATTTATAATTTATATGTTCAATAAAAGAACCAAGATAAAAGAACTGCTGGCCAGCGATAAAACTAACTACGAAGCAACTGTTATGGGATGGGTACGCACCTTCCGCAACAACCAGTTCATTGCCCTTAATGATGGCAGTACCAATAATAATATACAAATAGTTGCCACGCTGGGCAGTTTTGATGATGCACTTTTAAAACGTATCACCACCGGCGCCTGTATAAAAGCAACCGGGAATGTAATTCCTTCATTAGGCAAGGGCCAGAAAGTAGAGCTTAAAGCAACATCTATAGAAATACTGGGGGATAGTGATGCGGAGAAATTTCCGCTACAGCCTAAAAAACATAGCCTTGAATTTTTAAGGGAGATCGCTCACCTCCGTTTTCGCACCAATACTTTTGGCTCAGTATTCCGGGTGAGGCATGCGCTGGCTTTTGCCATTCATAAATTCTTTAATGATAAAGGATTTATTTACCTCCATACACCCATTATTACTGCAAGCGATGCAGAGGGCGCAGG
Source organism: Ferruginibacter sp. (assembly GCA_046596255.1). Lineage (GTDB taxonomy): Bacteria > Bacteroidota > Bacteroidia > Chitinophagales > Chitinophagaceae > Ferruginibacter. Next base: position 2,120 of record JBKJMZ010000031.1, on the reverse strand, counting down.
AGAAATGTTCAAAGTAACTGCCTTGCCATTGGATGGAACCGCAGCTAAGAATGAAGATGGCACGATCAATTTTAAGGAAGACTTCTTTGGCCGCAGCACCAACTTAACGGTAAGCGGACAATTAGAGGGAGAACTGGCTGCCACTGCATTCAGTGATATTTATACATTCGGGCCCACATTCCGTGCTGAGAACAGCAACACCACCCGGCACCTGGCCGAGTTCTGGATGATAGAGCCTGAAGTTGCTTTTAACGACCTGGAAGATAATATGAACCTGGCTGAAGAATTCATCAAGTATGTTATTAAGCATGCAATGGATAATAATATAGAAGACCTGGAATTTCTAGCCCAGCGCCTGGATGAGGAAGAAAAACAAAAACCGCAAACCGAAAGAAGTGAGATGGGGCTGATAGAAAAATTGAATTTCGTTGTTGATAATGATTTTGAAAGATTAACCTACACAGAAGCCATCGAAATTTTAAAGGAAAGCAATCACAATAAGAAAAAGAAGTTTCAATATTTGATAGAAGGCTGGGGAACCGACCTGCAAAGTGAACATGAAAGATATTTAGTTGAAAAGCATTTTAAAAAACCGGTTATCCTGACTGATTATCCCAAAGAGATAAAAAGTTTTTACATGCGCCAGAATGATGATGGAAAAACTGTAGCTGCAATGGATATCCTGGCGCCAGGCATTGGTGAAATTGTGGGTGGTTCTCAAAGGGAAGAGCGCATGGACAAACTTACCCAACGTATGGAAGAAATGCATATCCCCGCCGAAGAATTATGGTGGTATTTAGAAACAAGAAAGTTTGGTACCTGCCCGCATGCAGGCTTTGGGCTTGGCTTTGAGCGCCTGGTACAGTTTGTAACGGGTATGGGCAATATCAGGGACGTAATTCCTTTTCCAAGGTATCCGAAGAGTGCAGAATTCTAATTTTAATGTTTTGTCATGTCGTCGACAAGAGACATCTGATCGTATTTTAATAGATTTCTCTCCCGATAGCAATCGGGATCGAAATGAAAAAATTCTCTTATTTTGCCTGAGCGGTAAAACATCGCCATTTACAATTTCCTTATCTTGACAGGGAATTATATAAATTAGCCATCAGCATTTAATGAAGCTTTTCAAAAACATACAAAACATTGCCCTTGCATTGCTTAATGCCTATAAACTATTGGTTAAAAATGATCCGCTACGCTTAGCAGGAGCAACTGCTTTCTTTACCACATTTGCGCTGCCTCCCATTTTGATCTTGCTTATCCAATTACTTAGCCTGATCTTCCGTAAGCGGGACATTGCTATAGAACTGGTTTCAAATTTACGTGGTACAGTTGGAGATGACAGTGTAAAACAGGTGGTTGAAATATTAAAAGGTCTTCGTGGGCTGGCAATCAATCTGCCCATTGCTATTGGCGGGTTAATTTTTTTATTGTTTGTAGCTACTACCCTGTTTAAAGTAATACAAGGTTCTCTCAACCAGTTATGGATGGTGAGGAAATCGGGCATCAAAAGATTTAGAATGGCATTGTTAGTAAGATTGAAATCTACTCTGGTCATTGTTTTCACCGGTATTTTATTTATTGCTTCACTTGCAGCCGAAAGCTTAAAAGTTATTTTTGGAAACTACCTGGACCATGTCATACCCGGGAGTGGTTTTTATTTAAATGGAGCGTTATCCACCTTACTTTCTGTGACGATCGTATGGATATGGTTTTCCGTTTTATTCAGGTACCTGCCAGACGGTATTCCTACCTGGAGAGTGGCTCTCAGTGGAGGATTGTTGACCAGCATTCTATACAATGCAGGGGTCATTTTTGTGAGATGGATGTTATCACTAAGCAATATAGGTGCTGTATATGGAGCTTCGGCTTCTATGGTGCTCTTGCTCCTTTTTGTATTTTATGCTTCGTTGATCTTTTATTATGGTGCTGCATTTACTAAGATATGGGGTGATCATTCCGGTTCACCTATCAGGCCTGTATCATATGCGGAAATGTATGAGAACACACATATTGAAAAAGAGCAATGACATTGCTTTTAATCCGGGTATTCTTCCGAACCCAATACCCAGATAAAAGATTGGATGTCTATCATGTCTTTCGGCCCTACAAGTGCG
>JBKJMZ010000028.1:0-22981 GCA_046596255.1 Ferruginibacter sp. | reverse complement strand
CTGTTTAATGGCATTTAAAATAATCAAACGGTTCTTTACAATCATTACATTGATATAAAGACTTACAGGCTGTGCTTCCAAATTCGCTGATGAGCTTTGTATTGGTTGAATTGCATTGGGGGCATTGAACATGGAATGATCCAGGCCGCTGAAAGCGTTCTGATTCATCCTGTGGTGGTGCTATTCCATACTCCTTTAATTTCCTTTTTCCTGTTTCGGTCATCCAGTCGGTGGTCCATGCCGGGGCTAATACAGAGCTTATTTTGATATTGGAATAGCCATGCTCTATAAGCGCAAGTTTTATATTCATTGCGATCATGTCCATGGCCGGGCATCCCGTATAAGTTGGGGTGATAACAATTTCAAAACCAGCCCCCCCATCCCCCAAGGGGGGATTTTGAGCAGCTTCTATAACTTTCACATCTCTTACAATGCCTAAGTCGGTAATGGTTAGTACAGGTATTTCAGGGTCGGTAACCTGCTCTAAAATTTTCCAAATATTTTTTATTACATTTTCCAAAAATACTGATTGAAATTTTCTGACTTTAAAGTCCCCCTTGGGGATTTAGGGGGCTGTTACCATTCGGCTCCGGGATAAGTTCTTTGCAGGTATTGCAGTTCAGTTAAAATGTAGCCTAAATGTTCTGTATGGATCCCCTGTTTTCCGCCTGATTGCATGAATGTTTTTTCAGGTATAGGTAATGTTGCTTCTTCAAAAACCTCCGTTATCTTTTTCATCCAGTCATCTTTCAGCAGGCTTACATCTACACCTGATGCTGATTCATAATCGGCAGGCATAAATAATTCACCCGTATATCTCCACAACTCATCAATGGCTTTTATCATGCGGCTATGGCTTTCCGTTGTACCATCTCCCAGGCGTATTACCCACTCACTGCTCCAGCGCAGGTGATAGGTAACTTCCTTTAAAGCTTTAGCAGCAATGGCAGCAAGCTGTGCATCACTATTGTTTTGTAATTTTTGGTATAACAGAAATTGATATGCGCTGAAAAAAAATTGCCTTAAAATAGTTTGGCCCCAGTCTCCGTTAGGCAGTTCAACCAATAAACAATTCTTAAATTCTCTTTCGGTTCTCAGGTAAGCCAGTGAATCTTCTGTAGCCTCACCCCCAACCCCCTCTCCAAGGGGAGAGGGGGCTTTAGAACCCCCTGCTATTTTTATTTCATTTATAAGTTGAGCTGCATACTGGTAAAAATTCCGGGATTGTCCAATCAGGTCTAACGCGATATTGGTTATGGCAATATCCTGCTCCAATATGGGCCCATGACCACAGTATTCTGCATTTCTTTGTGCAATGATCAAGGCATTATCTGCCAGATGAAGTGTATAGGCCTCCTTAAATCCCTCCAAAGGAGGGACTTTAGAATCTGATTGTTTCTGGCTCTTATTATTATTTGTAAATGCGGGTTCATCCATTTTTTAAAATCTTTTCTAATTATAATACTCTTTTTACTTCCCCCTTGGGGGATGGAGGGGGCCTACATATGCCCTACCTCGTCAGGCAGATCATAAAAAGTAGGGTGGCGATAGATCTTGTCTACAGCCGGCTCATAAAGCTCCCCGGCTTCATCAGGATTGGATGCGGTAATGTGTTTGCTTTCAACGACCCAGATGCTTATGCCTTCCTGTCTCCTGGTATAAACATCTCTTGCGTTCTCTATTGCCATAACCGCATCAGTTGCATGCAGGCTACCTACATGTTTATGATCAAGTCCCTGTTTGTTGCGAACGAAAACTTCCCAGAGCGGCCAGGCCCCCCCACCTCCGCCAGCTGGCGGAGAATTTTTGGAATCTTTCATTTCATTACCACCTGCATTGTCATCAGGGATGTCACCGTAATAAAATTTCTTTATTTCTATTTTCATAAAAGAGATTTAAAATATCATGCTGCTAAAGCCCCTCCTTTGGAGGGGTTTGGGGAGGCTTTTTTCTCCGCATAAGCCATCGCAGCTTCCCTTACCCAGGCACCCTCATCGTGTGCTTTATTTCTTGCTGCAAGCCTTTGCTTGTTACAGGGGCCATTACCTTTTACTACGGCCCAAAATTCATCCCAGTTTATTTCGCCAAAATCATAATGCTTTCTTGCCTCATTCCACTTCAATTGATCATCTGGTAATTTCATTCCTAAAACCTTTACCTGTTCAACGGCCATATCAATAAATTGCTGGCGCAGCTCATCATTTGTTTTTCTTTTTATCTTCCATTTCATGCTCTGGTCGCTATTGGTAGATTCTGAATCCTTAGGCCCAAACATCATAAGGCTTGGCCACCACCAACGGTTAATCGCATCCTGGCACATGGCTCTTTGTTCTGCCGTTCCCCTGCTTAATACCAGTAAGCTTTCAAATCCCTGGCGCTGGTGAAAACTTTCTTCTTTACAAATACGCACCATTGCCCGTGCATAAGGCCCATAAGATGTGCGGCAAAGCATTACCTGGTTTAAAATAGCTGCTCCATCTACCAGCCATCCAACCGCACCCATATCGGCCCAGGTTAAAGTTGGATAATTAAATATGGAAGAATATTTTGCTTTGCCCGATAAAAGGTCACCGATCATTTCTTCCCTGGAGCTGCCTAAGGTTTCGGCGGCGGAATATAGGTAAAGGCCGTGGCCCGCTTCATCCTGCACTTTGGCAATAAGGATTGCTTTACGTTTTAGCGAGGGGGCCCTGCTTATCCAATTGCCTTCGGGCAGCATACCCACCACTTCGCTATGGGCATGCTGACTTATCTGGCGGATGTTTGTTTTACGATAAGCACCCGGCATCCAGTCCTTTGGTTCTACCTTTATTTCCCGGTCAATCCTATCCTGGAAAATTTGTTCAAGATCAGTTATTGACATATCTGTAATTTTAGAAAGTAAAATTAAAATAAAAAACTAACAACTGTTAGTTAAAATCCTGGGCAACTATATACAAGTTGGGACAAATAAGGTGAAAACTCATTATTAAGTATACAAACAAAATCGCCGCATAATTGCGGCGATTTTGTTTGGTTAAATACTTTATTTCGTTTATTAGTTGGATATTATCCTAAATCAATGTCCCTTTTCATACCCTTTTAGTTTATCTATTAACAAATATAAGACGCAATTATTGTGCAAAAGTCACATCCACGGTTGTTAAGAATATATTATTATCGCATCCCCAACTGCCGACCTTGTTTATGTTTCCCGTTCTTAATACATTCATGGGCCGAGGCAAAATCCTTCTTAAATACTCGACTAAGTCCTGTAAGACCATGTCTTGCAGTTACTTGTAGCTGCAAAAAGACATGATCGTCATCTATGAAACCATCCAAATTATCATAAGTTTTCACCAACATTGCAAAACCACCAGACTTGTTTATGTCTCCAAAATACCAGTAACCAGGGACGAACTTCAGAGAACCCTGAAAAAGTGTCATTTTTTTATACCTCGTATCCCATTTATTATTACCTAAGGGAAGGCGTTCAAGTCGGAATAATTCCAGATTTACATCAAAGCATTTAAAATAAGACATATTCACTATCTTAAATACATATACATTATCCGGTTCGTCCCTTCCCGGTATACCTTGTCTTTTTACTATAAAACTGGAAATTTTTATACTTGGCGCTAAGAAAATAAGAATAATAAAAAGGAAAATAAGCGATGCGATTAGACTTGCCAAAACACCCATAAAAAATGGGCTAATAAAGCTATTTAGCAGCATTGAAATTAGTTTTCGTAATACAATATAACATAAAATAATCGAAATATCAAATATGGAGCATTAACAAAAAAGGCCACAAATCATGCAGCCTTTTTTAATTTATATTTTTTAAGAGTTATTTTCCTATCAAAGCATTATATGTAAGCCTGCCGTTACTGTTTTGTAAAGCAATATCAAATCTTTCATTATCCTTTATCTTCCTGCTGTTATAACGGGCTGCAAATTCATCACAGTACCTTTGTAGATGCCAAGGGCTTACCTGATGAAATATTCCGATAATACCACGCTTTAACAGGCTCCAGAAGTTTTCTATACCATTGGTATGAAATCCGCTTTTTACATACTCTCCTTTAGAATGATCTACTATAACGTGGGTGAATTCTGTACCCTTCGACAGGAAAGCATACATAGAAAACCCGTCTGTTACCATAGTCGCTCCTTTCTGTACATGAGTATCAACAAGTTTTTGAGCATTCTTTTTAGTAACCCAATTAGTAACTTGTACTATTACTTTACCGCCTGTTTCTGCGATACCGAAAACAGGGGTTTTAACATCGCATAACTTTAAGCCGTTCTTTTTTGTGCGCTTGCTTGCATGTTTGTTGATTTCTTTACCCCCTACATAGGTTTCATCAATCTGTACTTCTTTAGTAAGCATTTTCGGTGCTTTATCTTTCAGCATTTCACGAACCCTGTGTAAAACGAACCATGCAGTTTTTTGTGTTATACCAAGTTGACGGGAAGCCTGTAAAGAACTAATGCCTTTCTTTGAAGATGTACACAGGTAAATAGCAGCAAACCATGTACGCAAAGGAACTTTTGAATTTTCATAAACGGTTCCAACCGTAACAGTAAACTTTTTATGACATTGTTTATCTCTGCACTTGTAACCCCTATTAGTTACATAAGGATTAACGACACCACAGAAAGGACAAGCAGGAGTATTGCCCCAACGCTGTTGTGCTAAATATATTTTACAGGTTTCTTCATCCTTAAAAGTATCCAATAATTGTATCAGCGTTTTGAATTGATTATTCATATTTTATTCTTTTTATAAGACAAAATTAGTAAGATAATGGGACATAAACAAAAATTTATATCATTGATTTACAATTAGTTATAATTCGCATGCAAAACGCATGCAGACCGCATGCGATCTGCATGCTATATTTGTAATGAATTAAAATGTTTCTTTACATGCCCAGTTATTATACTATACCTGAAAATTCCCGGAGAGAAGTAAATAGAGCAGGTGATATTTTTTTAAATCCAGATGCAACTATTGATGAAAAGGATAGTGCCTTATTAATTATAAATAATTGGAGAGCATCTCATAACTTCCCTTTGAATACTTTTCAGATGCGTTTGCGAAAAGTTGCAAAAAAAATAAATCCTGACAGTTTAGTTGCTCAACGAATAAAACGTTTAATTTCTATTAAACTAAAACTGGAAAGATTCCCTGATATGAACATGTCTCAAATACAAGATATAGGGGGGTGTAGAGCAATAATGAACGATGTTAATGAGGTAGATAGTTTGGTGAATATTTATAAACACGAAAGTAGAGGTATAAAGCATAAACTTGCGAAAGAGCAAGATTACATTCAAAATCCAAAAGATTCAGGTTATCGTGGGGTACACCTTATTTATAAATATGGTAGTGATAAAGTAAAGCACTATGACGATATGCGTATAGAAATCCAAGTCCGAACTTTATTGCAGCATGCTTGGGCCACTGCTGTTGAAACTGTGGGTATTTTTATTAAGCAATCTTTAAAGTCAAGCCAAGGGGAGGCTTCTTGGCTTCGATTTTTTGCACTTATGAGTTCTGCAATGGCAATTTCTGAAGGTAAGCCAATAGTACCTGGCACTCCCGATAATTACAATGAGTTAAGAGTTGAAATATCATCCCTGTCAAAAACATTAGATGTTGAAGGGCATTTAACAACTTTTCGTAACTCAATAGAAGTATTGGGCGGAGAAAGACGTGTATCAAATGCCCATTATTATTTGTTAGAACTTGACCCATCAGCGGGACGGGTTATTATTAAAGCATATAGCCAAACACAATTAGCTACGGCTTCTGCTGATTATATGACTTTGGAAAGGAGAATTGTTAATGATAATCGAGATGCTGTATTGGTGTCAGCAGATTCAATCGAGGCATTAAAATTAGCTTTCCCTAATTATTATTTGGATACAGATATATTTTTAGAGCAACTTAGGAAAGTAACTTCTGGGCAGCAATTATCTCTTTTTTAATACTAACTTTATTATATGACAAAAGTGACTAAAAAGAAAGCAGCAAAGAAACGGGCATCTACCTACGATGCTAAACTGGCTATAAACGGCACGTTTGAGGACGTTATAGCTGTATCTGTTAAAGATGCAGGCACAAAGTCAAAAGCAGCTTCAAAAAAGAAATAAACCTATTATGGTCGATAAGGCTGGTCGTATTCGTAATGTCATAATCATCACATTAATTATAGTGTGGATTATATGGAAAATATCTTGGTTTATATATGATAGAACTGCGAGGATAGAATCTACATTTTAATAGCTTTCAATTTTTTTTACACCCTTTGTCCCAACTTGTATATAGTTGCCAAATCCTGCAAGCTATTTTATATCAAAATCCACTACTACCTTTTCCGTTATTGGGTGCGACTGGCAGGTAAGTATAAATCCCTGCTCCACTTCTTCCTGTTCAAGCCCCCAGTTAACTTCCATTTCCACTTCGCCTTCCAGCAGTTTTGCTTTGCAGGTGCAGCATACACCAGCTTTGCAGGCGAATGGAAGATCTGCCCCCTGTTTTAAAGCAGCATCTAAAATGTTCTCGCTGTTATAACCTAAATTAAAATCAAAGCTTCTGCCATCCAGTTTAATGGTTATTTTGCTGGTTGGACCCTTATCTACACCCACTGACTGCCGACTCACGACTCCAGACTTTTTCTCTCCGGGTGTAGTAAACAGCTCAAAATGGATCTTCTTTTTTTCTATGCCAGCGGCTTCTAAAAAATCCTTAACACAAAAGATCATTTCTTCGGGACCACATATAAAAAATTCATCGGTGTTCTTATAATCAACAAGTCTGGCCAGTTGCGTAAGTTTACCGGGATCTATCCTGCCGGAGTTTATCGGAGCATCGGTCTTCTCCCGGCTTAAAATATTGATGAAGTTAAAACGGTTTAGGAATTTGTTCTTTAAGCCTTCAAGCTCTTCAAAAAAGATTATGGTACTGCGCCCACGGTTACCAAACACAAGCGTAAAGCTGCTTCCCGGCTCTGTTTGCATTGTTGTTTTAATGATAGAGATTACAGGTGTAATACCACTTCCTGCTGCAAAGGCCAGGTATTGTTTTTTATTTTCGGGGTTTAGTTTGCTGTTGAATTTGCCGGTGGGAGGAAGGATGTCCAGCTCATCGCCAGCCTGTAAAACTGTGTTGGCATAATTGGAAAATTTTCCACCTTCTACCTGCTTTACTGCCACCCTTAATTCATTTTCAAAGGGAGCGGAGCAGATGGAATAAGATCTCCGTATCTCTTCCCCCTCAATTTCTTTTTTAATGGTAATATTTTGTCCCTGTTCAAATAAAAAATCCGTTTTTAAATTACCAGGTATGTCAAACGCGATAGAAACACAATCAGGCGTTTCCTGTTTTACCGCTTTTACTTTGAGCTTATGAAAATGAACCGCCATATTATTTTTTTATACCGTTTAATAAATGATTTACCATATCATCTTCCAGTACGTGGCTGCTGATATTTTTTTTATGTTGCTGCCAGAATTCAAGGCCTCTTACAGCAGAAAGTATGGTTAGCACAGAAACATAGGGATTAACTAATTTGAATTCATTTGCTTTGATCCCGTTCTCCATTAAAACAACCAGTCGTTTTTCGTAACCCCGCCTTTGGATCAGGAAATTACTCAAATAGGGTTCTTTCAAATGTTTCCATTCGTGGTTGGCCACGTATACTTCATCAAAATTGTTAAGCATCATTTGTATATGAAAGCGGATGATCTTTTCAAGGATGGAGGCATTAGTGGTATTGTTGGTTTCCACTGTATCCAAATAGGAAGTAAACGCATTGGCTACTTTAAAGCAAATGGCCTGTAATAACTCAGTTTTAGAGCCAATATGATTATAGAGGCTGGGAGCCTCAACACCCAGGGCTTCGGCAAGCTCCCTCATAGAGGTTGATCCGTAACCCTTCTTTTTGAACAATACAGCCGCTGTTTGGGTGATAACCTCCCTTTTTGAGCCATTCTTACCAAGCTTTATTTTTGCCATCAGGCCTTTTTTACAAAACTAATGCTTATTAGTTTTTGTAAATCACTTTTTAAAATCTCAGGGGTTAATGAATTCAGGGACAAAGATTAGCTGGAGGGGGTGGAAGAATCTGTTATTCTCAAAAAACACGGGTAAAAAGCTATATAGTGAAAATAAATTATGATAATATCAAAAAAGGATTAAATTTACACCCTGCTTGGTTATCTAGTCCTCCAATATTAATATAAAATCAACTTAATAGTAAACATTTGCTATTGCTTTATTTAATTATGAAGCAATGTTTAAAGCTTTAAATTAATTACAAATTTTTTCTTGTGGTTTCAGAGGTAAGCAAGGCCGGAGATTTTTATCTCTGGCCGTCTTTTTTTAATGAAGCGCTGAGTTCAGGAAATCGATCAAAGGTTTCATGGTTTTAAAGCTGCCGGTAACTTCTTTTAAGAAATTCTTATCCTGTAGATCCTTATCTGTAAAGGGCCTGCTGACAGTGAAACTCTTCATTTTAAGAAATTGTATTGCAGGATTTTCTTCATCATACCCTTTGGGCGGCCTTACCAGCACATCTTCACTTTTTACTCCTTCAACAAACATTTTCCTGAAAGCCTTTTGCTCAATTATCTTTTTCCAGTCTCCCAGGTTATAATCTATCTCCTGTCTTATACCAGCCAGTACCTGTGGCTCCGGCATCCATATACCACCGGCAGCCATGCTTTGGCCCGGCTGAATGTGCAAATAATAACCAGCACCATTACCCTTTTTTCCCTCCCTGTTAAAATAACAGGCCATATTGTTTTTATAAGGCCTTTTATCCTTACTGAACCGCACATCCCGGTTAATGCGAAAGACACAATCCTTTACTGCAAGCTGTCCTATGGGCGTATCAAACTGAGCGATACTTTTAATTAATTCCTCAACCAGGTTAAAGAAATCGGCCCTGGCCTCATCATATGCTGCACGATGATCTTCAAACCAGGATTTGTTATTGTTCTTTTGTAAAAGCTGCAAAAAATTTATTGTAGATGATCTGAGCATAGTATCGAAATTAATAAAATAAAAAAAAGGAATCGGTATTACGCTGATTCCTTTTTTAAAAAATAATCTTCGGGCTACTTGATACGTCCCCAATTCTCACCGCTCTTTATACGGTATAATGTCATTTCGCTAACTTTATATTTGGCAGCAAGCTGTTTGTAGGTGATTTTTCTTTTTGGATTCTTTATGATGTCTTTGATCGTCTTAACCTGTGTAGCATTCAGTTTCAGGCCAACGGTCCTGTTAGCCTGCCGCTTTTTATAGGCAATTTTTTCGGGGCTGTTTTGCTGGTGAGAGCTCACTGTTTCTAATGTGGCCCACTTTAAATTCTTATAATGATTGTCTTTTTTCTTATGGTTTACATGAATAACGTATTTATATTTTACAGTTTGTTTTTTACAAAAATGTTTTGCTACTTCCCTGTGAATATAAATTGTACCGTTGCCATTCTCCACATGGAGGTTGAGGGTTTTATACCCAGACGTTAATGACCCATTCAATAATTTGCCCTCTTTTAAAATATCGAGGGGATAACTTGCTGCCCTGCCATGGGATGAGACTGCATATTTTTTGCGAAGCTGTTTATGGCCATTAAACAGTATTTGTTTCCAAACTTCTCCTGGATTTTTTTTAATCATAACAGTATGATTTAAGCAGTGGGTGGGCGAGCCAATGTGCCCGTTAGATTCTTAGAAAAAGGCTCACTATAAATATAATATATTTTTTTACTAACTAGGTAGCATTTTTATAAAAACTTCTTCACTGATGATCTTAACAGATGGTATCTTTTTGGCCTTTTCCAATTTACTTCCGGCATTTTCACCAACCACCAGGTAACTGAGTTTACTGCTCACGGCCCCGAGTATTTTACCACCATTTTTTTCAACCAGTTCTTCCGCATCAATTCTTTTTAACTGGGTAAGCGTTCCGGTGAATAAAAACGTATGGCCGGAGAGGTTTCCGCCGGTAATGATATCCTTCTTCTCATTTTTGAGCTGAACTCCCAGGCTTTCGAGCTTTTTCAATAATGCCAGGTTATCTTCATTATGGAAAAAATCATACACGGCTCTGGCTACTTTTACGCCTACATCTTCCAGTTGTTTTAACTGCTCTTCGGTAAAATCGGCAAATTGTAAAAGATGATCAACAGCATGAGCTAATGTTTTGGCTGTTGTTTCCCCTACATACCTGATGCCTAAGGCGTAGATGATCCTGTTGAGGGATTGCTTTTTTGAATCTTCAATAGCCTGCTGAAGTTTGGTTATGGATTTCTGGCCAAAGCCATCCAGTTTGCCAATTTCCTCATAAGGCAGGCTGTATATTTCAGGGATAGACATCAATAAACCCAGCTCATAAAACTTGCGCACATTGGCTTCGCCAAAACTCCGGATATCCATAGCATCTTTGCTTACAAAATGGATGATGCCTTCTACAATATGTGCAGGACAGGTAAGGTTGATGCATCTCCATACAGCATCTTCATCGGGCTTGAACAGCTTATCTCTGCAAACGGGGCAAACTTTTGGAAAATCGATTTTTATTTCTGTGCCTTTTCTTAACTCAGGGAATGATTTTACGATCTGGGGTATCACATCGCCGCTACGCTCAATTAAAATGGTATCACCTTTCATCAGGTTCTTTTCCCTGATATATTCTTCATTATGGATAGAGATACTGCCCACCGTAACTCCACCTACCTGAACGGGTTCGATCTTAGCAACCGGGGTTACCGCACCCGTTCTGCCTACCTGAAACTCCACATCTAATAATTTACTGGTTGCCTGCCTGGCTTTGAATTTAAAGGCAATGGCCCAGCGTGGGTGGTGCGATGTCATTCCCAACCTGTCCTGCAACTCCAGATCATTTACTTTGATCACCATGCCATCGATCTCATAACCCAGGTTATCCCGTTCTTTTTCAAAATCATGAACATGTTTGATCACCCCATCAATACCTTTAAAAATTTTCATTTCGTTCTTTGGACTCCTGAAGCCTAAATTCCAAAGCATTTCCAACATAGCAGAATGGGATTGTGGTTTATGGTTTGTGGTTTGTGGTTTATCAGAAGCTGTTGCTTCATGGTCTGTAATAAAACTCACATGATATAGGAATGCTTCCAGGTTTCTTTTACTAACTTCTGCGGTATCCTTAATGCGTAAAGAACCGGCGGCTGCATTGCGTGGATTTGCAAGTGGGGGAATACCTTCTTCGATCAACGTATCATTATATGCCTTAAAATTATTTTTATTCATCAGCACTTCGCCCCGTATCTCTATCTGTTCAATACCATAACTGCTGAATTTTGAAGAAAGGGGCACAGACCTGATCTGTTTTACATTCAAAGTAATATCATCACCTGTTTCTCCATCGCCCCGGGTAACACCACGAACAAAAAGATCATCTTCATAGACCAGTGAAATACTGGCCCCATCAAATTTTGGCTCTACACAATATTCAATTTGTGCCAGGCCGGAAAGCTCACGGGCCTTCCTGTCAAAATCAAGCAGGTCATCAGCATTATAAGAGTTCTCCAGAGAAAGCATGGGCACGAGGTGCTGTGTTTTGGGAAAGTCTTTTATTAGACCTTTACCCACTCGTTGTGTGGGAGAATCAGGAGTTATTACATCCGGGGTCTCTTTTTCAAACTGCTCTAATAATTTATACAGGGTATCGTATTCAAAATCGCTGATCAGCGGATCGTTTTGTACATAATAGCGGTACTCATGAAAGCGGAGACAGTTTCGCAAATTCTCAATATTATTTTTTGTTATTTCGGAAATGCTTTTAGCATTAACCGATGATAACCATTCTTCAGTACTTTTTTGTAAGGCTTTTGTCTGCGTTGGGTTGTACATAAATATAAGTCTCTAATAAAGATAAAAAATTCTACTACAAACAGCCGCAGAGAGCACAAATGATTGCTTAATATTTCTTTGTGGCCTCTTAGTGTTGGTGGTAAATAAAATCATCAACCCGGAACAATTTGCTGCAGGTGCTTTTGCAATACCAGTTTTAATTGCCTTTTTACAATGGTGCCCATGGTACTGCATTTTGAAAAATAGTGTGTATTGAAATGCTCATTCAGTTCATCTTTCAGCATTTTGATCTTGTGATATTCAGATATCTCATCTTTGATCATAATGCTTAGCAATTCAAGCAATTGTTTTCGGCTGGCAAAAGCACGGTAAGCCATAGCCGTCTGTTCTTCCATCTGGTATTGTTCGATCACTTCGGGGCTTAATATTTTTAAGACCAGCTCTACAAACTCATAATTTTCCCGGTAAAATTGCGGCAGGTAAAGATTCTTTCTTCCTTCGTAACTCTGCTGATCAAAATCTATGGCCCTTAAGCGGTATTGATAATCTTCAATATCCGGGGTGATGTCAACTACAAAATTATAACTCCGCATGTCGCCCAGCAACCTTGCAAAGCACCGCTCATTGAACTTTACAAACTCTTTGGCAATGCGTATCTTATTGGTTTCGGGCAAGGACATATAATCTTCCAGGAACACATCGCCCGGTATCCCGGCAATATGCTCTTCTACCAGGGTTCCTTTGTGTGATAAGAAGGTTATTCTATTTGGACTTAACAGGTCCTCCAGTTCCAGTCCATAGATACGGGAAGCATCTTCGGCCTTAATATAATAGTGATCGTAATTGTCGTTAATGCGGTTGATGATGCGGATGCGGAAGGGAACACTGTTGCCAAATTCACAAAAATCTATGCGCTCCACGTCCAGGTGTTTTATAAAACTGAGATTGCCTTCTGTTTTTAAAGCCGCATAGGTTTTGATCAATCCCTCCTTTAAAAATTCCATTTCCTTAAGATCATAAACAGCAGTTTCCCAGTGTGTGAGTTTTCCTTTTTTGTTCCGTAAAGCCGTGGTGTGGCGGTAATTCAGCAGGTCTTTGTACTCAACCGGTAATTTTATATCGCGGCCATACTGCTTCAGGTATTTCTGAAGTCGTCCGCTCACCGGGAACAGGTCCTTTTTCATCAGGGGCCGGTCTGTATCATTTTTTATTTTGGCATTGATGATCTTATCAAACTGCATGTTGTAAAGATACGTTTGAAAGACCTCACCCCCAACCCCCTCTCCCAAGGATAGGGGGCTCTAGAGCCCCCTATTGAAGACAGTAATTTATTTAGCAACGAAATCTACCTCAATTGATTTACCTATTTTTGAAAACTAAATACATACCATGTTATTAAACAGACTGAACATCTCCCCGTTTTTCATTTTTCATTTTTCATTTTTCATTATCCTTTGTGCCTCCTGCAAGTTTCGTCAAAAGGCAGATATGATCATACATCATGCAAAGATCTATACAGTGGATGATAAATTCTCCGTAGCAGAAGCCATGGTAGTAAGCGACGGGAAGATCGTTTCCATCGGCACCAATGATGCTATACTTAAGGAATATGAATCTGATTCAATAGTTGATGCAGGGGGAAAAGCTGTGTTCCCAGGCTTTAATGATGCACATGCACATTTTGTGGGGTATGCCTCCGGCCTGCAAAGAGTAAACCTTGTTGATACTGACAGCTGGGATGCAGTAATGGCAAAGTGCAGTGAATTTGCAAAAAGCTTACCACAGGGTGCATGGTTAACCGGCAGGGGTTGGGATCAAAATGACTGGGCAGTTAAAGAGTTCCCTGATAATGCAAAATTAAATGAGCTGTTTCCCGATCGGCCGGTGTTGATAAGAAGGGTTGATGGCCATGCTGCTTTTGCCAATCAAAAAGCATTGGATATGGCAGGTATAAAACCCGGGGATAAATTAACAGGAGGTGATATTGTTGTAAAAGACGGAAAACTTACGGGTCTTCTAATTGATAATGCTGTGAGCCTGGTTTCAGCCAGGATACCAGCGGCTGATGTTGCACAAACAAAAGCAGGCCTATTGCTTGCACAGGCAAATTGCTTTGCTGTTGGACTAACATCATTACATGATTGCGGACTTGGTCATGAAACAGTGGAACAAATAGAACAATTTCAAAAGAGCGGTGAACTTAAGATGCGCATGAATATCCTGCTAAGCGATGTTCAAAAGAATTATGACTATGCTTTTAAAAGAGGCAAAATAAAAACAGACTATTTAAATGTAAGCTCATTTAAGGTTTATGCAGATGGGGCCCTGGGATCGAGGGGGGCCAGCTTATTGCAACCTTACAGCGATAAGCCTGAATGGTCAGGATTTTTATTAAGAAGTATAGCGCATTTTGATTCAGTTGCTAATATCATTTATGAAAAAGGATGGCAGATGTGTACCCATGCCATTGGAGACAGTGGTAACAGGACAATGCTGAAGATCTATGCCAAATATTTAAAAGGTAAGAATGACCTGCGATGGCGCATTGAACATGCGCAGGTGGTTAATGAAAATGATCTTCATTTTTTTGGAGATTATAATATCATTCCGTCGGTGCAGCCAACACATGGCACCAGTGATATGTACTGGGCAGGGGACAGGCTTGGCCCGGTAAGGGTTAAAGGAGCTTATGCTTTCCAGCAATTACTTAAAGAAAATAACTGGATACCCCTGGGTACAGATTTTCCGGTGGAGGATATCAGTCCTTTTAAAACATTTTTTGCTGCTGTTGTAAGGCAGGATGCTAAAGGGTTCCCGGCTGGTGGTTACCAGATGGAAAATGCTTTAACAAGAGAAGAAGCAATAAGAGGGATGACCATTTGGGCAGCAAAAGCATCTTTTGAAGAAAAACAGAAAGGTAGTTTAGAGAAAGGAAAGTTCGCTGATTTTATTATTCTTGATACTGACCTGATGAGTTGCGAAACTGTAGCTATTTTAAAAGCAAGAGTAATGGCAACCTATAGTGGTGGCAAAAAGGTTTATGGGAAGTAAAAAAAATAATTTGGGTTATACAAATAGTTGGCCTATGGCTTGATTAAGTGGTGTCTTTAAATCAATAAATTTAAAGTTTATTAGATTCAGATTTATAAGTGGAGTAAGATATTGTTTTATACTACTTACATCTTTTGAAATAATTGCATCAATGTCTTTAGTTTTTATTTGTGCAAATATTTTTACATCATTGGTAATGATCCTTCTATTATATTCGGGTATATTGTCGCTACTCCCTTTTATTTCTTTGTGAAATTGTCCGGCAGTTATACCATCCAAAAAATCAAAAGTCTCTATTTGCACATTATTTAGCGGAAGGTTTGCAGGGTCGTCTCCAATTGCATATTCTGCGATAACTATGGTGGAAACATGTAGTGTAATCTTCTCTGATAAAAAGTATTTATAATAATCAAGCGCAGTTTGATGTAAAGGATCATTTTGATCCATCAGCCTTATACAAAAAGAGGTGTCAAGCATAACACTATTTATACCAAGCTTATTCATGAATGCCTCCTCTTATATCTGACAACCAATCATCTTTATCCTTAACTTTTTTCCAGTTTTTTGAAGCTTTTTCAATTAATTTATTCAAAGCGATATCGTCATATTCAGTTTGGTAGGTAAGAAAATCGATAAGAGATAAATCCTTTAAAACTCCCGTTTGTAAGTTTTGTTTCCCTTTTACCCAAACTCCGTATATTTGAAAAAGTTTGTTGGTGCCAGTAGTCAGTTGTTCTTCAGTTGCATCAACTACTAGTTTGCCATGGCGCTCAGTAAGAATATGCAGATTCACCTTATTTAATCCACCTTCTTCATATATTTTTCCATATAAGTATAGGCTGGTATTTATCCATTCTGTTTGTGGTGCTATATATTGAGACTCTTTACTGATTTTTATAAATTCTTCATCTGTTGAAACAGAAGATGCAATAGAATATTGCCTTCCGGTTGTATAGGCCTTTCTCTGCCATTTATCAATAACTGCAGCTTGTTTAGTATCCAATAAATCAACATTCCCCTGCTTGCCAACTTCGCTCATTAAAGCAGTAAACATGATAGCTTTAGCAGCGGGAATAAAGAAAATATTTTTTACTGAGCCCTCTTTAACTTCATAAGACACTTTTGGCCTTTCATCTTTTTCAGCTTTTGAAGGAAATAAAAGTGTTTCTACATCATTTAACAATTCTTTTGTTTCAGCAATATCAATATCCTTGGGATTTAAGTTGCCCTCTGGAGTTTTACCAGAAATAATAAGTGATATGTAGCTGCTTCTTTCCATACTGCGGTTAAATGTTCAAATTTAAGCATTTATTTAGATGCTTTTAAACATTTACAATACCATTTTTGATCGCATACATCACCAGGCCAACCCGGGTCTTTACATGCAGTTTTTCAAAGAGGGCATCGCGGTAACCATCAATAGTGCGTGGGCTTACAAACATTTTGTCTGCTATTTCTTTATAGGTGAATTCGGTACAGGTATATTTTAGAAAGTCTGATTCCCGGTCGTTTAGCGGGCTTAGATTTTTAAGTCCGTCATGTTCATCATCCAGTTTATTGATAGCATGCATAAGTTTACCACTTACCAGGTCGCTATAATAAAAGCCTTTATTTTCAAGTGCATGAATGGCAGCTTTCAGTTCAGCGGGCTCGCTGTCCTTTAAGATGTATCCTTTGGCGCCGCATTTTAACATGCGGATGATGGAAGTTTCATTATCGTACATGCTGAGGGCAAGCACCATGATCTCAGGATGATTTGTTTTTATCCAGTGAGCTGTTTCAAAGCCGTCCATCTCGGGCATATTAATATCCATTAGCACCACATCGGGCAGCACTTTTTTATTTAATTTGGCAATAAAGTCTTTTCCGTTGTCTGCTTCAAACAATACCGTATGCCCGAGGCTTTTTACCAGCTCGGCCAGGCCGTTGCGTAATAGAACATGATCATCTGTTAAAACCATTTTTGCCATCTGGGAAAGGTTTAAGGGTTTAAAGGTTTAAGCCTGCCTGCCGTCAGGCAGGGTTTGGGATCTCAATACAAATGGAAGTTCCGTTTTTTTCTGAAGAATTGATCAAGAATTCCCCTCCGATCAAAGCCGCCCTGTTGTGCATGTTCTTTAAACCAATGCCTGTTTTTGAGCTGGTCAATGATCCCGGATCAAAGCCAACTCCATTATCCTGGATGATCAGTTTGAAAACCTCGGTGCTGTAGTTCAACTCTACTTTTAAGTTTGTAGCATTGGCATGCTTAACTGCATTGTGCAGAGCTTCCTGTACAATTCTGAAAAGTACCATTTCTTTTTGCGGATCAAGTTTAAATGGTTTGCCGTTAATGTTCAGCGCTGTTTCATACTGACCGGTATTCTCCAGTATCTTAAGTTCATTGGCAATCGCTTCTTCCAATCCTATTTCACCAATCTTTTCTCCGTGCAGGCTGCGGCTTAGGTCACGCAGGTCGTTGATGGCCTTACTTACCAGGTCTTTGGTGCTGTCTATTTTGGATTGCACCTTCACATCGGATATAGCACCAACAGTGTTCAAGTTCAATTTAGCCAGGCTTAATACCTGCCCTACATTATCATGTATTTCCTGGCTGATGGTTTTAAGGGTCTGTTCCTGGATCTCGAGTTGGGTTTGAAGAAGCTCCTGCTGAAATTGTGTTTTCATGAGTTGTTTTTCCCGGATGAGTTTATTTTTTTTTGTTGTAAATAAGTAGGAGAGTAGCACAACAAACGCTACAAAAAATAGTGCTATTACTGTACCTATCAGAATTAAAGTGACCAGGCTTTCTTCTCCCATTTCTTTGAACATATAATGGCTATTGAGATGCAGGTGTACAATATAAAGATCAGCTTATTATTGATAGAACTAAAGACTTCTGCTGTTTTATCCCAATTGTTTTGTATAAAAATATCCAGGAAGAAAAAGTATAAAAATTCACCCATATTAAAGAACAAAACACCTGTACATATCCAGAAAAGCGGGCTCTTCAGTAAAGTGGTATGTTCATCGTTGCGGAACAGGTCTACTAACCCCAGGCAGCAAAAAATGATCATCATGGAGCTGCCAACTTTAAGTGTATTGGTATTTATGTTGACAAAACTCTGAAAGAAAGCCATGTTTATAATAGCACCAATAACCAATATTGCCGTACCCCAAAATATTATTTTCTTAGATGATGGGGTTAAACAAAGACTTCCGATAATAAAGCCATAGAAAAAATACTCGGCCGGTATGGTAATATTATACAGCCAGGTGTTTGGTTCATGCAGTACCCTCCTGATGTACCTGCCGGTAAGGTCTACGCAAACCATCATCAGTAAAAAAGGAATGAACCAGCGCATTGGTTCCTGGTTAAACTTATACAGAACCAATACGCTGATAATAAAAGCGCCGATCGTAAAATAGTGAAACAGGGTAAGTGGGAACATATTTTTTCTTAATTACATTTAGTTGGGCAAAGTTCGCCGTGGTTGAGAGCATCATACTTTTTTTTGGTTACTTTGGCTGGTCTTAAAAGATCCCATCTGTCAGTATGTTCTCCTGTGACACTCTTTGTAGTAGGTACCAAAAGAATAGTGCTTTGATTAGGATCTATTTGCCCAGGCACTGTTCCCATCATCTTTCCATATGCTCCCATATATACTCTTATCCCATCAATTTTATTAGCGGGATTTTTGATCTGTTCCCTTAAATAAATATACACACACTTGCTCATCCAAATGCTTTCAGACAAAGGATCTTTATCTCTTGGTAAACCCCTGGCCTTACGGTAAATGGTATAAAAATTATCTTTTAATGTACTAGCTTCGGTTTGATTTGTTTGCCAATCCTGAAATTCGGTTGAATTGGTGGTTTCTGGTAAAATAATTCCTGTTCCCCAAACATCAGTATGAAGTGTATCTGCGCCGGGTTTAGTAGGTACCAGTAATATTCTGGAATCTGTATGATTATTTGTTGCCCCATTTACAATTCTTACACCGTCATACGCTTTTCCCGCACTAGTTTCAAAAAAGTTAGCATAGGAATTAATTAACATTGCATCGATCCACGCTGAGTTTATTAAGTAAGTTAAGGGATTTGATGTTTTTATTTTTTTATAAATAGAATCAAAACGTGCCATCATTGCAAAGGCTGAATCATCTATTATTAATAAGTTTTCGATACCAGTACAGGCTTCCAAACTGCCTTTACTTGATGCTTCTATTATCTCGGTTTTAGATTTCTCTGCTTTTTTGTCTGATGCTTCATTACAAGCAAAAAATCCTAAACAGGATATTATGGCAATAAGAATACTAGTTAAGTGCTTCATAATTAATAATGTTTTGGTTTAAGTTTTATCAGAACACTAAAGTCCGCATTCCTTTTTACAATAGCAATAATCTTTTCACCTTTATTTCACCGTGATTTCACCCTTCTTCCATAAAACGATTTTATATATATTTGTTTCATAACTGCCAAAACCAATTCAAGATGAAAAATTTATTTTTTTTTCTAATCACTATTATAGTTTCTAATTCATTTTGTACAGCACAAAATACAACTCAGTATAAATGGGGTAGCAGGCCGCCATTGGTTTTTGAATGTGACATATTTGGTAATCATGAGAAGAAGAAAATTCCTGTATCTCCGCATTCATACTTCACTATTACCAGCAGGTTGAATGCTGACACTTTAATTGCCACCACAGGTTTGTTTGGAAAAATTAAAGATGGAATATTACTAACTGATGAGCCAGAAAAATTCAAACAATTTAATATAAAAACCGAAGCTAAAGATGGCTTACTGACAAAAGCAATCAATGGAAAAATGACCGTGGATCAATTTCTAGAAAAACAACAATATTTCCTGGTCCCTGTTTCACTCCTGAATACTGCAGATGCTATACCTGTTTTTGCAACATGTAGAGAATCGGCACAGTTTACTCTCGGCATTGCGAGTATTCCTTTCAAATTGAGGTTGCACAACTTTGATTTTGCAAAAGATCTGAACATCGGCTCAGTTTTAGGCTTCAACATGCGAACCCATCCCACTAGGAATAATTATATCAACTGCCTGTTGAATATAAGTATTTCCGTAAATGATATTGATGAATTTTCCGCTCGAAATGTACCAGACGACCAGTTGCCGGCTCAAAATATTGCCGCATTAACGCTCGCTAGTGGGTTGGTCTGGCAATTTGGAAAGGGCCAGGTTGGTGTATTCTATGGTTTTGATTTTATGTCGCACAATAACTGGGTAAAGTATAGGTGGGTATACAATAAACGACCATGGGTCGGCATAGGCTTTGGCATTAATCTTTTTCAGAAAGATGATTTAAGTGCAGGACCAGGTGATGAAATAAGTAATTATAAGAAGAAAAGAAGATAAAATCTTGGACACTGTGCTATTGAATTTCAAATCCAACCTGTGAAATACAAACAATTGTATTTATTACTCTTTCAACTTTCTTAATTAATAAAACGATACCCTATTTGCGGTATTTATTTTCTCAATTATTTTTTTTAAGTTAGCACCCTGTTTCCGCATACTAAGATCCCGCTCAAAACTTTTCTGATAACTAACAGGTAAAATCTTTTTTATGGCAACATGGTCAAGCAATAACCTCGCATGCGTTAATGTATGGAGTATACTTTATGTAATGCGGCAGCATGATGAAGTTTTTAAAAAAGCAGGCAAGATCAAAATGAAGAACCTGCTTTTTTTTAACCCGCTCTTATCAGATAAAGAGTTGAAGTTTGAAGCAGAAGGTATTGCTGATTTCCTGGATAAGGCTTTTGTAAATACCTGCGCCAGCGAATATGAAAAGAATGTTGACAGGGAGAAGGGCGTAAAGGATATGACCAAAATTTTCATTGATAAGAATAATACCCTTGCTGACCTTGCTAAAAAGGTAGATGCTGATTATATCTTCTAAAACGATCTCATGATCCGGATAATTATCTTCTTTTGTTTTTTTATTGCATGCGTTAATGCAAAAGCGCAGGATACAACTATTGCCGATCTTAACGATCTTAAAAACAGGCTAAAAATGACGATAAGGGCCGAAGAAAGTAAATTTAAGAATACAGCAGACCTTATCCTGAACGATCCTGCTGTTTATAATGAGCTTTGGGGCAAAGTATATAATTCTCTCAGGGATAGCAATAGGGTCATCTTTAAAAACCTTAAGCTACAATTCAAAACTTTTCAGTCATCCGACAGCAACAGGGCATCACTTGGGTTTAGCTATAGCTGGGATCATGATATTAATAAACAGGTACGTACCGAATATAATCGCTCCGGCTTTACCGCAAAGCTGAATGCCTCAGGCAATATCGCATTTAAAAAGGCATTGAATCCTTTCGACTTTCAGCAGGCAAAGATCGTGATGGGAAAGTATGGGTTTTTAGGAGGCACGGTCAACAAGCTTGACCGGGAAACAGTAAAGAGATTGAACCAGGTAAAACAACAGCTCGTCTTAATTGAAAATAAACGTGAACTTGCCAGGTCACCATTATGGAATGAGCTTACAAAAGCTATGGGTATAAAGAACCATTATCACTATGATATTGATGTGATCGGCGGATGGGAAGGCAGCCAGGATTTTTCAAGAAGCCAGCTTACCTATGGGGCACAGCTGAGGTTCAGTTCAAAGTCTTATTCAGACAACAATATATTATCCCAGCTGAATATTTTAGATTATCCTTTTGCACTGATTCGATATCTAACGGGAACGGATGCTTCAATAACACCATATGGTGCCACATTGCCCATCATAACAACAGCGATCGAGGTAGTAAAACCAACAAAGGATACCATGAGAAAGAACATAGCTGGAAACAGGAACCAGTTTGTGCGGTTCCGGTTTGAGACCGGTTTCCGCACACTATTGGCTAATATTAATAATGTACCGCTCCATTTCAATGCTGCTTTCAGGTACTTCCGGGAGATCAATGCACCGGTCAATATCAAAATTGCGGGCCTGAACAGCTTCTCTTATTTTACCTGCTCGCTAACCGGCAATGATACTTACTTCATCAGCTATTCCTATGGCAACCTACCGTTCGACAGCCGCAAAAAAGCAGTTTATGAGCTGGGATTTAGGTTCAATCTGTAAATATCAACCACCAATTTTTCAGTCTATCAAATTTTTTAGTCAAAATTATTACTGAAAATCAATGTATTGCAAATGTGTTGTAAAAAATACTTTCCATTTCCTTGGCTTGTAAAGGTATTTGCAGTTACCTTCGCCGTCCAAATTTAAAAACCACAGGGATGGCTGTGGACAGTGTCGGAAGACGAAACTTAAAAAAAACAAAATGAGCAAATTACATTTCACTACAAAGCATGCTAATGCGGCTACCGTTACACACAACTGGTATGTTGTGGATGGTACTAATCAAACCGTTGGACGTATGTGTGCCCGTATTGCGGCGATCCTTAAAGGCAAGAACAAGGCCTATTACACCCCGCACGTTGATTGCGGCGACTTCATCATTGTTACCAATTGCGAAAAGGTAAAACTTACTGGTAATAAAATGGAAGATAAGGTATATGACACTTACAGTGGTTACCCCGGTGGCCGTAAGGAAGAGCCTGCCAAGAACCTTTTAAAGCGCAGGCCTGAAGTGCTGATCGAAAGAGCTATCAAAGGCATGTTGCCTAAGAACCGTTTAGGACGCCAGATGTACAAAAAACTTTTTGTATACCAGGGAGTAGCTCATCCGCACGGAGCACAACAACCAAAAGAATTAAAATTTTAAACCCCTTCCGCCCCCTGAAGGGGGAACCTGGAGCTTGCTAAATAAAAAGGCATTAAAATCTCTGGCTGCTTTTTAAGCCTCCCCTCGGGGGAGGTTTGGAGGGGCCTCTAAAAAACAAAATAAATGGAAAAGCAAAAAAATGCAGTCGGCCGTAGAAAAGAAGCTGTTACCCGTATTTTCCTTTCTAAAGGAGACGGAAAGATAACAGTTAACGGCAAAGACTATAAAGTGTATTTCCCGTTGGTTTATTTACAAAACCAGGTAGAAGCACCTTTAAAAACAGTTGATTCTACCGATAAATTTGATGTAGTGGTTAATGCTACAGGCGGTGGAGT
>JBKJMZ010000016.1:0-5923 GCA_046596255.1 Ferruginibacter sp. | reverse complement strand
TATTTACATACAGCAGGTCGCCATCTTTATATTGAATGCGAACAGCTTCCTGCATTTTACCATTGGCCTCAATCTTTTGTAACCCACTGTACACACCCACACCATGATCGATGTGCGTTACATAATCACCAGGCTGTAATTCACGCAATGTTTTTAAAGTAAGCGCCTTGTTTTTACTAAAAGCCTGTTTTACTTTATACTTATGGTAACGTTGAAATATCTGGTGATCGGTATAGCAAACTGTTTTCAGGTCATCATCAATAAATCCTTCGTGAATAGAAGTAGGAACAGGAATAACATTTACCTCAGCTCTTAGATCAGTAAAGATCACGTGCAGCCGTTCGAGCTGTTTTGGATTATCAGCAAATAAATAAATATTGTATTTCTTTTCTTCGTACTCTTTTAAGTTCTTAATTAAAAGATCAAAGTTGCGGTTGAAAGCTGGCTGTTCTTTGGTAGAAAAGTCGATTCGTTGTCCGCTTGCGAAATAGGCTTTATTGCCAAATTCAATGATATGCCTCTCCTTCACCTGCTCTTCAATTACTTCAGCATTTACAAAATCAACATCAGTCACTTCTTTTTTCTCAGTAAATTCTTCACTGTCATCAGGCTCTTTATTAACTCCAAACTCCAAACTCCAAACCCTAAACTCTTCTTCCTGCTGCTGAATTTTTTCTTTGATAAAATCCCAATCTTCACTCCATATCACAGTGTTCTCCGGTAAAAATTCCATTATCGAAACTTTCTCACCCGAATCAAATTGAGTTTCAACATTGGGTATAATACTTACCTGTAATAGCTTTCTTTCACTCAACTGGTTTTCCGGATCAAATATCCGGATGCTGTCAACCTCGTTGCCAAACAACTCTATACGGTAAGGCTTTTCGTTACCAAAGGAATATATATCCAAAATACCTCCACGCACTGCAAACTGCCCGGGCTCGTATACAAAGTCGGTACGGGTAAAACCATAGCCAACAAACTTTTCGTAAATACTGTTGGTATCAATGGTATCGCCCTGTTTTATAGAAATAATATTGGCCGAAAGTGTTTTTGGCAATACTACTTTTTCAAACAGCGCTTCCGGATATGTTACAATAGCACCAACCCTTACACCTAAGGGATTTGAAAACCTTGTAAGGCATTCTGTACGCAACATTACATGGCTGGCATTAAGAAGCCGGTAATTTTTTTTATTTTTAAAAGAAGAAGGAAAATAAAAAAGATTCAATGCACTGGTAATGTTCTCTAATGTATTGTGAAAATAGGCAGCTTCTTCTGCGTCACGTAAAATAATAAGGTGATTTAATTGAGATGCCGACGCATGGCTAAAAACAGCTGAAACTACGAATGGAGTTGCACTTCCATGGAGGCCTTTGAGTTGAATTTGTTGAGGTTGGGATGCAGTGATCCTGTCCACTATTTTAAAACAGCGGCTGTCATTTGCATATTCATTCAACAACATTTCCAGATTCATCAGGCCGGCAAAGATAAGCGGAATAAAAAATGCGCCACATTATGTTTAAAATCGCAATATGAAGGCAACTAAAACGTTAAGACTGTGGTCTTATAAGGGGTTTATGTATATTTTTGTAACAGTGCATTTACCGGGCAAAATCCAATGGGGCAAATTAATAAAATGAAAAAATTCTATTTACTCTTATTCTTTTCAACTTTATTATTGTGTTACACACCCGTAACTGCCCAGCAAAATGATATACCTGTTCGCTTTACTGCAGGCAACTTTATCACAGGCAATAATATCCAACGCCAAAATTTTAATTCCTTAGATCTTCAGGCTTCGCTTTTTGAGAATAATTATTATGTTTTGGTACAGTTCTCAAAACTACCATCGTTGCAGGTTCAGCAGAATTTAAGAATGGCAGGATTGGATCTAGAAACCTATTTACCCGGCAATGCATACCAGGCGACTATAAAAAGCAGTTTCAATTTTTTACAGTCAAACCAGTTTGGCATAATTTCTATTAATACCATTCCAATAATTTATAAAATTGATAAAGCAGTTCTTGCCGGCGACCTTAATACGAGCGATAAGCATTTAATTGCTGTTACCTATTACAACTCCATGAATAGAGCTGCTGTAATAACAGAATTACAAAACAGGGGGGCAGTTATTGTTCAAACAAAATATGACGCAACCAATGTAGTCTTCATCCAGGTTGCAGTTGAAAAAATTAACGGGATCGCAGCGCTGCCCTTTATAAGTTATGTAAGCCTGCAATCTTTAATAGATAAGCCATTAAATTATAAAAGTATTGGTAAACACGCTGTAACCAGTTTGCATTCTTCTTCAGGAAAAAATTTGAGTGGTAAAGGAATTGTAGTTGGAATTGGTGATAATTCAGAGATCGTTACTCCGCATTTAGATTTTACAGGCAGGGTCATTAACCGTGTTCCTTTTCCACTCAGTTTTCATGGTATACATGTTTCGGGAACAGTGGCCGGGGCTGGTTTGTTGGATCCAAAACATAATGGCATGGCGCCCAGGGCCACCATCGTGAGTCAATATTTCAGCGATATCATTACGTCGGCCCCCACTTATGTAACCGATCATAATATGGTTGTTACCAATAATTCATATACAAATGCCGAAGGTGGTTGTTTGGGTACTGGTGCTTATGATGTAACAAGTAATTATATTGATAAACAGATGGGCCAATACGAACAATTGCTGCATGTTTTTGCCGCAGGTAATGATGGGCGGAATACTTGTGCGCCCTATCCACTTTCGTTTGCTACAATCAAATCAGGTTACCAGGTTGCAAAAAATGTTTTAACCGTTGGAGCTGTAGATACACTATATGCAGCTGCTGTTTTTACCAGCCGTGGCCCGGTAAATGATGGCCGGCTTAAACCGGAGATAATAGCCACCGGTGTAAATGTATTTTCCACAAGACATGCATTCGGTTATGAAAGAAGTAGCGGTACCAGTATGTCGGGGCCTATCGTAGCAGGGGTTGCTACTTTATTGAATGAACAATACCGTAAATTCAATAGCAATGCTGTTCCGCAGGCATCCCTAATAAAAGCAGTACTCTGCAATAGTGCCGAAGACCTGGGCAATCCCGGGCCTGATTTTACTTATGGGTTTGGTAATTTAAATGCACGAAGAGCTGCCGAAGCAATAGAAAATAACAGGTTCTATTTAAGCAGTACCACACCTTCAACAAATGCAATAACAATACCTGCGGGCGTAAGACGATTGAAAGTGATGTTGTATTGGGCAGATACCGCTGCAGCGCCTAATGCAGCAACCCAGTTGATCAACGATTTTGATCTGACAGTTGTTACGCCGGCAAATATTACGCATCAGCCATTAATTTTAGATGCTACGCCGGCCAATGTTAATATCACGGCTTTTGAAGGCATTGACAGAATAAATAATATTGAGCAGGTTGTAATTAATAACCCGGTTGCAGGTAATTATAATATAAATGTAAATGCATTTGCATTGCCATATGGCCCCCAGGAGTTTGTGGTAACTTATCAAATGGATATGAATGGTGTTACTGTTGAGTATCCTTATGGCGAAGAAAAAATGGTGCCCGGCGAAACAGAAGTAATACGCTGGAATGCTTATGGGGATGAAGCAAATACCTTTACACTTGAATATTTTGATGGTTCTTCGTGGAACGTAATTAATAATAATGTACCTGCAAATGCACAGTCGTATTATTGGGTGGTTCCACCAACTATAAGCAATAATTGTTTAGTAAAAGTTAACCGAAATTCCTCTCCATATTCTGATGTAAGTAATTTTAATTTTACCGTAATTGGCCAGCCGGTTGTTACTGCTACTGTTACTTGTGAGGGATTTGTACAACTGGATTGGCCCGCTATCAGCGGTGCAACTTCTTATGATATATGGCAACAGAAAGGAGATTCTATGGAAATTGTAGGTAATACAACCTCACTTACATATTTGATAACGGGCCTCAACAGTTCAATTACATACTGGTTTGGTGTTAGTGCAAAAAACGCAGCTGTTAATGGCAGAAGATCTGTTTCAAAAGCGGCATTACCCTCAACAGGTGTTTGTACGTTATCCAATTTTGATAATAATATGAAAGCAGTTTCTGTTGATGCGCCTGTTAGCGGCAGGCAGTTTACCTCAGCTGCATTAACTGCCTCAGAACAGATCAGGTTTACGATAAAAAATCTTGATGACGCAGCAACTTCCGGTAGCTATGATCTTTATTATAAAATAAATAATGATCCCGCAGTGATGGAAACAAGTTCTTTTGTATTAGCTGCACTTGCTTCAACACAATATGCTTTTACAACAACAGCCAATCTTTTACCCACGGGTATCTATACCATTAAAGCATGGGTTAAAAGAAGTGGTGATGTACAGGTTTTGGATGATACAACAGCTGTAACAATAAAACATTTGGCAAATGCCATTGTTACATTGCCTGTGCTTGATGGTTTTGAAAATGCGCTGGCAAAGGATTATATCACTACTACCATTGGGCTGGATAGTTTAGATCGGGCTGATTTTAAAACAAACACTACCAGGGGACGGGCCCGTACATTTGTAAACACTGGCTTTTCATTAAATGGAAGCAAGGCAATTACATTAGACCAGTTTCCTGTTGGAGCATTAAATACCGATAGCTTGTTAATGACCTATAACCTGGGTAATTACATAAGCGGCCAGCAATTAAGGTTAGACTTCTATTACAAAAATCACGGCCAGGAAAATAATCCCAATAACAAAGTATGGATACGTGGCAGCGATACAAAACCCTGGGTATTGGCATACGACCTGATTGCCAACCAGGCGGTATTAGGTCAATATAAGCATGCGTACATTAATATCAATGATGTGCTGGATACTGTTGTGCCGGCACATCCCATCAGCAGCAGTTTTCAAATAAAATTCGGTCAGCAGGCAAATACTTCAGCAAATGTTCCTTATCCTATTATTGATCAGGATGATGGTTATACTTTTGATGATGTAGGAATTAAAGAAGCAACAAATGATATCGGTATTTACAGGATCCTTTCTCCATCTATAACAGGATGCGGCATTGCCGGCAGCCAGCCTGTATCGATCGAAATAAAAAATTATAGCAGTACAACATTTACATTCGTTCCTGTTTATTTCAGCGTGAATGGAGGAGCACCGGTAATGGAAACCATTGCATCACTGGTTCCTGGAATTACCGTACATACATTTGCATTGCCTGCAAATCTTTTACCTGATACAGATTACAATTTTAATTTCTGGGTGTATGAATCAACAGATAATTACAGGAATAATGACAGTATTTTAAATTATAATTTCCATACAAGTCCCGTTATCAATACTTTTCCCTATCTCGAAGGATTTGAAAGCAGTACCGGAAGCTGGTACAGCAAAGGCCAGAATAATAGCTGGCAGTGGGGTACGCCAACCAAAACAATTATCAACAAAGCCGCTAACGGAACAAAAGCATGGGTAACTAATTTAACAGGGAAGTATAATTCTAATGAGATCTCCTATTTGTATTCTCCATGTTTTAATTTAAGTGGTTTAACACAGCCTGTTTTATCATTCAGTCATATTTTTCAAATAGAGGATGGTACCCCTGCTGATTATAACTGGGTTGAATATTCAACCAATGCTGGCGTAACCTGGACGAGGCTGGGAGTTAATAACCAGGCGGGAAGTACAAACTGGTATAATGATCCCACCGGTAAGCATCAATGGCGGCCATCTTTAAGAACATGGCATGTTGCCAGTATTGATATTCCTACAACGGAAACTAATGTACGCTTCCGCTTTGTTTTAACAAGTGACCTTGGATTTAACCTGGAGGGCGTTGGTATTGATGATATTCATGTATTTGATAAGGCAGTAATTTACAATAGTGTACCTATTACGGCAATTACACAAAATGTAAGTGGCAGCAATTGG
>JBKJMZ010000040.1:0-90907 GCA_046596255.1 Ferruginibacter sp. | reverse complement strand
ATTATTTTTCTTAATACTAACCCTTATAACAACATCATTTTCTTTTACATCGTACCGGCCACTAAGCGTTAAAGCATCGGGAGAGTTTGTTGCCATTATGTATACTATCTCACTGTTCGTACCTCTTGAAGCAATTTCATTTAATTGCAGGTTGATCAGTTTGCTCAGATCCAGGTTATCTCCATCTGCAGTTTCATCACTGTTTTGAAAATTACTGGAAGCGAACAATGGTTTTTCCTGGGGTAATATAATCTTCGCCATCACTTCATTATCAACAATACCAATATTGAAATTAGTATTGCTTACGATCTGTGGTTCCTGCCTTGCACCATTTTCTTTGGATATCTCAGTTACCGTTTCCTTGCCTGCATTAAACCACCTGCTTACATCCAGGTATTTTCCATCTTCTAAAATATCGGGCTGCTGCTTAATGGCTTTCAATAATGAATAGGTAAGCAGGCCCTGCGAATACCTTCCCATTTCGTAAGCAGCCTGGTTGCTTGCAGAAGCAGACAGAATGAACAAACCTGATTTTTCATTGAGTTTATCAATAGCTTTTGTCTGCTGGGCCTTGTCATCATTTCTTACAGCCAGGTCTTTACCCGCAATATCGTTGATAGCCTGCCCGCTATTACAGGCATCAAAGATCAGTATCCTTTTTTGCGCTTTAATATTTTGTGGCTTCATCCACTCTACCAGTTCTGTTGTGCTGATACCTACATCTTTTATCGCACCCGTTGTAGTAAAACCGGAAGCATCGGCGGTTAAAAAGTAAAATTGTTTTTTCTCAGCTTCTCCTGCCATTACACCATGGCCGGCAAAAAAGATCATTAAGATATCATTCGCTGTAGCTTTTTTACCGATCTCTTCCAGTAGTTTTTTTATACTGTTCTTCTCCGGAAGCTGGTAACGCTCACTGGCAGTAGTAAGGTTATACATGAATACATGTTCCTTTCCATCAGTATCTAATAATTTTTTTGCTGCTGCTTCAACAGCAGCCGACATATCTCCTGCATCTTTCGCCGCATATTTCAGATCCAGTTCTGTGCCTTTATAATCACTTACCCCAACCATTACCGCATACAGGTTGGGAAGAGCAGCAGGCTCTTTTGTTTTGTCTTCAACAACTTTTAAACCCCGGGATGATATGGCATTGTCGGCCGTGTAGGCTTTTACGGTAACAGGATTTTCTTGGCCGGGAATGAAGATATTTTTCAGCTCCGACTTATTAATGACCAGGTTAAAAAAGTCGCCGTTCTTTTTCAGGTCAGTAGTTTTATACCTTCTTGCCTCAATACCATTTACCAATAAAACTGTTTCTCCCAGACCACCGCGACGGGGTTTTATTTTAAAATGATATTCCCCTGCTTTATCGGTTGCATCTTCTACTTCCGGGGTTAACCCGCAAATATTAAGTTCATCCAGTGTTTTTGCATTGATGGTTTCACCCTTCATTATTCTTTCGGCAAGGTTGGGTACCCAGAGCTGGTCTTTTACCTGGTCTAGGTCGATCACTTCTGTACCACAGGTAAAGTAGAGGAGTTTTCGGGCGGCTTCATTTCCATCGTACCTGTTAGACGCATCTACCACCAGGTACCCCGTAGTATCTACTGAAATAAAAGAGTAGAGTAAACTGCCCATGTTATTCCAAACTTTAACGGTGTTATCCATGGAAGTGGTGGCAATCAATTTTCCATCCTTACTAAAATCTGGATTATTCGAGTCAAAATCATGGCCAATCATCGTAGCCAGTTCTTTTCCATTTTCTACATTCCATAATTTGGCGGCTCCATCGCTGCTGGTAGTTATTATTTTGGTTCCGTCCTGGTTAAATTTTATACCCCTTAATGCACTTTCATGTCCAGTGAGTATGGCAACAAGTTTCCCGGTTTCGGTATTCCAAATCCTGGCTGTAGAATCAAAAGAAGAAGTAGCAGCTTTTTTGCCACCAGGACTTATTGTGAGATCATAGATCCTGGCCCCATGGTCAGTTTTCGTCATTAATAATTTAGCAGAAGGCAGTTCCCAGATTTTCATAATACTATCTGAAATAGTGATAAATTTTTTATCACCATCAGCAAAATAACCTATGTACTCATTTGATGATGAGACGAGGCTGGTAATTAACTTCCCTGTTTTAGCATCCCATATTTTAGCTGCAGCACCGGGGCCCACGGTGGAGACCATTTTGCCATCAGAAGAGAAAGTTGAACGATAGATAGAATCAGCACCATGTTCAAAAACAAACAGCATTTTACCTGAATGGGTTTCCCAAATCCTGGCAGTACCGTCTTCGGCACTTGTAAGTATTGTTTTATCATCGGGGCTGAACATTACGGTATTAACCCTTTGTTTGTGTCCAATGAAATCTGTTAGCAATGAACCAGATTGTATATCCCAAATTTTTGCCGTATGATCTTCAGAAACAGTAGCAAGCAGCTTACCGCTATTACTTAACGATGCGTTACCAATGAAAGACCGATGTCCCCTGAGTACAAAGGATAATGAACCCTTTTCGAGATTCCATATTTTGATAGTATTATCCCAGGATGGCATGATGAGCTCTTTCCCTCCCGGTGTAAAAAGTACGACTGGTACAAATTGGGTAACCCCTCCCAGTTTTAATATATACTTTTTACTTTGTAGGTCATATATCTTAAAAAAACGTCCAAAGGGATGTACGATCTTCCTGCTATCCGGGCTGATAACCGCATTCCAGACCTCGTGTGTAGATTCAAGATCAGCCAGTAATTTACCGGTTTGTGTATCCCATGCTTTTATAGTTTTATCACTGGAACCTGTAATTACATATCTGTCGTCTGCACTAAAATTGAGCGTATTCAATTTTGCTTTATGTCCTTTTAGTGTGTATAATAAAACTCCGGCCTCTGCATCCCATAGCTTTGCAGTAGAATCCGCTGAGATTGTTATAACCATTTTTCCACTGGAACTAAACTGGGCTTTATACACCCAACTGGTATGACCTGCTAATGTGTTTATAAGATCGCCGTTTTCAATATTGCATATTTCTGCATTGAATTGTGAAGTAACAATTATTTTATTTCCATCGGGACTGAACGCTGCCGAGTAATAGCCGTTTTTAATTTTACTGTATAAAAGTTTACCACTTTTAGTATCCCAGATCCTTACCTTACTATCAGAACAAACAGTGGCAATTTTTTTATCATCCGGACTAACTGAAACAGACCACACCTCACCATTATGATCAGGTAGATTTAATAATAATTCACCGGTGGCAGTATTGTATATTTTCGATGTACTGTCGTTTGATGCGGTAATAATAAACTGGCCATCGGCGCTAAATTTTATTTCATTTATTGCCTTATTATGACCTTTCAATGCATGCTTTAATAACCCTGTTTGAGCATTCCATAATTTTATTGACCCATCCCAACCTGTTGTAATAATTATCTTCTCATCGGGGCTAAGCGCAATAGAAGTTACGCCCCACAAGCCATGATTCAGGGTGCCTATTAACTTGCCGGAGGAGCTTTCCCATATTTTAGCGGTTCCATCCCAGGCTGCTGTAATGATCCGGTTCGTATGTGTGTGTATTGCGGAATTTGAGATCCAGCTATGCCCGATCGGCAACATCAGTTTCGGCTGTTGAGCATAACACAGTTTACAGCAAAAAAGCAGGAAAACAATATAATAAGGGATCATAACCCTAAGCAGCATAAGTAAGTTTTGGAAAAGTTATTACTATTAATGCAATTTTCAATTACATGCAAAGGATTAGTTATACCTGAATAGTGTATGAAAGGAATTAATTTTGAAACCCGATCAGTAATTGCATATAATTATTTCGTCAACGCCTTCTTAGCCTCTTTCCCCAGCATATCAATAATGTTGTCGCTGTTATCCATCAGGATCTTTGTTACAAATTTATCTTTGGAGCTTTCTGTTACTTTTACATCAATAGCATAAGCGCCCTGGCTGTATGATTTATCTACTTTACCAAACTCGTCTTTATAATAACCGGATGAACGTGGCACTATAAAACTCCGGCCGTCAATCTTTTGGCCTTTCAGATTTTCGTAATACGCTGCATACCCGGCACTGTTTTTATCCATAGGCGCATTGCGGACCAACAAATAAAATTTACCCAGTACTACATTGTCGAACAACTGGCCAATTTGATTAACATAGGTAGTACGGAAAGTTATTTCGATATCCATATTGATGGTATTCTTCTGGGCCGCAG
Organism: Ferruginibacter sp.; assembly: GCA_046596255.1. Taxonomy (GTDB): domain Bacteria; phylum Bacteroidota; class Bacteroidia; order Chitinophagales; family Chitinophagaceae; genus Ferruginibacter. The sequence goes on along the minus strand of JBKJMZ010000040.1, from coordinate 86,682 downwards.
TCATTTTGGCTTTTGAATAATAAAGTTTAAGATCCTTTAACTTAAGCCGGAAGATCGAATTATTAATGATCTCGTTGGTGGAACTTGTATCCAGGTCGAAACGTGCTACAAAAGCAGTATCAGTTAAGCCGTTATTATTGGTAAAAGTTCTTATCAATGTAAAACCGCTGAACTGAAGTCCCACAGGATCAAATACACTTTCGGTTGATAGCTGGTCGTAAAAATAAAGATCGGTTAGCGCAAAATCATACTTTGCAATATATTTAGCCCTGTCCTTGGCGATCATTTTTTTAACCATATCTGTACCCAGTGACACCGCACTGCCCAGGAGTGGGCCCAACACTAATCCTCTGCCTTTCTCACCTCTTGCTTTAGCTAAAGCATCTTCACTTCTTTGTGTGAAGGATAACACTTGTTGTGTTTTAATAGAATTATAACTAAGTGCATCAGGACTTTCCTGCACTTTTATTTTAGCGTCCTCACCTTTAAGCGCAAGGCTATTGGCAGTGGTTTTGCAACCGGATGCAATAATGATAATGCATGCAAACAGGGAAATACAGGTAAGCAGTTTTTGTTTCATATTATTTTTTTATTAGTATTGGTATTTCAAATATAAATCAAAAGTCGCCAAAATGTAGCCTTTATTAAATACCCTGCAACGGGTAGTTTTGGTATTATCAAACTACATTATCTTTAATAAACTATTAATCCAAAAAAAAAATTGAAGCGGCTATCTCTGTTAGTTATATACCATATGTTCTCCCTGCTTGCTTATGCCCAACCTGGTGAGCGTGGTCTTACTATAAAAAAAGATTCTACAGCAAAACCCGGTAATACTTACGCAATCATTATTGGTATCAGCCAATATAAAGCTGTTCCCTCCTTACAATATGCTGATAAAGATGCGCAGGCATTTGAAGATCTGCTGATGAGTGAGGCCTGTGGCAAAATACCAAGAGCCAATATTGAGACTTTTTTAAATGATAAGGCTACCAGAGATAATATCGCTGATGCTATTTCCATTATTGCCCGTAAGGCAAAACCCGGCGACCGGGTATATTTCTTTTTTGCCGGGCACGGTGATATGGAAGACCTTACACAGATTGAAAATGGCTTGCTGCTGTTGTACAATAGTCCCAATGGAAATTATTTTGGTATGAAAGACGATGTGCTGGAAATTCTGGATCTTAAAAGATACCTTTCGCCACTTGCCATGCGTGGTACCGAAATGATCTTTATTGTAGATGCCTGCCACTCCGGTAACCTGGGGGGTGGTGTGGAAGGGGTACAGCAAACTGCTGCAGCATTGGCCACTGCCTGGGGAAAAGAATACAAGATACTTTCGTGCCAGCCTAACCAGCTTTCTCTTGAAAGTAAAGAATGGGGTGGCGGCAGGGGCTTGTTCTCCTTACAACTGGAAGAAGGCATGAAAGGCCTTGCCGATAAGAACAATGATGGCAAAGTAAGTTTCTCCGAACTACAGCGTTATATAACTGACCAGGTAGCAACTTTCAGTGAAGAAAAGCAGATTCCGGTAATAAGCGGGGACCTGAGTAAATCCTTTGTTACCGTAAATCCAACAGTGCTTGCAGCATTAAAAAAACAGAAAGCTGAAAATTATCCTTTACTGGCAACTGCAAACACAAAAGGTAGCGAAGAAAAATATATTGACTCATTGGATGCAGCCGGAAAAAAAATATACCTATCCTTCAAACAGAACCTGGAAGAGCGAAAGCTGATCTGGCCAGCCGATACCAATGCTTTGAAAGATTACCGGGTGTTCATAAAAAAATATGCAGATAATCCAATAATTACAGCCATGCGCCGGAACCTGGCCACTGCATTGAATTTGAGATTCAATGATATTGCCGGGCCTTTATTGAAAGGCGAGACAAGTTATTCAACCCGTGATGAATGTTATTATGCAGCAACTGAACTGGATAGCTGTTTAAGTTTACTGGGAGAGCAACACTATATGTTCCGTAACCTGAAAGCGAGGAAATTATATATGAATGCTATGGCTTTAACCTGGGCTTTAAGCGAAGATGAATATAACATTAGCTGGAAACCTACCGTTTTAGAATCAATAAAATTACTGGAAGAGTCTGCCCAACTTGAACCCAATGCGGCTTATACCTTGCAGGGGTTGGGTATCAATTACAATTTTATTTATGAATATGATAAAGCCAATGCTGCTTTTCAAAAATACCTTGACCTGCGCCCCAATGATCTCTATGCCCGGTTCTCACTGGGTTTGATCTATACGAGGCTAAAACAATTTGATAAGGCAGAAATATTATTTGAATCTTTATCAAAAGATTATCCAGCCGATGTAAATATCAAACTTCAGTTGAGCGAAATATACTGGTATAATGATAAAGCGAATAAATCCATGCAGATCATTGATGCACTGATTACATCGGATAATGATAAAATGTCGGGCTATTTTGCCAAGGGTGTTTATAATGCCCGAATAAGTAAACCAGATAGTGCCATATATTATTATAATGAAACCAAAAAATATTACCCGGGTTATTGCAGCATTTGCGATAATAATATAGGGCATGTATATTTTATAAACAATCAGAACGATAGCGCCCGCAAATATTTTAATATTGTTACAGCAGCGGATAGCAATTATGCCCATGCCCATTTTAACTTAGGTGTAATTGATGAAAAAGAGGGCAAACTTTCGGAAGCTATGGATCATTTTAATCTTTGCGTAGTTAATGCCACTTCTATATTGGAAGGCTTTATTACCAATATGCAATTGTACTTTGGAAAATCTTACGCAGCTAAAGATGAAAAAGCTTATACTGCATTTAAGAAAAAGGTATACACGGTAAATATGCAATACGTATCGTACGTTAGCATGTTATATACTTATATACGTGTGCCGGGGTTTATCGACAGTACCCAAAACATTAATGAACTCTTCGACCGCCTGTTTAATTACAAACCCGAGGATCTGTGGACCTGGTATCATCATGCCTGCTGGAAGGCTTTGCAAAAAGATAAAACAACTGCATTGGAAAGCCTGGAGAAATCTTTGAAGTTGGGCTTTGGAGATTACTTTATGCTTGTTTCAGATAATGATCTTTCTTTTATAAGAGAAACCAATGAGTTCAAAGTAATGATGGAAAAATATTTTCCCGGCAAGGGAAAGAAAAAAGGTTAAGTATCTTTATTTCTTCTAAGCGTAATTAATACAGTACCCATTTCTTTTCCAACAAAACTTCTTCCATTAATTGTATACTTATGACTGAAGGAAAAGCGGCAAAGCACCGCTTCAGTTTTATATACTCATTTATAAAATCATCCAGTTCATTAATTTGAGGAATAAAAAACGACTGCTCTGCAGTTCCCTGTTTATCCAGTGCTACTGATTCCCAGAAATAAGTGCCCGGTTTCCACCAGCCTGCTTTTGATCGTTGTATCACAAAACTGCTATCCGTGGTTAGAGAAGTAAATAAAACCTTCCTGTCTTCATTCAAAATAAAAAAATGAAGCTGTTGGTTGTTTGAATTTGAAAAATAGAAGCGGATAAGATCGGAAAGGATGATGGCAGAATCCATGGGCTCCATTGCCCCCCTGGTTCCCCTTACCACGCCACCGGCATAGGCTACTTCCCCGGACTTTTTAGTCATTTTATCTATTACCTGCACCAAAAACCTGTTCTCCAGCGAAGCATTGGCACGATCGAAATGCTTTACTATTTGCTGGTACGAATAAGAGCCCTTTTTTTCAAGGGTCACCCGTTTTAAGTTTCTGCTTACCAGTGACAGCTCTCCTTTTTTAAGCTGTATGATATCACCGACTAAAATTTTATAGGCCCGTTTGCAGGGGATAATATTTTTACCGCGTTTGATCATCACATCACCCTGTACCGAAAACACCAGTATATCTGTACCCGCCTGCGCAAGTATTACCAGGGGCAGTAACAGGACGATCATTATGGAAATAAATTTTTTCATACTTCAGGCTTTGTGGTCTCAGCTTTGTCTATTGGGGTTGTTATTTCTTCCTGCACGGTTTCCTGCACTTTATCTTCTTCCGTAACTGCAACCTCAACCGTAGGGGGATCATTTTCTTTATGCTCATGAATAAACAGGCTTTTCCTTCCTGTTTTTTTATAAACCAACACTGCCAATGATTCATACAAGTATAATATATCAGCAGCAAGTATAACAGGCAACAGGATATATTTTGTTGTGATCAAAACCGAAGTATGCTTAAACACCAGGAAGACGATGAGCAGGATAGCAGTAAAACTTACGAGCTGGCCCACCTTCACAAAAACATGGTACCACAAATGCCTGTTCACATAGAAATAAATAAAGGGTACAACATGCAGGAAAGTGATAATAAAAGAAATTATAAAAATTAGCCAGTCGGCAGGATACCAGATATAATTCTTTTCAATGATCATGGAAACTGTGTTGGCATGTATCACAAGCCCATACATATCCGGCAACGCCCTTCCATAATAATGTTTATTAACAGGTGTATAAAATATATCGTTAAAATCTTCTGTGCTCCTGGTCTTGCCACCCAGGAAACCGATCAAAACGATCTTGTTCTTCAGAAAAGCAAGGTCTGCAGCACTATCAAGGACCTCAGCATGGTTGAGGACCAGGTACGTATTTTTATTACCCTTATAATTGATGTACTCAACTTTATTATTACGGGTTGCAAGCTTCTCAAAAAGCGGCTTGCTGTATTTATTTGCAATAGCTGCAGAAAAAGAATAAAGCATACTATCTCCATGCTTATATGCCGGTTGAAATTTTCTCACAACAGCCGTTCGGGCTTCGTTGGTTAAAATATTGGCATGCCCGTAAGTGCCGGTAAAGGTTTTGTAATCGCTGTTAAAGCTGTTTGTCTTTTCATCATAAAAACCGGCCAATACTAGTTTATCAGCAGCATTTTTTATCGATGCATTTAACACCGGGTCGCCAATGCTGTCTATATTATCTGAAAAAAATACGTCAAGCCCAATAACTTCCGGGCCTGCAGCGTGGATGCCATCAACCAGCGCAGCTATATCCTTACGGCCCAGGTCCTCGATATTTACGAGTATAATATTGGTATCGGCCACGGGTGACTGTAAGCCTGAAAAATAGAAATCGGTAAGATTTACATCCTTGATGGTCTTAGCAACAAAATTGAATGGCTTGAAAGAGATACTGATGACCAGGAATAATATCCAAACGGAAACAAAAACAAGTACGGTTGCCAGCAAAGATTCCTTGAGCAGCTGTGATAAAGCAGATTTCTGTTTTTCCATTTTTAGGCCAGGGTAAGTTTTGGTTCAGTTTAAAACTAAAAATACAGATAAATACTTGAATTAGTTTGCGACCTCTTGCTAATGCCGTATCTGCCCCTTAGTGATTAGGATAAATCTTAATAAATAAAAATCCTCCCCGGTTAAAGGGAGGACCAGGTGTAAAAACAACACTTATCACCTTAACTATTTTTCCTTTTATTCTTTATGGTAAGATAATCCAGGAAATAGATAACTCTTACGGAAAGGCTGTTAAACTGGTTCCCTTCAATGGTATTAGCAAGGTTTTTTATATAATTCTTTTCAAACTGGCGGTTAAAACTTTCGCCGATATCTTTCCATACTATGCTAAAGAAGCTGCCTTGCGCAAACTGCCAGTTATAAACCATATCAACACTTAAATAATTATAATTCTGTTTTACATTTCTTGTAAATGCAATGGTGGGAGTTTGCAAGTCTCCATACTTATCCAGTTCATAAAACTGTTTAGGATCTACTTTGCTCCAGTAATGCCTGGTACGCAGGGTAAGTCCCATGCGATTTGTAAAACTGTATTTAATACTTACAACATTTTCAACCGAACGCACATCTCTTCTTGAAAAATAGATAACCTTGCTGCCTGCCACCGTGGTATCTCCGGCCCAGCCAGTTTGATTGTTGCTGGTACTATGGTCAATTGAATAATCAAGTGAGAACTTGCTGTTAAAACGGTATTTGGCATTTAGGCTTAGATCCAGGTTCTTTCTTTTGAAAACACCACCCGTACCGGCATACACAGATCCGCCCCCTGAAAGTTTTTTAGCAAAATTACTTTCAAACCTAAAGTTTCCGTTAACTCTTCCTTTATCCCTGAAAACACGGCCATAAGATCTTGGCTCATAAAAATCATGGCGCTTTGGTCCGGCATTGATGTTCATACCAAACCACCAGAGGTTCTTCAGTTGTGCATTAAAATTGAGGTTTATACTTGCATTCTGGTACATCATTTCCTTTCTTCTTAAAATATCAATAGGTTTAACCAGCCTGCTGTAATAAAAGTTGGTATTGATGCGCATCTGATTATACCATCCTTTGGGCTTGGTCCAGTTATACCCTGCCCTTAAGCCCTGGTTCATAGTATTATTGTTGGTAAAATATCCAAAATCACTTTTATCATATTTGTCGTTGTACAGGTCCTGCCATATATTGAATCTAAAACGGCCGCTTGTTTTACCAAAGTAAATGCTGTGTGCATAGCCTGTTGTGTTCTTACCATGCTTACCAATAAGATTGCTGAAACTTACATTACCGCCAATATTCCATATGTTCTTTTTATCATTAAAGTCGAACATGCCCGATGTTACATTAGCATCGTAATCATTACCGCTGCGCCATACATTGGTATTGACCAGGGAAACACTGCTGTTATTTTTTAAGGTTTGATCGAGCACCAGGATATTATAATTGGTTAGCGGCATATTCTCTGCTTTCCTGGATATTTTAGTAGCTGTATCCATTATTGATGCAAACTGGCGCTGCGTAATTGCATTAAGTATACCCACACCCAAACCCTTTTGGGTACGGCCGCTTATTTTTGTTGCATTTATAATTTTAGCCTGTTCAGGATACTCTTCCACTATATCATTATTTAAAACATTGATCGCCGTCCTGGCCCTGGGCTCTAACCCTATCCTCCTGCTGTAAAACAAATTTCCCTTATTGAATAACTCAACACCTTCTGTAAAAAAAGCCCGGTTCTCGTTAAACCGCTGTTCAAATGGTGAAAGGTTAAGGATACGGTTATCAGATTGTACCTGTCCGAAATCAGGTATCAGCGTCATGTCTAAGGTAAATGCCTGGTTCAATCCGTATTTTACATCCATACCACCATTAATGGTTGCGCTGGTTTTTTTAACTCCTTTTGCTGCTGTTCCATCATTATTAAGATAGGTTGAGAGATAAGGTGAGAACTGCAGCCGCATCGGTGGCTTAATACCTTCCAGGCCGGTAAACATCCCTTCCTGAGTTAAAAACCCATTTACATTCGGATCTAAAGATTGCCAGAATAACTGTTGTGCACTTTTATTTCTTTTTCTAATAATGTTAAAGCCCCAGTCCTGTACATTTTTTTTTCCAAACCTGATAGCAGAATATGGAATGAACATTTCGAATGTCCATCCATCAGCCTGTAGTTTAGCCTTGCTTTCCCACACAGCATTCCAGCTAAAATCTTCGTCGTTACCATTTGTATTGGGCGATACTTTTGCATCCCACTGTTCGCCCAGGGGCGTAACAAAATATTCAAAGCCATTTTGCTTATCATAGTAGGTGTCAAAAACGACCCCAACAAAATCATTATTACCAAAACCATCACGACCACTTAATTCTGCCGCAATACTATCTTTATTTTTTTCGTGTAAATAACCTCCAACATAAATTCCTGCATTATCGTATACCAGGTAAACCTGCGTAGCATTTTCATTGCTCTCTACTCTAAAAGGAGTTGGTCTAAGCTCGGTGAATTTATCCGCAACCGGTGCATCCTTCCATCCTGCGTCATCTAAAACGCCGTCAATTTTAATACTTGTTGTAATTCTTTTAGCTGCTAATTGCCTTGTGGTGGCCTGGCTAAAAGCGGTGGAAGTAAGCAGTATGCAAAAGCATATTGCTTTTAATTTTAAACAGTTCATGTCTATACTTTAGTTGGTTATTCTAACCATCATTCATGGCGTAATGATGACAATACGAAATTAAATGTATGGGCAGCAATAAGGTTACCGCTCATCAAACAAAAAATCCTTTAGGAAATGATTAACAAAGAGGATTAAACAAAAAGATCTTTGTATAGCTCCGCTCCGGGCACAACTGAATATTTTTCAAGATCAGTGATACCCTCTGCTGCCAGCACGGCTTCATCAATAAAAGTATTGCCGGTGCAACTGGTGGAAGGTTTAGAAAGGATAAAGTATGCAGCGTCTGCAATGATGTCCACTGTACGGCTCATTTTCATCAGCATTTCGCCGCCGAGTAAATTATTTACTGCGGCAGTGGCAATGGTTGTACGTGGCCAAAGTGCATTGGCTGCAACATTGTATTTTTTCAGCTCGGCAGATAAACCGAGTGCGATCATGCTCATATCATATTTGCTGATGGTATATGCCAGGTGATTTTCAAACCACTTCAGGTCCATATTGAGCGGGGGAGATAAATTCAGGATATGTGCATTGCTTCCTTTTTTTAAATGGGGAATGCAGGCACGGCTCATCATAAATGTTCCTCTTACATTGATATCATACATCAGGTCAAAACGCTTGGGCTCCGTTTGCTCGGTAGGCGTAAGGTTAATGGCCGATGCATTATTGATCAATATATCAATGCCGCCAAATTTTTCAACGGTCATGTCAACTACATTTTGAATTTGATCCTCAAAACGGATATCACATTGAACAGCTAATGCTTTTCCACCTGCCGCTTCCATTTCTGCAGCAGCCGAAAAAATAGTGCCACCCAATTTTGGATTTTCCTCCACGCTCTTGGAGGCAATAACAATATTAGCGCCTTCCTTGGCCAGCCTCAATCCTATTGCTTTACCAATACCACGGGAAGCGCCTGTGATAATAACTGTTTTATTTTGAAATGACATGTTAGCTGTTTTATCAAATGTAATTAAAGAGATCTGCAAAAATTATTTCCATACTATATTCTTTGGCGTATACCCTTTTACATAAAAAGTATAGTTGCTTAGCTTATTTCCTTTTTTATCCTCAGGCTTTTTGGTGTAAATAGCAATAGTACCGCCAAAGCCTTCATTGTTCATGCCACTACTCAGGCGAAGGCTTTGCCTGAAGAATCGGACCATGGCAACATCCTGGATACTTACACGTGAAATGTCGTCCATGAACTCATCAACATAAATATCTACGGTTTCATTCCGAAGCGTCAAATAAGGTTGGCCATTTTCTGAATTGCTCATTTGCCTAAGCTCCGGAAATTTATAAACCAGGTAACTCATCAGGTCGGGAAAGGATAATGCTTCGTCAGAATCCATTAGATCGAGTGTTTTGGCATCATCATATCCAAACAAATCGCTTACATTTTTAGAAATATACTCATCAAGCTGTTTCTTTGCTTTTGTCTGCAGCGTAATTTCTTTGAGAAGCCTGGTATCAGGATGGTCATTCAAATCAAAAATATAAGGACTGGCAGACATCCCTGAATTAGGGATAATACCAGTATTGCCAACAATAATAAATTCATTAGCTATTGCTTCGGGAATGAATGCTGAATCAAGGGGTGTTTCAATAATAAGCTTAAGCGGATTTTCTTTTTTGTTTATTGGTTTTGAAAAACTAAATAACACCGAATCTGCATAATAAAGCTGGTCGATCTTAAAATTACCCGAGGCCTGTACATCAGCCCCATCAATGATGGGTACTTTGTTCTTTCCTTTGGCCAAAAAGTTTATGGAAGTATCCTGCTTTGTTACGTTTACAATCTTTCCCTTTATGGCCAGGAACTGGTTTTGCAATAAAAAATTGAATGCATAATCCCCGTTGGGAATACTATCGCTTATTCTTAGTGCGATCTTTTGTCTCCCTTTTAAAAATGGATAGCGGTATTTCCACCGCCTGCCGGTTTTCTTATCATCTATCCACAGGTGCAAGGTTTGTGCAGGCTGATCAACTTTATCCCCAGTATGCTCCGCATAATTTTCCGTGTACACTTCTATATTAAGGGTATCACCCTGCACAAATTGCTGCCTGTCAAAGATCACCACCAGCGTATCTGATGCTGTAGCTTTTACTGCCAAAGCAGATAATACAAACACGAGTATTGAAACTGCTTTTGTAAGTATCATGTAATAGAACTTTTCAATCAGCTTAAAACAGCTTCATGGGTAATATTGGTGTTGAGTAATTTAGAGATGATGCAATTGGTTTTTGCATCTGCCACGATGGTCTCAAACTGCTCCTGGCCTATACCGGGCACTTTAGCTTTTACATTCAGGTGCGATCCGGTAATGGCTCCATCTTCCAGGGAAATATCACAACGTGTTTCTATTTCATCAGCGGTAAAACCTGCTGCATTCAGCAAAAAACTGATCTTCATGGTAAAGCATCCTGCATGTGCAGCCGCTACCAGCTCATCGGGGTTTGTTCCCACACCTTCAGCAAAGCGTGAATTATAAGAATACTGTGTTTGATTCAAGGTTGTGCTTTGTGTGGTCAGGTGACCAGAACCTTCTTTACCTGTACCGTTCCAAACGGCTGTTGCGTTACGTTTCATGTGTATATTTTATGGTTTAATTGTTTAATTGCTTTTTCATTAAAGCCAACTATTAGTTCATTTTTAAACTCTATAATGGGTCTTTTAATGATGCTTGTCTGCCCCATCATCAACCTTATTGCCGAAGGCTGATCGATGATCTTTTTTTGTTCAGCTTCACTCAATTCCCGCCAGGTGGTGCTTCTTTTGTTAAAGATAACTTCCCAACCTGTTAAACCGCACCAATGCTCTAATTTTTCTTTACTTATTGCATGCAGCTTATAATCATGGAAGGAAAAAGGTATATTGTTTTGCTTCAATAGGAACAGAGCCTTTTTGGTTGTATCACAATTCGGAATTCCGTAAACAATTACAGGCCTCCCCAAACCCCGCCGGGGGAGGGGCTTTATTACAGTATGAATATTTTCAGATTTTTTCAAAAATTTATTATTATCTGTTTTCAGAATAATTGTATTGCTTAATTCATTATTCTCTAAAAACCCTCCCCCGGGGAGGGTTGGGTGGGCTTTTAATACTCTGGTAATACAGGCTTTGTTTTCATGATCGTTTCTATCTTCTCAACTATATCCGGTGTCAATTTTTCAACTACGTTCAATGCTTTTAAATTATCAAGCAGCTGTGTTTTTTTTGTAGCGCCTAAAATGGCAGTGCTTACATTGGGATTTTTGATACACCAGGCAATGCTTAAAGAAGCGGTGCTTACACCCAGCTTTGCAGCAAGCTCAGTCAATTTTTTTACTTTCTTTACTTTATCATCCATCACCCATCTTTCTTTCAGCCAATCAAATCCTGCCAGTGCAAAGCGGCTGTTCTTTGGAACCCCATTATTATACTTGCCTGTTAACAGCCCCGAAGCCAGGGGACTCCAAATGGTAGTGCCAAGGCCAACATTCTTATAGATTTCCAAATACTCTTTTTCTATTTTTTCACGCTCAAACAAATTGTATTGAGGCTGTTCCATGGTTGGACCTATAAGCCTGAGTTTTTCTGCAATCCGGTGAGCTTCCATAATTTCAACACCACTCCATTCGCTGGTACCCCAGTACATGATTTTTCCCTGCTGAATAAGGTGGTTCATTGCCCAAACGGTTTCTTCAATGGGCGTATTTTTATCAGGCCGGTGGCAAAAATAGAGGTCGAGATAATCTACCTGCAATCTTTGTAAGGCCTCATCGCAGGCTTCCAGCAAATGTTTGCGGCTGCAGCCCGTTTGATTGGGCTTGTTTGCTGTGCCCCTCCATCCCCAAAAAGCTTTAGAAGACACGGTATAAGAGGTACGGTCCCATTTTTTCTTTTTTAGAACACGGCCCATCATTTTTTCACTTTCGCCCAAAGCATACACTTCTGCATTGTCGAAAAAATTGATGCCTTTATCGTAAGCGAGCCCCATCAATTCATCGGCAACCTTATCATTGATCTGTTTGCTGAAACTTACCCAACTGCCAAAAGATAATACACTTACCTGTAAACCTGATCTACCTAACCGGCGATATTCCATACTGATGTTGTTTTAATAAGGATAAAGATACTGAATAGCTCATTTGAGTATTTAATTATGTTGCGGTAATAACCGAAGGAATTATAACAACGGAGTTATTGATTTGTTGAAAGTAAGATCAATCTGCCGGGAACTGGGAATTGGGAATTCTCATAACACCCTGTGATGGATTAAGGATAACCCAGTTCTTAAAATCCTGGGCAGCTTCCATTCCGGTTCCGTTGATGATTTCCATTTTGCGGCGTATCCGTACGGGCTTGTCTGTGTAAAATTCACTGCCCTTCCGGTTTCTGTCCCACCAAAGCTCGTTACAATACAAAGTATCTCCAAGTATATTGATCACCCTTACACTGTCACGTAAAAAAACCTTGCTTTCCAGCTCAAAATATTTTCCATACAAAGCGTCAAGCCTGCTCTCCACTTCTCCTTTTACATTGAAGAAATCAACGTGTAGTTTTTGGGGAAACTCAACATAAGGATTGACATCTTGTACCCTTAGCATTAAAGGCGAACGCAGTTTTGCTTTGGCATTGCCACCAAGGGTATAATTGATATCGGCATTTTTTATTTCTTCAATGCCCAGGTTCTTGCTGTTATAACTGCTGAATTCTTCTTCCTGGCAGGAAGTAAATATAAATGCTGCAAAAAAGCAAAGAGCAAGTTGTATGAGAAAAATTTTTTTACGGTACAGCAAACAGTGGATGCCTTTTAACTGTTCAGGTCGGTGAGGACACCGACAAGGGAGCAGGGTTTTATCCCAAAAACGCAGGTATATGTTTTGTAACAGTGCCGCCATTAAGATCAAGGTGTTTTAACCAACCTGAAAAATACATTAATTGTATTTAGGTCTTTGAAACCACAGGGCATTCATGGATACCCCGATGCTGAACCTTACCACATTCTCACGCAGGTTGGTTTGTTTGTTACCCCTGCTGCCAAACTCCAGGCCTGTGTTTAAAACAACTTTGCCGCCATAGCCGCTACGTTGTTTAATGCTTGTTAAAGGCATACCTGTACCCAAAGTAAAACCATACTCGGGCCTGTTTTTATTCACATTGATATAATCGGTGCCATAATAAAAACCAGCCCTGTATTTTACAAAACGGAAGTATTTGGTTGTAGATGTATTTTCTTTACGTGGATGGTATTGTGCACCCGCCCTGAAGGTCCAGTTATTCTGTACCTGGTCAGTTTGGCCATAATAGCGGTAGTTTGCCCAGTTGCCATATTCAAAATCGGCGCCGTACATCCAGTTCAGGTCATGGTATACAAATCCAAGGCCTACTTTTGCCGGATATTTGATCTTGCCTTTAACATCATTTTCTTCAAACACACTATCCAGACGGAAGTAACCACCATTACCATCATAAAAAATCGTTTCCCTTATTTTATCAGCTTTGGCATTTAGATTCTGCTGCATATTGCCATAAACGCCAAACCTCATTATTCTGTGGATCTTACTGGTCCCTGTATTTTTATCAAGGTCAAGCTCATATTGTATACCACCACTCAGGAACAGGCCGTTAAAACTTGTCCGGGTCTGTGAGTTGGATATAAAATGAAAAGCGCTGTCGTTTATAATGGTAAGCTTGGTGCTATAATCTTTGTTGCCAAACATATAACCCAGGTTGATGCCCACACTTAATCCTTTTACCCTGATGGCTGTGCCAATAGAGGCAAGGTTGGCGCCGCCGCTACCTTCGTAGATGGTATTCAGACTGTCGCCTATGAGCAACCGCTCATTCTTTTCTATTTTGTAATTGATTTTGCTTACAGGCCTTAACCCAAAACTCATTGCCCAATCTATTTTCTTTTTGGCCATTTTAGGTGTGGTTAACGGAAAAGCAAGCTGCAGGTAAGAAACATAAGTATTTGCAGACGTGAATTTTTTTGCCGGAATGGTGCTTTTCAGGATGCGGTAACTTATATCTGTACCTACATCCAGGATTGTAAAAACCCGGTTTGATGCCAGGGAAGCGGGGTTCATAAAATTGATGGTTTGAATGTCATCGCCCTGCTGGCTGCTGGTAGCTATACCGGCAGTGATGCCACCCATTCCCCTTGACAATGCATTGCCAGGAGGGGTGATATCGCCTAACCCATATCTTGAATAAGGAGAGTTTTCCTGTGCTTTTGCACTCATTTGCAAGCCACAAGCCACAAAAAGTACCATTAAAATTTTAGTCATTGTTAGTTTCGCTGAGCGCATATAATCCTTTAAATAAGAAATAAGGGTCGGCAAATATCTTGTTTTTAAGTTGACCGGCAAAATAGCTTGTATCACCCCCGGTTAAAACGGCGTTAAAGTTCCCGTATTTACTGGCATATTTGCTGATAAAACCATCAATTTCATATGTAATTCCGGCTATGACCCCGCTTTGCATATTTGTTTTGGTATCATAGCCAATTAAAGGAAAATTCCAGTCTTTTTGCACCAACGGAAGCTTTGCGGTAAAAACCTGCATTGCCTTAAAACGCATTTCCATACCCGGAGAAATGCTGCCTCCTATGAACTCGTTGTACTGGTTTATAAAATTATACGTGATACAACTTCCCAGGGCGACCACCAGGTTGTTTTTGCCGGGGAAATAATGAACCGCTGCTGCAGAAATGGCCAGCCGGTCGGCGCCGATTGTTTCCGGCTTACCCACTGGAGTGGTAAAATTGGCTTTTGTGAGATGTGAAATTTTGTGAAATTTTGTTTTTGTAGACAATAAGGTTTCGATCTCCGTATTATGTTCAATCACTGAAGACAGTATCGTTTTATGCGGTGCATGATCCATTAATAATTTTTCGATGGTAGCTGTTTGATCATCGGACAAAATGATCTCCGCGGAAAATTTTTCATTCTCCAAAATCGCTGCTTTTAAGCGGGTGTTGCCAAAGTCGAAGCAAATGGTTTTTATCATATAAATTAGTTTAGGAGTTTAGAGGTTTAGGAGTTTAGGAGTTTAGAAAGTTTAGGAAAAAGGTTATAAAATTTAGACCGTTATCTAAACCCTAAACTCCTAAACTAATCCAATCCTTTCAAATTCTTAAAATGCCCGTTCAGTTTTATTTTTTCCTTTAGCATTTCCATTTCTGCAAGTAGCGGGATCACTTTGGTAAGATGTCGTTTTAAATATTCCTGCCTTTGCAATTCATGTAATAATTCCAGCAACTCATATTCTTCCTGTAGCGACATCCCAGCATGGTGTGCTATATCATAGCTCCACAATGATCCATCTTCCCTGGCAAATTTCTTTTCTATATTAAGCAACTTGTGTAGCTCTTTGATCCCTTTTACAATACCCTGCATTAGAACAGGATTCCCCTTTTCATTGTTCTCCGGATAGTTTACAATTGCCCCGCTGTATAATTTATCCGGCAGATCATTTATGATCTCAAGCATCCTGAAAATCTGCAACCCTTCAGTTTTTATATCCATTTTTCCGTCATCATAAAGCTTGCTTATCTCCTTTACCTCTACCAGCGTGCCCATTTCATTGATCTTATCATCAATAACTGCGGGTATGCCAAAAGGTTTTTTTGTTTCAAAACTTTCAGTGATCAGTTGTTTATACCGGGGTTCAAAAATATGCAGGTTGAGCTGCTCACCGGGGTATACCACAATGGCCAAAGGAAATATGGGAATAAAATTCGTCACAGGATATGATCAGTTTTTTGATTCAATACTAATATTCAAATCTTTAAGATAATGATATTTTAAAAAAGTATAACGGGCCGTGGTCTTTGCAATAATAAATCCTTCCTTCCCATCTAAAAAACCCAGCCGGAAAATATAATGCTGTATAAAAGCAAACAGCGGCGAAAAGTACTGTTTAAAGAAATTGGCTTTTTTGCCTGCTGCAAAATATTTCTGGGCATTCATACGTGCATACTGGCTGGTTTTAATTTCATACTCCTGCAGGTTCTGAACGGTATAATGCAGGATATTACCTTTAAGCTTAGTTATTTTAACCGCCGCCGGAAAGACCAGATTCTCATGCACTGCCACATTATTCCACTGCACTTTTTTACGGTTGAACAGGCGGATATGCCAGTCGAACCCCCACTCTCCAAACCTGATCCATTTATTACAAAAGAAATTTTTGAACCGGATATCAAATACTTCTGCATCATTGTTCAGCACAAGCTTCGAAAGCTGCTCCTTCAACTCCCCATCAACTGCTTCATCTGCATCCAGGCTCAGTATCCAGTCGTGCTTAGCCGCATCAATCCCTTTGTTCTTATTGATACCATAACCCTGCCAATCAGTTTCAATTACCCGGACATGGTATCTTTTACAAATAGCAACTGTTCCATCGGTACTGCCACTATCAACAATTACAATATCATCGGTTACTGCCTGCAAGCTTTCCAAAGTATTGGTAATGATATGTGCTTCATTCTTAGTGATGATAATAACCGAGATATTCATGCTGCAAAGAAACAATAAAAATCAGCATAGTTTATTTCTTCTGTCATTTCGATCCCGATAATGATCGGGAGAGAAATCTATATTAAAAACAGATCTCTCACTACGTTCGAGATGACAAAACCCAACTTAATTTATTTGGTATTTGAAATTAGAAAATTGAAATTTGTTTAATGTGGCACCAACAGCTAAACGAAATCAAAGCTGGTAACAGCAAAACACTTGCCCGCTGTATCTCTTATATTGAAAATGAAGTAGCGGGTTATGAAGATCTTTTGCAGCAGCTCCCATCTTCTGCCACGCCCATTATTGGTATTACAGGTCCCCCGGGCGCTGGAAAAAGTACGCTTACAGACGCTTTGATAGGCCTGCTCGTTAATGAAGGAAAGTCTGTTGGGGTGATCTGTGTTGACCCCTCCTCACCATTTAATTTAGGTGCATTACTCGGTGACCGCATCCGGATGAGTGAATGGTATAATAACCCAAAAGTTTTCATCCGCTCACTTGCCACCCGTGGCTCATTGGGTGGGCTTCATCCCAAGATCATCGAGATAAGCGACCTGATGAAGACGGCTCCATTTGATCATATCATTATTGAAACAGTAGGTGTTGGACAGAGTGAGATCGAGATTGCCGGGCTTGCTGATGTTACTATTGTTGTGGTGGTGCCCGAGGCTGGTGATGAAGTGCAGACAATGAAAGCAGGTTTGATGGAGATCGCCGATATTTTCGTGGTCAATAAAGCCGACAGACCCGATGCCGACCTCTTTGTAAAGAATTTAAGGCTGATGCTGGCGCCGGCTTTTCATAATCATACCATGCCGGTGCCGGTGATAAAGACCATTGCCTCACAAAAGCATGGCATTACCGACCTGTTAAAAGCAATTCAGAACTGTTTGCTGCAGGAAAAAGATAAAGACAGGAGATCGTGGCTGCTGGCTGAAAAAGCTTATTACCTGATACAACAGAACAGGATGAAAGACATGGATAAGGCAGATCTAAAGAACAGCATTAAAAATACCGGGGAAGATTTTAACCTGTACCGATTCATAAAAAATTATGAGTAATACAAATATGGAAGATCGCTTATAAAGTATTATTAGCTTGTTCCTGCTCCTCGATTTTTTTATTACTCTTCCACCACCTGTAAGCGATAAAGCCAACAATGGCAAATGGGGCCATCATTAAATATAATATGGCCGAGTTCATACCCTGTGCAGGCTTTTCACCCATTTGTAAAGAGGTTTTGGTACATACCGCACATTGTGCCTGTACGGATGCAGAGATCAGCAAAATGAAGCCTAATAAAACCAGGAAGTGCAGGATTTTTTTCATTTCAGAACGCAAAGTTAAGGCACTACAGGTTACCGGAACCCCCCGTTTACGAGAAATTAACGATTTAATGCATTGAAAAAACTACAGATGGTTTTAATTTGCACAAACAAATCGAATTATGTTGAAAATTGTTTTACCCGTATTTATATTCTTATTCTTTTTTTCTGCAGGCCATGCCCAGGTGAAGAATGCTGTATTTTTTTATAAAGCAGGCATGGAGCATAAACGAAACAACAGGTTTTCTGAAGCTTTAGCTGATTTTACCCAGGCAGTTCGGCTCAAAAAAAACTTTGATTCTGCTTATTATGAAATAGGCAATATTTATAGTGGAAGCGGCAATGCAAATATGGCTATTACTAATTGTAAAAAAGCCCTGGCGATAAATCCCCGTTTTGCAAATGCATTAATAACAATTGGTAAAACATACCGGGACATAAAGTTGAACTATGATTCTGCTTTATATTTTTATCATGCAGCCCGTAAACTGGACAGTACAAACAAAGAAACTTATTATTCCCTGGCCTGGATCTACAATGCTAAAAAAGAACATGAAAAGGCCATTCCTTTTGGTATTAAAGCCCTTGAGATAGACAATACATACAAGCCGGCTTACGGCGAACTTGGCCATGCATACCGGGCAAGCCAAAGATTTGCAGAATGTATTGAGCAATTGAAAAAAAACCTGGCGATCTCAGTCGTTGATGTTGCCTACCTATATTCAGGATATGCCTATACTGAGCTAAAGAATAAAGAAGGCGCACTGGAGATGTATGAAGGACTTAAAAAAATAAACGAGAGAATGGCCGGTGCCCTGAAAAAGAAGATCGATACCATGCAATGATCTTCAGCCTATCGATAAAATGTGATCAGTCTTTTATTTCAGAAACGATAGCAGCATTATGAAATATCTCCTGGTCAAAGAATTTAGGTTCTGTAACAAAAGCAACCAGTTCTCCTTTCATTATGGTTGAAGATAAAAGATCATCTGCCCGGTAAACTACCGGGGTTTGTAAAGCCAATAATTTTCTAGCTCCTTCAAGAGTTACTGCATAGGCATGCGTGCAATCATGAAAGCCGGCTTTTTTTAAATGTGCACTATAAAGCCTGGGTAAAAGATTGCTTACCATTTTATAACTCCACGCTATTAAACCAAAACTGCTGAGTATCTTATAAAAGAACTGTTTTGTTTTTAACCCGATAGTAACTTGTTCATGCTTTAAATAGCCCAGGTAAACCAGTTCCCAGTCAGGTGGTAATTCATCCAAAGCAGCAGGTAACTGCAGCAGGTTTTCAAAAATGGGCAAAACATCATCTTCCAGAATCAAAACCTCCTTCCAGTTATGCTTTACCATCTCACTATAAATCATCCTATGCGACAACGAACAGGCGATCTCGCCCAGGTTTAATGCCTTGCCCTGGCGTTGCAGTTTTTTTGCCGTTTGTTCATCGTAAGTGCCGTTTGTTTTTGCCGTATCGTAATTCAACTCCATTTTATCTGAACCCCAAAAAAATTCAAATGGTACACCTTCGAGATTTTTTTTTACACGTTCGTGACGGTCTGTAAAACGTGGTATAGATACGATCAATATTTTCTCAAAATACTGTTGCAGGTAATTGTTTATGTGAACAGGAATTTTCAGTATGCAAATTTTATATGTACAAAAATAGGGGTTTATACGAGCTGTGTCATTATGCTGCCTGCGTAAATAGAATTTTTTGCATTACTTTGCCAACAAGACAAGCAAATAATCATTCATGTCACGACAGGAAAATATTCCGCGCCTTAGCAGCACCAAGCTTAAAAAAAAGGCGCCCGACTATATTCATTTATCCCTCCTGTTAAAAGATATAAATGAAGCCATAAAAGATCATGCAACCGGCGATCTGCTTGACGTTGGCTGCGGCAACAAACCTTACGAAGAATGGTATAACCCTAAAACAAAAACCCAAACGGGTTGCGATGTGATCCAAAGCGATAAGAACCGGGTGGATGTAATTTGCCTGGCAACCGATCTTAAATTTGAAGCCAATACATTTGATACGGTACTGGCTACCCAGGTGCTGGAGCATGTCTACGATCATCATGCCATGATCAAAGAATCATTCCGGGTGTTAAGGCCCGGTGGACAAATGATCTTAACTGTTCCCTTTACCTGGGAACTGCACGAGGAGCCTTATGATTTTTTTCGATTAACCAAACACGGGCTAAGGGAGTTGTTTGAAGAAGCCGGCTTTGAAATTATTTATATAAAGTCAAACGGTGGCAAATGGGCGGCAACATTTCAAATGTTCATAAATACAGTGTACTCCACATTTAAATTTAAAACCGCACGTGCAAAGATCCTGAAAATACTTTTCATGGAGTTGAGGCTGACCTGGTTACTCAATCATATAGCCCTTTCAATAGATAAAAAATATTTTGACGACTGGTGGACCCTTAATTATATTGTGGTTGCCCGAAAAAAATAATCATGGAATTAAAGAGCCCGGTTACATACAGCAACAATATTACCCGTTTAAGAAGTTTTGATGTAGCAACTATAAAAGAATTATACATAAAGGAAACCAAAGTAGATGTTTCCCGTTTTTTTGACAGTTTAACAGAAATTGAACTTTACCAATGTAATGACACCGGCTACCGTTTTTATTACCCCTTTAGCATTTATGGCGATGGCAAATTTTACCAGGACCTGCACGAACGGAATACCTGGTATTACCAGGACAATCGCTGGGAACACCCGTTGGCAGTAAGTTTTCTAAAGCCCACAGATAAAATACTTGAAATAGGATCGGGCGACGGGTTCTTTATCAAGCTTTGCAAAAAAAACAACATCAACGATATTACGGGGCTGGAGCTGAACACAGCTGCAGCAGCAAAAGCTTCGCAGGAAGGCAACCTGGTTCATAGCGAAACCATACAGTATCATAGTACCAATCATTCAGGAGAATACGATGTTGTTTGTAATTTCCAGGTGCTGGAGCATATTGTAGATATCAGGTCGTTTATTGAAGCCTCGCTGGCTGTTTTAAAAAAGGGCGGCAAAATGATCATTGCTGTGCCCAACAATAATCCATATTTATTTGAGTGGGATGATCATCACACCCTGAACCTGCCTCCACACCATGCCGGACTATGGAACAAAGCAGTGTTTAAAAAACTGGAAAATGTTTTCGCCATTAAGAACACGCATGCACATACCGAGCCTCTTGGCGAAATGAAACATTGGTTTTCGGTAAAAATTAATCACACCAAAAAAAACAATCCCCTTAAAGCATTTTTATTAAACCTTATCCCTGCCTTTGTTTATAAAGCATACATCAGGAACAACCGGGATAAAATTGAAGGCCGGAATATTTTAATGGTATTTGAAAAAATCTAATGAGCTCATTTTTCTTTTTATCCTTAATGAATGGCGCTGCCTGGGGTGGCAGCGAAGAGAGCTGGTATCACACTGCTTTATGGATGTGTACAAACAATTACAAGGTTGGTATTGGTTGTTATGATTGGGAAGAAAAAACAGAGCGCATCAACAAACTCCAGGAAGCTGGGTGTACCATTTATTTATTGCCCAATAAAAAAGGGTGGTTTCGGAAAAGGGCCATCAAAAAAGTTTTAAAGACCATTCCCTTTACAAACTATGATCTGGTAGTGATAAACCAGGGTGGTTGGGAAGAAATTTTGCATGCACCTTTCACGGATCTTTATAAGCGCTTGCCGAATTATGTTATTTGCAATCATAATTACAATGAAAATGCAGTGCTTTCTTTTCAAAAGCAAAAAAAACTTAAGCATTGGCTAAGCCTTGCGCAAATGAATTTTGGAGCCACGCAAAAGATCTTCGAAGTGATAGAAGAGAAGTTCAACATCAGCATTGACAAAAAAACAACCCTGGTAAATCCAATTACATTTCAGCCGGATATGCAGCCACCCGCTTACCCGGCATTTACAAATGAGAGCTGCACCTGGATCGTGCTAGCCGAACTGGATACTGCAAGAAAAGCACAGGATGTTTTAGTAACTGCTTTATCCTCCCCAAAATGGAAATCAAGAAGCTGGGAATTGCATTTGTACGGAAAAGGAAAAGATAAACAGTTATTGGAAGAACAGATCGCAGCAGCGGATCTGAAAAGTAAAATTCTTTTAAAAGGATTTACAACGAACGTAAAGCAAGTCCTCCAGGATTGCCATATGCTTTTGCAGTGCACCCGCATTGATGCCATGCCATTGAGCGTGGTTGAGGCCATGGCCGTTGGCCGCCCTTGCGTGGTAAGCAATGTGGGTGATATGCCTTACTGGGTTGAGGATGGCATCAACGGTTTTACCTGCTATGCTATAACCCCCGAGGCCATTGATGCAGCACTGGAAAAAAGCTGGCAACAAAAAAGTAACTGGAAAACCCTTGGAGAAAATGCTTTTAAAACCTTCCAAAAAAAATATCCGCAACCTTATGAGGAAAAGATCGCGGAAATTTTAAGTTCTTATATTGTGCAAATAAATCAATTTTTATAGCGGTTCGCTCTTCATTTGCTTGGATATTTTTGAACGTTCGTTCATCAAGTATTACTTTACGCATGAGGACACACTTTGGCAGATATTAAAATGTTACATAATAACCAATAAATCAGGAAAAGCATTTTTTCAAATTTAGAAATTGATAAGGGTTTTGGAGAAATACTTAAAGTTCATCAAAGATTTTAATATTTGGATTATTATAATATTTAATTTGTAAAAAGGGGCTCGTAACATATATTTGGATTCCACAAAAAAAATAAAATCATACAAATGTTTAAATATCTAAAAGCATCATTTCAAAGGAAAATAGCAAGACGATTTACAAAAGAATATCCTCACAGGATTGATTCATTCAATATTGAAAACATAGGGGAAATTGATTTCGCAAATTGGTGTAACCCTTTTGCAGGTAAAATTGAACTAACGTCTCAATATATTAATTTCTTTAAGCAATTTATAAAAGAAGGGGATTTGGCTATAGACATCGGTGCGTATATCGGCGACACAACAGTTCCAATGGGACTTTGCACTGGTGCTACTGGTTTGACTATCGGCTTAGATCCCAATCCTTTTGTTTATAAAATACTAGAAGTCAATGCATCACTTAATGCAGGAAAGATGCATATTGATACTTTTCCTTTTGCTATTTCAACAGAGGAAGACGAGTTTTATTTTATTTCATCTGAAGCTTCATTTTGCAATGGTGGTATTTCAAAAAGTAAAGATAGCTATCATGGAAAATTCATAATGCCAAACAAGATCAAAGGCATTAATTTAAAAATATTTCTTGAAGAAAAATACAGTAATTGGTTAAGTAAACTTTCTTTCATCAAAATTGATACAGAAGGTTACGACAAAGAAATAATAAAATCTATTTCTGGCCTGATTTCCAAATATAAACCTACCCTTATTGCAGAAAGTTTTGGAAAATCTTCCAATGAAGACAAAATGGAACTATATGAAGTCATTGAAAATTTAGGATATGAAATATATTATTTTGAAGACTTTAATATTGAAAAGAAAATGCAAATATTAAATACAAAATCAGATATCACAAAATGGAAGAAGACGATTAATATATGTGGGATACCCAAAAAATGATTTTACCGAATCCAACAAAAGGAATTTATTTTCCGGATATTGTTATTAAATATCATACGAATTTATAATCATATAAAATACATACTCTCCATTAAAAATGGAGGATATGTAATATTTTAATTTGTTTTAAGCAGGCTCAGATTTCATTTGTTTTGATGCTCTTAAACGATCATTCTCATCCAATATCACTTTACGCATACGGATGCTTTTTGGCGTTACCTCGATACACTCATCCTGCTGAATATATTCCATACACTCTTCCAGGCTCATCATGATCTTTGGAGCTGCTTTGCTGGCATCATCACTTCCACTGGCACGGTGGTTGGTTAATTTTTTGGGCTCGGTGGCATTTACATTCAAATCTCCTGGCTTAATATGCTCGGCAATGATCTGACCGGCGTAAACTTCTTCTCCCGGGTCAACAAAGAACCTTCCCCTATCCTGCAATTTATCTATGGAATAGCCTGTTGTTTTTTCTGTATTCTTGGATAACAAAACACCATTGCTTCTGCCTGGAATATTTCCTTTCCATGGACGGTAATCAGTAAAGCGGTGAGCCATTACTGCTTCCCCGGCTGTATTGGTCAGCATATTGCTACGCAAACCTATCAAACCTCTTGAAGGAATATCAAATTCCAAATGCTGCATTTCACCCTTGCTCTCCATCACCAGCATTTCACCTTTACGCTGGGTTACCAGGTCAATTACTTTACCACTGAATTCAGCAGGAACATCTACAACCAATGTCTCGTATGGTTCACATTTCTTACCATCAATTTCTTTAACTAATACCTGTGGATTACCCACGGTAAGTTCAAATCCTTCCCTGCGCATGGTCTCAATTAAGATACCCAGGTGTAAGATACCACGGCCAAAAACCAGGAAGCTATCTGCACTGTCTGAATCTTCAACACGCAGAGCAAGGTTCTTTTCAGTTTCTTTCATCAACCTGTCTCTCAGGTGACGGGAGGTTACAAACTTTCCTTCACGGCCAAAGAATGGCGAGTTATTAATGCTGAACATCATACTCATGGTTGGCTCATCCACGCTGATAACCGGTAATGCTTCCGGAAATTCTGAATCACAGATCGTATCTCCAATATTGAATTCATCAAGTCCAACTATTGCACAAATATCTCCTGCACTTACTGCTGTTGCTTTCTTTTTACCTAAGGCTTCAAAAGTGTACAGTTCCTTTACTTTCATTTTTTTGATACCGCCATCTGCCTGTACCAGGGCGATCTGCTGGCCTTCTCTGATGGTGCCCCTTGCCACTTTACCCACAGCGATCCTTCCTAAGAAAGAAGAATAATCCAGTGAAGTGATCTGCATTTGCGTAGTGCCCTCATTTACTTTTGGCTCCGGTACATGTTCCAGGATAGCATCAAGTAAAGGGAATATATTATCAGTTTCAGTTAATGAAATATTCATCCAGCCATTTTTGCTGCTTCCGTAAATAGTAGGAAAATCAAGCTGCTCTTCTGTTGCATCCAGGTTAAAGAATAATTCAAAAACGGCATCATGCACTTCATCAGGGCGGCAATTAGGTTTATCAACCTTATTGATAACAACGATCGGGTGTAAACCCAGTTGTAAAGCTTTTTGTAATACAAAACGGGTTTGCGGCATCGGTCCTTCAAAAGCATCTACCAGCAACAAAACACCATCTGCCATTTTTAATACACGTTCCACCTCACCTCCAAAGTCACTGTGACCAGGAGTATCAATAACATTAATTTTAATGTCTTTATAAATTACGGAAACGTTCTTACTGAAAATAGTGATCCCTCTTTCCCTTTCCAGGTCATTATTATCCATGATCAACTCACCTGTTTCCTGGTTATCACGGAAGATATTGGTACTGTGAAGTATCTTATCTACCAATGTTGTTTTACCATGATCTACGTGGGCAATGATGGCAATGTTTCTTATATTCATTTTTTTGAGCTTTTAGCCCCTAGCTTTTAGCTTTTAGCAAAACACAATTGCTTGCGGCTAAAAGCTAACAGCTAATTGCTGTTTTTGAGGGCGCAAAGGTACGCTAAATGAACGGGATGGCAAGGCTTAAACCCATATTTAATATTAAAGGGGCCACTGCAGCTTCATTCATGTATTATGGCTGAAGATTTGTATTTAAATCTGCTGGATCAGGTTTAAATCCTGAAAATACCATGGAGAAAGAACCACTCACATTACCCAATATTTATACCTGTATAGTCCTTGACGTTATCGGTATGGCCAGTTATGTCATCCCTGCCCTTGGTGAATTCATTGATGTGGGATGGGCTTTTATTTCGGCGATCATATTTCGCACATTATTCGGTGGCAGGGTGGGCATGATCGGTTCTGTAATCAATTTCCTGGAGGAGGCCATTCCTTTTACTGATATTATCCCTTCATTTACCATTGCCTGGTTCATCAGGAAAAGAGAGATTGAAAAATTAACGGGTGGGAATTCCCTATAAATTTTTATATATCTCCACTATTTATTTAGTAGCTTTCCCATAAAACAAATTATGAGGTTTTCACTGTTATCCATCCTGTTATTTGCGGGAATTTTTGCTTATTGCCAGGATACCCTTACTATAAAAGATATTCCAGCTGCCGAAAGATTGATCGGACTTCAGTTTAAACAACCCGAAAGAGATTCTTTATTTGATGATGTAAAGAACAGTGCAATTGAATACAACAAAATGCGGCAACATAAACTTGCTAACAGCGTACCACTAAGCACCTGGCAAAGCCCGGTTTTACCCGGTATGAAGTTTAACAAGAAGCAAGATCTTATAAAATGGAGCATTCCAGTAAATATTTCACTGCCAAAAAATAAAAACGAGCTGGCGTTTTATTCTGTTCCCGAATTGGCATCACTCATCAAAAACAAAAAAATAAGTTCAGTTGAACTTACAAAATTTTTCATTGAACGTTTGAAAAAATACGGAGATACTTTGCAATGCGTGATCTCAGTCACTGAACAAATTGCCATGCAGGAAGCTACAGAAGCCGATGCCGAAATAGCTGCAGGTAAATACCGTGGGCCTTTACATGGTATACCTTACGGGCTTAAAGATCTTTTTGCTGTAAAAGGAACAAAAACGACCTGGGGTGCTGCACCTTACAAAGATCAAACAATTGAGGAGGATGCTTTTGTATATACCAAATTGAAAGAAGCAGGGGCAGTACTTATTGCAAAATTCACTTTGGGTGCACTGGCCATGGGAGATTACTGGTATGGTGGTAGAACAAAAAATCCCTGGGATTTAAAAAGAGGTTCAAGCGGTTCTTCAGCAGGCTCAACAGCTGCTACAATTGCAGGTTTAATTCCCTTTGCAATTGGTACAGAAACATGGGGTTCTATTATCTCTCCTGCTACCAACTGTGGCGCAACCGCTCTACGCCCTACTTTTGGCAGCACCAGCAGAACAGGGGCAATGGCATTAAGTTACAGCCTTGATAAGATAGGACCAATCTGCAGATCAGCAGAAGACGCAGCAATTGTTTTTAATTATATACACGGCACAGATGGAAAAGACCAGGCAGCAGTAAATATGCCATTCAATTATACAGGTAAAGCCAATCTCTCAAAAATGAAAATTGCTTATGCCAAAAATTATTTTGAAAGTGGGGATACTTTAGGAAATGAATTAAAAGTTTTAGAAGTTTATAAAAGCTTGGGCGCCCAATTAATTCCTATTGATTTTCCGGATTCTGCTGTTTACAACTTTGATATTATGGGTATTATTATCAGCGCTGAATGTGCAGCGCAATTTGATGAATTTACCCGAAGCGAATTGGATGATATGATGACCAGGCAACGTAAGGGTGATTGGCCCAACCAATTCCGTTCAGCAAGATTTATTCCTGCGGTGGAATATATTAATGCTTACCGCCATCGTTACTTATTAATGCAGAAAGTAAATGCAGTGCTGAGACAATACGATGTTTTTGTTTGTCCAACTTATGGAGGAGAGCAGCTAACCATAACCAATCTAACCGGCCATCCTGCGGTCTGTTTTCCAACTGGATATAATAAAAACAAATTGCCTACCAATATAACTTTGGTTGGTAATTTATACAGTGAAGCAACTTTGCTGGCTGTTGCCAAAGCATACCAGGATGCAACCGATTTTAATAAACAGCATCCGGATTTTTTTAAATAGCAGCAGTATACAATTAATGTTGGTAAATTTACAGCCCATTTAATTTTTTAGTAAGTGCCTTTTCAACTTCAATCACCATATTCACCTGCCGGCGACCAGCCGGAAGCCATTCAGCAGCTTACCGAAGGTATCCTGAATGGTGAAAGGCACCAGACATTGCTTGGCGTTACCGGCAGCGGGAAAACATTTACCATGGCCAATGTGATACAGAATGTGCAAAGGCCCACACTGGTGATCACCCATAATAAAACACTGGTGGCACAATTGTATGGTGAGTTCAAACAGTTCTTTCCTGATAATGCAGTTGGTTATTTTGTTTCGTATTATGATTATTACCAGCCCGAGGCGTACATGCCCGTAAGCAATACATACATAGAAAAAGACCTTAGCATTAACGAAGAACTTGACAAGCTTCGCCTGCAGGCAACGGCACAATTATTAAGCGGCCGCAGGGATATCATTATTGTGGCCAGTGTGAGCTGTATCTACGGTATGGGTAATCCTACTGACTATGAGAATGGCATCATCAGGATACAGCAGAACCAGGTGATCTCCCGCCAGGGCTTTTTACATGCCCTCGTAAATTCTTTATACAACAGGAGCGAAGGTGATTTTACAAGAGGAACATTCCGGGTTAAAGGAGATACCATTGATATTAATTTGCCTTACGTGGATTTTGGTTACCGCATTACTTTTTTTGGCGATGAGATAGAGACCATTGAAACCCTGGAACTAAGCAGCGGTAAGCGTATCAGCAGTGTAGACCATGCGGCTATCTTTCCTGCTAACCTATATGTGGCACCCAAAGATGTACTGCACCAGGTTATTCACGAGATACAGGATGAAATGGCTGCACAGGAAACCTATTATAAGAACTCCGGAAAATATATTGAAGCACAGCGCATAAGCGAACGCGTTAACTACGACCTTGAAATGATCCGGGAGCTGGGATATTGCAACGGCATTGAGAATTATTCCCGTTTCTTTGACAGGAGAAAACCGGGTACCAGGCCTTTCTGCCTGCTTGATTATTTTCCAAAGGATTTTATATGCATTGTTGATGAAAGCCACCAGACCATCCCCCAGGTAAGTGGTATGTATGGGGGTGACAGGAGCCGTAAACTTATCCTGGTCGATTATGGTTTTCGCCTGCCATCGGCATTGGATAACCGGCCCCTCAATTTTCATGAATTTGAGAACCAGCTCAACCAGACCATGTATGTCTCGGCCACGCCCGGAGATTACGAACTGGAAAAATGTGGAGGTGTTGTGGTGGAGCAGGTGGTAAGGCCTACTGGCCTATTGGATCCCCCAATCGAAGTACGCCCTTCTGTGAACCAGATAGACGACCTGCTGGATGAGATTGATAAAAGAATTACTAAGGGTGATCGTGTTTTAGTTACTACCCTAACTAAACGCATGGCCGAAGAGATGGATAAATACCTTCATCGTATAAATATCAAAAGCAAATACATACACAGCGAAGTAGATACACTGGAAAGGATTGAGATACTGAGGGAATTACGCCTGGGAGTTATTGATGTACTGGTGGGGGTGAATTTATTGAGAGAGGGGCTTGATCTGCCTGAGGTTTCACTGGTTGCTATTTTGGATGCTGATAAAGAAGGCTTTTTACGCAACGAGAAAAGCTTAACCCAAACTGCGGGCCGTGCTGCCCGTAATGTGGATGGCCTCGTTATCTTTTATGCTGATAAGATGACCGAAAGTATGCAGCGCACTATTGATGAGACCAACCGCCGCAGGGAAAAGCAAGTCGCCTTTAATATTGAACATAATATCACACCTACTACCATCAAGAAAAGTACAGGGCAGATCTTTGCCCAGGGTTCGGTGCTTGATGTAAAAGGTTACGACCCTGCCAACCCTTATTCTATTGCCCCTGATGGTGAACTGGTAACCGTTGCAGCAGAGGACCAGGCCATCTATTCAACCATTCCGCAACTGGAAAAAGCCATAGTCAAAATCAAAAAGGACATGAACAAAGCTGCCAAAGATCTTGATTTTATGGAAGCTGCCAGGTTAAGGGATGAGATGTTCAGGTTGCAGAAAGAGTTGGCGGAGATGCGACACTAATATTATAAAATGTTCTCCATAATTTATATTTTATGCACCCATATATTCCACACTTATTAGACGACATTAAAAAAGCACACCGTACTGAAATAATTGAACCAGAAGCACCAAAATCTTTTGAGGAAGAAATGGAAGCAATAGAAAGATGGTGTGAGGGCGAAGACCCGGCACACCATTTTGGTTACTATTGTATGCTGCAACCCGAAATTTTTCCTCCATCTAAGCAATTATGTAATGAAGATATTATACAGGTAAATAAAGCTTTTTCAGAAATGATGAACACCTGGAATATTGATATTGATTTACCTGATACAATGCCTCAAAAATTGAGATATTCTTTTTTAGTTGATACGCTTAATGAAAAAGTGGACATAGTAAACTGCGGATTTGTTACCATTGATTTTTGTACAGGCTATGCCCCAGATTGCAAATTAAAAGAATATTGCCACTGCCTTGAAATCTGGAACAGTCTGCCCGATGAAGATATGGATGATATAAATACCCCAACCGGCAGTTTACCTTTTTAGCACCATTAATTTCCAAGCTGAGAAAATATAATGGGTATATTTAATCAGGTTTTCAGATTTTTAAAGGCACTAAATAACAACGATCTAGAAAACCTTTTGAATAATCCCATTTTTACTTATCTTACCATTACATTTTAAAACCTTTTAGCATTATGACTACAATAGCACTCTACAACCTGAAAGGTGGCGTGGGCAAGACCGCCAGTTGTGTAAACTTTGCTTATCTGGCAGCAGCAGATGGTTTTAAAACCTTATTATGGGATATTGACCCCCAGGGATCTTCATCCTTTTATTATAAGGCAAAGCCCAAACTGCATCCCGGTATCAAAAAATTAATTACCAAAGATGCGGACCTGGAGAGTGCCATTATGAGTACTGATTTTGAATTACTTGATGTGATACCTGCCGACAACTCCAGCAAAAGCTTTGATATCATGTTGGATGAAATGAAGGGAAATAAGAACAGGCTTAAGTCAATTTTAAAACAATTACAGGGCGAATATGATTTTGTTTTTATTGATTGCCCTCCCGGTTTCAGTGCATTGAGTGAGAATATCTTTAATGCTGCAGATATTGTGCTCATGCCGGTTATCCCTTCTACCTTATCTATCCGTACTTACAATATGGTTAAAGATTATTTTAAAGAAAAAGACCTGGATATAAGAAAGATGATGTGCTTTTTCACCATGACCGACCTGCGCAAGAACATGCACAACGAGATCATGGAAGAGTTATATAAAGACAAGCGTTTCTTCCAGAATTATATTCCTTACCTCAGTGATGTAGAAAAAATGGGCATCCACAAAGCACCTGTCATGGAGTTTGCCAACAGCAGTTATGCGGCCAGTTGTTACCGGGAATTATGGATCGAGATAAAAGAAGGGGTTTTGTAAAAACTATATGATATAAAAGAGAGGGATGTTAAGATAGCACTTAACATCCCTTTTTATATTTTAATACGTAACGCTGAACGTTCCGTTGGTCACGATTTTTTTGTTAGCTCCGTTTAAATCAAACAGGTCACCTGCAAAGGTACCGGTTACCTTGGTTGCCGTAATTGTTTGTATTGTTACGGTAAATGGATTGTTGTTTATAAGGCCTGGTATCCAGGCATTCATAGGTGAGCCTGAATTAGGTAGATATTGTGCAATACAAAATCTGGATTGGTTAGTAATTGAAAACTTATTATAGGATCCCGGAGTAATTGCTGCTCCATTAACGTCGGTTACATTTATTTGAAAACTGGAAATCCCGGATTCTCCGCTTGCCAGAAAAGATCCTGGTGATAGATTTGCTGTTAAATTAGTACTGAAATCCTTTGCTACTCCATCGATGGTACATCTCAAAAAATCCGCGGGTGGTGGCGGCCCTGAAGTATAAGTAATATCAAAAGAACAACCATTATTGGTTGGCGTATAAGTGAATGGGCCCGCTCCAGCAGGGGTACTGGTACTTGTTAAGGTTATTGAATTTAAACCGAGCATTGTAAAATTGCCAGAGCCTGAAAACACAACAGCATTTTGGCCATTGGTTGTAACATTATAAGATCCAATTACGGTAACATTTACACCTAAAACAATAGTATTGGTGCCATTTAATGCCGTACCAGCAGCATACGTTCCATTAATTGCAGGAGTTGTGCAACTGCCGGGGGCGCCGTTAAATGTGTAAGTTGCCGGGGGTGCAGGAGGATTTACCGTGATAGTAAAACTACATCCATTATTAGCCGGTGTATACACAAAAGGGCCACTTGCTGCTGGCATACCATTACCAATTAATCTTATTACCTGTGCACCCGTAGCTGTAAATGCACCACTTCCCGAAAAACGAATTCCATTTAAAGTATTGGTAGTAACTGTATAGGCGCCGGGGGTTGTTACATTTACCGCCAGGTCTACATAGTTATTTGAACCCAGGCTCACACCTGTTGTATAAGTGCCGGTTATAGTGGGTGCTGTGCAATTGGCCGGAGCTCCTGCATAGGTATAAACAGCCGGAGGCCCGCCGGCACCAAAGGATACGGGGAAATTACAGGTGTTATTGGTATTGGGTACAAAGTAAAAAATACCTGAACGTTGTGGAGTTCCGCTAGCTGTCAGTACTATTGTTTGAACGCCGGTAGTTGCAAATACCCCTGTTCCTGTAAAACGTACACCATTGACAGAAGTTGTGCCGATGGCATATGTACCATTTAGCGCAACATCTACCGAAAGTGTAATTGTATTTGCAGCAGTTAATGCCGTACCTACTCCATAAGTTCCTGTTACTACAGGTGCTGTACAACCCCCGGGCGCTCCCAGCAAAGTATAGGTAGAAGTACCGCCGGGATTTGCCCCGTTAGTGCTATCCTTTTTACAAGAAATTAAAATCAGGCAAAAGCATGATAGGGTAATGAGGGTAAAAATTTTAAGCATGGATTAGTTTATAGTGTTTTAGGATTGAAGGAAACGTCTTTGTATCTTGTAAAGCTACTGTTTTTTAAATATACAGAAAAAATATACCCTTTGAAAGATCGTCCAAAGTTAAAAGTTGTACTTTTATTTAATACAGTCCAAATCTGATTTTATCAAATAGTTATTATTGGTTTTATGAAAAGAGAATTGAACAGTTGGTTTAGCCCGGCACTGCAGAAAGACATGCCTATTGTTACCTATGGTGATTATGGCACTGCCATTTTATTTGTACCTACTGCTGCGGCTGACTACCTGGAGTATGAAAGGTTTCAGATGATGGAAACCCTGGCACCTTATATTAACAAAGGTAAGATCAAGGTCTTTTCAATAAATAGTATCAACAACGAAAGCTGGCTTAATAAAGAAATGTTGGGTGAGCACAAAGCCATTCGTCAAAACCAGTTCAACGAGTATGTCTTTAACGAAGTGGTTCCTTTTATTAAGAACAACACAAGTGTAGATACACCCATTATTACCTGCGGAGCTTCTTTTGGTGCATTGCACAGCATGAACCTGTTTTTAAAGCGCCCCGATCTGATCAATGGCGTTATTGCGATGAGTGGTGTATATGACCTTACAGAATATACCGATGGATTTTTTGATGACCAGGTATATTTGAACAGTCCCATGCATTATATCCGTAATCTGGAAGACCATAACCTGCTGGAACAGATCCGCAAAAGCAGCCATATTCATATCTTAACCGGCAGCGGTGCATATGAAGACCCCAATGCCTCTAAGACTTTTGCGGGCTTACTTTACAGCAAGGGTATCAATTACGAGCTTGACGTTTGGGGCGAAGAATGGAAACATGACTGGCCAACCTGGAGAGCCATGTTACCTGTATATTGCGAGACCAGGTTCTGATCCGGCTTTAGGCTGATAGATTTTTTTCCTTTAATGAGCAATAATTTTTGCCGGTATGGCGGTAAGGCGTTGTTCAGCAAAGCTGAACGTCTTTTCTACTTACCGGGCTAGTTTTTAAGGGGAAGCCCTGTTCAACACAATAAATGAGGCCTTTTTCAGTTATATAGGCACCAATACACCTAATAAAATGAAAAGCCCCTTACTCCTCTTTGGCATTAAATGCTCAGTAATACTATATTTTGCCGCCTGCACCGGGATCAATGAATACAGTACCGCAGTATCTGCAACGCCCCATGTTACAAAAGGATCCTGGAAAGTAAACCTGTTCACCGAAGCAAAAAATGATCAAACTACTTCATTTGAAGGTTATACTTTGACTTTTGAAACCAGCGGAAAGATCATTGCCACTAAGAACGGCGAAATTATAACAGGCAACTGGTACGAAGATGATATCATCAAAAAGATAAACATCAGCCTGGATACAAAAGACCCGGCATTGACCAAGCTAAACGATTATTGGAATATTACCGATATCAACAATTCGGGGCTTGACCTTATAAATTCTCAAAACCCATCCACCGGCCGGTTACAGTTAACCAGCTTATGATAAAAATTAGTTTTTGTTTTATTTAAGTACATGATCTTAAAAGCTGTTCACTAAAAGCGAACGGCTTTTATGTTTTAAGTTAGTACCAAAGTTTAGATTTTTTGATTGATGTCAGTCCTGATAACTATCGGGATTGTCGAAGTAATTAGGAAAATGGAGTTTCAGAACGCCTTCAACAAGCTCCCCGAAATAATCGAGACAGGCAGGCTAACAAAATCTTTCAGACTGAGACAGCCCCTGTTTTCATGAACTGTTGATTGGCTCCCACAATTGTTTTACTTTTAGGGCATGTCAAAAAAATTATTCTTACTAGATGCTTATGCACTTGTTTTCCGTGCTTATTATGCGCTAATCCGAAACCCCCGTATTACCAGTAAAGGGCGCAATACCAATGCCCAGTTTGGATTTACCAACACCATTATTGAGCTGATCAAAAATCAAAATCCCACTCATATGGCCGTGTGTTTCGATACACATGCACTTACTGAAAGGCATATTGACTTTGCTGATTACAAGGCCAACCGCCAGGAAACACCTGAAGATATTATGTCGGCCGTTCCGGATATAAAAAGGATCATTGAAGGGCTTAACATACCTGTTATTGCCATTGATGGATACGAAGCCGATGATGTAATAGGTGCCCTTGCAAAGAAGGCTGAGCAGGAAGGCTATGAAGTATACATGGTTACGCCTGATAAGGATTACGGACAATTAGTGTCTGAAAAAATTAAGATATACAAACCCCCTTACCAGGGTGGAAAATTTGAAATCCTGGGGCCAAAAGAAGTTTGTGAAAAGTGGGATATCGCCAATGTAGACCAGGTGATCGATATGCTGGGGCTGATGGGAGATGCAGTTGATAATATTCCCGGTATAAAGGGTGTTGGCGAAAAAACTGCTGCAAAACTTTTAAAGGAATATGGAAACCTGGAAAATATTTTAGCAAATGCCGATAATATAAAAGGTTCGATTGGAGAAAAAGTACGTGCAGGTAAAGACCAGGCCATCATGAGTAAAAAACTGGCTACCATAATACTGAATGTACCTGTTGAATTTCATGAAGAAAATTTTTTAGTGCGGGAAATGAATAAGCCTGCATTAAAGGAAATATTTGAGGAGCTGGAATTCAAAACGCTTGGAGAAAGGATACTTGGAAGCCCCCCCGCCCCCCAAGGGGGGACCTTGGACTCTGCCAGTGCTACAAGATCACAGCAAAATGTACAGATGGATCTTTTTGGAAACATAATTCCTTCTCTTGCTAAAGAAACGGAAACTGATGAGTTGGCCGACTCTGAAAATTCCCCCTTGGGGGATGGGGGGGCTGCGGCTAACATCAACAATACCCCGCATAATTACATACTCGTTGATTCAGCGGAACTTATAAATGAATTAACCAATAAACTAATTAACGAACCCGGTATTTGTTTTGATACCGAAACAACAGGACTCGACGCCAATGATGCAGAGCTGGTGGGTATGAGCTTTTCGGTACAACCCGGCGAAGCATATTATGTTGTTTGTCCACCAGACAGGGAAGATTGTATTAAACTTTTAAACAACTTTCAACAATTATTCAGCGATCGTTCTAAAACCTGGGTTGGACAAAATTTGAAATACGATATGCTCATCCTTAAATGGTATGGATTTGAACTGGCGGGTAACATATTTGATACCATGCTAGCCCATTATGTGATTGAGCCCGAGGGTAAGCGGAGCATGGATGCAATGAGTGAAAAATATTTAGGTTACACAACTGTGCACATAGAAGAATTGATCGGCAAAAAAGGTAAGGGGCAGGGAAATATGAGGGATGTGGATCCTGAAAAGATAAAAGACTACGCAGCCGAGGATGCAGATATCACTTTACAATTAAAAGATGTTTTTCTTCCTCAGCTAAAACAAAAAGAGGTAGAAAAAGTATTTTATGAAGTAGAAAACCCATTGGTAAAAGTGCTCACCGCAATGGAATATGAAGGCATAAGGATAGATGAATTTTTTTTGAACGAATACTCAAAGGAACTGGAGAAAGAAGCAAAGATCGCCGAAGAAAGCGTGTATGCCCAGGCGGGTGTCCGTTTTAATTTAGCCTCACCCAAACAACTGGGCGAAGTGCTGTTTGATAAAATGCAGATCGATCCAAAGGCTAAAAAAACAAAGACCGGGCAATATGCAACCGGTGAAGATGTATTATTAAAACTTGCTTCAAAAAATAAAATAGTAGATGACATTTTAATTTTCAGGGAGTTTACCAAGTTGAAATCAACCTATGTTGATGCGCTTCCTTTAATGATCAATAAAAAGACAGGGCGTGTGCATACCTCCTATGCGCAGGCGGTTGCTGTAACTGGAAGGCTTAGCAGCAATAATCCAAACCTGCAAAATATTCCAATCCGTACCGAAAGAGGAAGGGAGATACGCAAGGCATTTATTCCACGGGATAAAGATCATGTATTGATCTCTGCCGACTATTCTCAAATTGAATTACGCATTGTTGCGGCCATTAGCGGTGATGAAAATATGTGTGCCGCTTTTAAAGCAGGAACAGATATTCATACTGCCACTGCAGCAAAAGTTTTTAATGTAGATGAAAAAGAAGTGACCAAGGAAATGCGTTACAAAGCCAAGAGCGTGAATTTTGGTATCATTTACGGCCAGGGCGCTTTTGGCCTGGCAGAAAATCTGTCCATCAGCCGTACGGAGGCCAGGGAGATCATTGATAATTATAAAAAGCAATTCCCCAACATACAGAAATACATGGATGATACCATTCATTTTGCACAGGAGCATGGTTATGTACAAACCCTGATGGGCCGCAAGCGCTGGCTAAAGGATATCAACAGCGCAAACTTTACTGTTCGTGCTTTTGCAGAACGCAATGCCATCAACTCTCCTATACAGGGTTCGGCTGCTGATATGATAAAGCTGGCGATGATCAAGATCCATGAAGAATTCAGTAAACATAATTTCAAGTCGAAAATGTTGTTACAGGTGCATGATGAATTGGTATTTGATGCACACCGCTCAGAAATTGAAATAATAAAACCCATTATTCTGAATTGCATGCAAACTGCTTTGGCATTACCAAACGAAGTTCCTACAGATGCTGAGTTGGGGATTGGAGAGAATTGGCTGGAAGCGCATTAACGGTGAGTCACCCCTTCAAGGGTGGCTCACCGTTAATATAAAACTGAAACTGCCGCCATCTGGCTTTCAGCCAACGGCTAGTAAGGCTACTTAAAAATTCATTTAATTCCCGCTATAGAGCGTAAGCATAATAAAGTAATCAATTCCCAACTCATAAAACTTAGCTCAGCAGGGAGTAAGGCTGCTAACGATGTTAAGAATTACTAAATAAACTCCGTTTATGAAAATCATTCATACTTATTTTTTGTAATCATTATTGCGGTTATAGCAACTATTTCATGTGTTTCAAAATTAAAATCTGTTGAAATAATCTTGGATAATACCTACTCCGGTCCATGTGTGATTTTTATTAGCTCCCAAAAAGGCAGTGAGAATAATACAATTTATGTCAAGGATGGTTTAGGCACAATAAGTAAGGAAGCTGCAAATTCTAAGCTATTATTTAAGAATCAAAAATCAAGCTATAATTTAGATGTAATTCCAATCGGAAATAATGAGGTAAAAGACTCGAGCCGGAAAAACGTTTATCAACTTGTCAAAGGAGAAAATCAAGTTGCTAATTATTATAATAATATTGGGTCAATTAGATTTTATATAGGAACACCTACAGAGTTTTTAGAATGGAACAGCAAGTACAGAGATGAACTTGAGTATTTAAAAATCAAAGGTATAAATTGGGAAAAGTATTATAGGGAAAATGTATTAAGTCTAGAATAGCTATAATTTTTTATGTAATCATTAGTGAAAAAGACTTCGGGTAAACATATATAGATACCTGGTAAATTAATTTGAATTCTTAACTAAAAGTTCTTGGAGACTATTATCCGTTTGGGAAGGGTATGCCTGGGATAAAAGTTGGTAAGTTTTAAAAAGTATGATTCGCCGTTGGCTGAAAACCAGACGGCGGCAGTGCACCAGTTTTACTACGGCGGCAAAAGAAGTTCATTTTCTTCAATCGAAATTACAGGTAGTTTCTGTACCTCATTTTGGTCATTAGCCTTTATTAACCTGTAAATTGTTTTGGGTGATCTTCCAAGTCTTTCTATTTTATTTTCAGCCAAAAGCTGGTTTAAGCATAGTGTATTAACTGCTTAGACACTAATAATTAATTAAGTATCTCTTTAATAATCAATTTATTATATATAAAAATAGTTTGTCTATTTTTTTGAGTATTGACTATCAGTAGTCAGTATATAAACTTTAATAATTTTACAGCACTAGTTATTCAATTTTAATGGTGCTGATCTAAAAAAAATCTCCATCAGTTTATTATAATCAAACCTA
The DNA here is from genome assembly GCA_046596255.1 of Ferruginibacter sp. Classification (GTDB taxonomy): domain Bacteria; phylum Bacteroidota; class Bacteroidia; order Chitinophagales; family Chitinophagaceae; genus Ferruginibacter. The sequence goes on along the minus strand of JBKJMZ010000040.1, from coordinate 48,133 downwards.
ATGCTGCAGAGGCCCCTCCCTGATCACTATCTTTACAAAATGAAACCTGCCCTCATTTACTGTTTCGATGCCTACTGTGGCTGGTGCTATGGCTTTAGCCCGGTAATAAAAAAAATTGCAGAAGATTATAAGGACCAGCTCGACATTGAAGTATTAAGCGGAGGCATGATGACCGGTGAAGCAGTTATGCCTATTGAGAAGATCGGGCCGTATATTCAAACTTCGTATAAAAGAGTAGAGGAACTAAGCGGTATAAAATTCGGGGAGGATTTTTTATGGCATATCAACAATCCGGACAAAAGTGACTGGGTGATGACCTCAGAAAAAGCGGCTATTGCATTATGTATTTTAAAAGAATATTATCCCGAACGCCAACTTGATTTTGCCACCGATCTGCAATATGCATTGAACTACGAAGGCCGTGACCTTGATGATGATGAAGCCTACCGACACCTGCTTGATAAATACAATTTACAACCAGAAGCTTTTTACAGCAAGTTGAATGATATTGAATATAAAGAAATGGCCCATTATGAATTTGCTTTGATGAAACAATTACAGGTGAATGGTTTTCCTACCCTTTTTTTGCAAACGGGTGAACTGAAATTTGTAATGATAGCAAAAGGATATACTGCTTACGAAGATGTGCAGGAACGCATTGAAGAGGTCCTGGCAGAAACCTCAAACTAAATAGCCACCGTTCATCAAAATCACTTGCATATCTTAACCTCAAAGTGTATTTTGTTCAAAAATTTATTTTATGATAAAACTCTTTTTGGTAATCTGCTCGGCAGCCTTGCTGCTTTTTGCCTGCAATAATGGAGGTACGGATGATAAAGCAAAAGCAGATACAACTGCATTAACTAAACAGGAAGTAAAAGTGGAAACAACGGCACCAGCAATGAATCCTGCTGAAATGAAAAAAGCTATGAAGGATTATGCAACGCCGGGCGATATGCATAAATGGATGGCAAAATTAAATGGAACCTGGGAAGCAAATGTTATCGGGTTCATGGATCCGGCTAAACCAGATACCTCAAAAGCTACAAATACCGTCAACATTGCTTTGAACGGGTTATACCAGATGGGTCAATTCAGAGGTAAAATGATGGGCCGCCCTTTTGAAGGACGGAGTACCATGGGATATGATAATGCAAAAAAATTATTTGTTACAACCTGGATAGATAATTGGGGGAGCGGTATTATTTATATGACCGGCAATTTTGATGAAAAAACAAAAACATTAAATTTAAGCGGACAGCAAACTGACCCTATTACCGGTAAAGACATGGCGATAAGAGAAGAAATGACTATGATTGATAACGACTCTTATACCATGATCATGTATGGTGCCGGCATGGATGGAAAAGAAATGAAGTTTATGGAAGGAACATTTAAAAGGAAAAAATAATCATTAATGCTGCTCGATAAAAAGGCCCGGAGTTCCGGGCTTTTTTTATCGTAGATGTTTTCCTTTTACCGCTTCATATTCTTTTCATACATCTCAATCCATTTCTCCACCGTTATTTTGGTACATAGTTCACCCAGCAGATCAAAAGGAATGTTCTCGGGTTTCTTAAACCGCATACAGCTTTTACCCATATCCAGTTTTCCAAGGCCTGTTTTTGCATATTCATCAGTAAACCACTTAAGCAATTTAGGATCTGCATAAATACCCATATGATAAAAGTTAATGCTGTTCTTTTGCGAAGCGATACCTGCAAAAGGCAGGGGGTCTTTGGGGTTGCAGTGATAACCTGCCGGGTAAATAGTATGCGGCACGCAATAACCCATCATGCCATAGCCCATCTCTTCCTTAAAGCCTTTAGGCAAATTTTTTATAATTACTTTACGCAGTTTGTTCATGGCTTCCTGCCTTTCCGGCGGAACTTCTTTTAAATACTGATCAACAGTTGTTGCTTTTGATTGCATGAATAAAATTTAAAATTGCTTATCATTGTCTGTGTTAGCAAATGCGGAAAGGCATACTATAAGGACCAATGCTATAATGTTCTTTTTCATATGCTATCATAAACCGGCATTTGTGATGGATTAAATGCACCTTTCCGTAAATCCTGTACCAGCTCCCTTATATTTTCTCCTTCCTCAGTTTTAAGCTGTCGGGCTTTGCATTGCAGCAAAAAAAACAAGGCACCTCCTGTAACCAATAATATTTTTTTATATCGTACTTTTTATTGTGGTACACTATGCAACCCAATACGATTTCCTTCGGTATCAGAAAATACACCCATAAATCCATACTCCGGGCTTATCTCTGTTTTGGGTACCATTATCGTTCCTCCTGATGCTTCTACCTTGTCCAATACATTTTGCACGTCAGGATTTGCATTAAGGTAAATCAAGGGCCCATCAGTAGCAGAGGCTTTGTGAAATCCGTCACTGTCAACCAATGCACCACCAACCTGGGTCATCATATCATCCAGCGGAAACATCCGCATTTTAATGTTGGGCAGATCCATGGGCATCATAGTTATTCCAAAAATGGTTTCATAAAATTTTTGTGCCCGGTCAATGTCTGTAGTTGGTATTACAGCTATATTGCCAATGCGATCTAAATGGTTAATCCTATTATTTAATATTGTTTCTATACATCTTTTAAAGCACCTTTAGGGGTTTGGGGTATTAATATCTTTACCTTCTTTCAGTTTAGCTTCTGTAAATTTTCTTATTTCAAAGTAAGAAATTAAAAAGAATAAGCTTAATTTATTTTACAGGCGGCGATGCATACAGGTACAGTTTTACATAAATATTTATTTTAAGGCTGTTGACTATTTTTTAACAAATGAATTGTGTAATCATACAGGCCATTACATCCTATACACAAATTCAACTTTTATGTTCCTTACTTCTTTATTAAAAGATGCCAGGTATTTTCAGATCATTTTTCAATCCATATTTTTAAGCTATGGTATTTTATTCCTGCACTGGCGAAATGAAAGCTGGCTCTATATTACCTACTTTGGCACCAGCCTGCTGGTACAGGGCATTTGCGAATGGTTGTTTGGAAAAAACCAATACCCATATTTACAGCGCCTTAAGCATGGAATACCTTCAGTACTTATTTCTTCCTTTGGCTTAAGTCTTTTATTAAAAACAAATATTTGGTGGGTGGCAGTTTTTGCGGCGGTTGTATCAATTTTTTCAAAATATATTTTAAGGATCAACAGTAAACATATTTTTAATCCATCTGCACTTGGGATCACGCTGGCAATAATGTTAACAGGCAATGCCTGGATTAGTCCCGGTCAATGGGGCAGCGGGGTGGTGATCCTGTTTGGAGTTTGTTGTTTGGGGTTTGTTGTTGTTTCCCGGGTTCAAAGGCTTGATGTAACGCTGGCTTTTTTCGGCATATTCGCAGGATTGATCTTTATCAGGCAGATCATATACCTGGGCTGGCCAATGGATCATTTTATACAATCTATAAGTACGGGCAGCCTTTTACTCTTTTCTTTCTTTATGATAACCGATCCCAAAACCATACCCAACCATACGGGAGTAAGAATTTTATGGTGCATAGCCATTGCTGCAACAGTTTTTTATTTAACTGCCTTTAAATTCATGAACGGCGCTCCCATTTTTGTACTGGTATTTGCACAACTATTTGTTCCCTTGCTGGATAGATTTTTTAAAGCAAAAAGATTTGAATGGAAGCCCCTCCTAATGAACGAAGTTCAAGGAGGGGCTTTAAAAAATAAATTATGAAAAAGAAACTTTTAATTATCGGAGGGCTTATTGCTGTGAGCCCACTGCTGTATTCCTTTTGCGGTTTTTATGTAAGCAAGGCCGATGGAACCCTCAAGAACAAGACCAGCCAGGTCATCCTGGTTCGGGATGGCAACAAGAATGTGATCACCATGTACAATGATTTTAAAGGTGATACTAAAGACTTTGCTATGGTAGTACCTGTGCCGGTGGTTTTACGCAAAGATGATATCAAGGTTGTTGATCAATCCATCTTTCAAAAATTAAATGATTACAGTGCGCCAAGGCTGGTTGAGTATTGGGATGAGAATCCGTGTAATAGATATTCAATGAATGATGCTTTATCTGGCAAGGTTGCAGGGGTAGAAACAAAGGAAGTTGTTGTAACATCAGCTTTTGGCATAAAAAGGTCCTCTGTAAAAATAGAAGCGAAATATTTAGTTGGCGAATATGATATCCTGATCTTATCGGCCATAGAAAGCGGTGGATTAAAAAACTGGCTTACAGAAAATGGCTATAAAATTCCTGCCAATGCAGAAGAAGTACTTGATCCGTACATCAAAAGCAACCTGAAGTTCTTTGTGGCGAAAGTAAATGAAAAGGAAAAACAGAAGCTGAATAATAATTTCCTTCGGCCCATACAGATCAGCTTTAACTCGCCAAAGTTCATGCTGCCTATACGTCTGGGTATGGCCAATGCTGATGGCGACCAGGACCTGATCGTTTATGCTTTTACCCGCCGGGGAAGAATTGAATGTACCAATTACCGCAATGTGGAAATTGCAAGCAATAAAAAGATTCCGCTGTTTGTACAAAAGAACTTTGGTGCTTTTTATGGCAACCTGTTCACCAACCAGTGGCACAAAGAAAATAAAAGCGTTGCATTTTTAGAATATGCCTGGAATGTTACGCCAGTCAATCCCATGAAATGCGATCCCTGCGTAGGCAACCCGCCTACTGAACAGGACCTGGTGCAGAGTGGAGTTTGGTGGCTGGGCAATAAAGATTGGACTGACTACAGCGATGTTGAGGAGGAAGAAGTTGATAATGGCAGCAGGAATGTGCATTTTACAAGGCTTCATTTCCGGTACAACAGGAACTCCTTTCCACAGGACCTGATGTTTCAGGTAACACCAAATACACTAAACTACCAGGCAAGGTATATCATTACCCATCCGGCCACTGGTGATCTTAGTTGTTCAGCCGGCCAAAAATACCTGCAGGACCTCAAACAAAGAAGAAAGAAAGAATTGGTTGAGCTTACTGCATTAACAGGTACAAATATCAACAACTGGCAGGAAGAAGCAACAGCAAAAAATGATGAGGAAATAAATGTATCTGCTCAATATGCAACTTTGTTACCGCAGGTAAAAGCCGAAATGGAAAATAAGGAGAATGCTCCCACTGCCATGATTGTTTTTGGCATTGCCATGTTAGGTGGCGCCGGTTTAATGAGATGGAAAGGTTTTATATAAATTAGTTTTATACAGTTTTAATTTTTGGTGTTTGTCCTGCTTTATAAGCGGGACATTTTTTACTACGAAGCTGTTTAAAAATGATTATTAAATTCACATAGTAAATTTTATTTGCCACGAATTTTCACGAATGGTACTTTTTTATTTGTGAAAATTCGTGTAATTCGTGGCTACAAAAACTTCAAAGTAATTTCTAAGTGCTGCATAAAAAAAGGCCCCCGATAAATCGGGGAGCCCTTTCGTTCGTATTCACCTTTAAAGCTATTTTCCGCCACCGCCGCCAGCTGGCCTTTGTGGTCTCAATGAGGGTTCTATCTCGTCCTTCCATTGTTTCATCTGTACATCCGTTAAGATATCTTTTAATTTTACATCTCTTGCATCAGCAAATTCTTTGCGCTTAGCCATCATAGCTTCCCGGTCTCCGCCATTTGCCCTTATTTCTTCCATTGCTTTTTGTTGCCCGTTCACAAAATCGGCAATAATTACATCTGCCTTGGTTTTTGTTGCAGCATCCAGGTTCAGAGGCGCCATCTTTTCAATGATGAACTTTACTCTCTCTTCCGGTGTCATACGCTGGCCGCCACCACCCTGTGCAAATGCTGCAATACTGAACATAACTGCAAAAGCCATCAATACAAATTGTTTTTTCATGATTATTTTTTTAGTGTTTAGATGATCTTTGTTTGACGATATTTTTTTCGATAACCGTCGTTATTTTTTTTCTGTTCCTGCTTTTCTCCTGTCCGCCCCTCTTTTATTTAATACTTTAACAAATAATGAATCAAATTTAGGAAGCTGTTCTACGGTACACAATGCCCTCACCTGCTTTAAATGATTAAACATCTGCAGTTCCAATGCTTTTTGCGAAGTGGCCGACTGCTCGGCAATACTATTCATGATTGAATCACTGAAATTGGTTGATGTTAATTCCTTAAACTGCTTATCCTTTGAATTCCGGGTTGTTTCAAACATGGTCTTCATGTATTTACTATGCCCCGTACTGATGCTTTCGTATTGCTGCATTTGGGCATCATTAAACCCGATCTCGATTTTTAAAAAATTACCGATAACTGTTTTCCTGTCCATGCGCTTTTCATGTTTTCTTCCATCTTTCTTTAGTAAGAAAAAAGAAACCAGGGCAATATTGGCGATCAATAAAATGCCTATGATGGTGATCAGGACTTTGCTTTTATTTTGCTGGGTTATCATTATGGTTGAACGTTTTCAAGATCATAAATTGTTGCTACTGTAGAATAAAATTCATCTACTGAATTCACAGCTACCTGGTCAGCAGTATTACCAGTATCCAGGAAATCCGTTTTCATCATCACCAGTACATTGATCAATACGATTAAACAGAGGCCAGTAAAAGCCACTGCGGGCCTGGTTATTAACCATCCTGCCTTTTCCCATACGGATGCAGTTCCGTTGTTCATCCTGGCATTGATACGGGTAAGCAGGAACGGCTTTGGTTCAGCCCGATGAATATCATCAACGCTGTTCAATGTGTCTTCGATCAGTTTATTAATATGGTCTGTGTTATTCATAATCATTATTATTTTATAGTCCCGTTACCAGCCTGCCGGCCGGCGGGGCTATCGGGATCCATATATTTTTTGCAACTCTTTTTTCAAATTCATTTTCGCCCTGCTCATCAATGCTTCCACCGCATATACCGTTGTATTCATGATCTCGGCAACCTCGTCGTTACGCTGTCCCTCCAGTTTATGCAGGGTAAAAGCTATCCGTTGTTTTTCCGGCAATACCTTCAATGCCTCAAACAATTGCCGGGCTTTTTCCTTGTTCTCTAACTTCACTCCGGGGTGATCAAATTCTGTATGCCCTGGTTTCGGCCCGGTATCAGTGCCAAATAGATCCTGCACAAAACCAAAACGCTTTTTTCGCTTCTTCCTTTTTTCATGGTCAAGTGCTTTACTCAATGTAATGCGGTACAACCATGTAGAGAATTTTGAATCGCCTTTAAAAGAGCTTACCGACCTGAACACCTGTATAAAAACCTCCTGTGTTATATCATCTGCATCATCTTGGTGCTGCACAATACTCAGCGCTGTATTATAAACCATATCCTGGTATTCATCAACCAACCTTTTAAAAGCTGATTCGTCTCCCTGCTGCAGTAATAAAACCAATTCCGGGTTGTTCAAAACGTACTTTTTTGTCCGGTCTAAATATAATCAATTAACTAAAACTGCCGGTCTCCTCCACCACCCATACCGCCACGGTTGCCACCACCGCCCCATCCATTATTCCCTTGCCTTGTTGCCGGCGTACCAAAATTTTTAAGACTGTAAGTAAATGTCAGCATAAAGTATTGTTGCAACACTTGAGTTTGTACATCTTCTATATAAAAATTATTTACAGTTCTTGTGATACTTTGGTTTTGCTTTAACAGGTCAAATACTGATAATTTTAATTCCCCTGCATTGTTCTTTAAGAATTTTTTACCGATAGCAGCATTCCATAACCAGAAGCTTTGGTTAAGTCCGCCCGATAACCCGCTATACGTATTTCCCGAAATATCATTTTGTACGAACCAGCCCTTCTTGTTCAGGAGGTTAGCCTGTAAACCGATACTTTGATTTACAAACTTTGTGTTTGTTGCATTGGTAGTATTGGTTTTTGAATTATTGAGATTAACATTGTACGATAAATTAAAATCTACATACTTGCTTATATTACTGGCAAGTGAAACTCCCCCGTTATAAACATAATTGTCTGTCATAGTCTCCTGGTAATTTACAAGACCTGGTAATTTTGAATAGTTGAAACCCGTACTTAAATTCAATGTGGTCTTAATGAAAGTTAAAGGCATACTGTAGGTAAAAAATGTACGCAAGGACTTATAGCCATCCAGGTTTGCCGGCTTGGTCAATTGTGATTTTCTTTTTAAAACTATTTTTTGCTGTATAACAGAATCCTGTTCAGGTATATAAATTGCGTTGGTTATATAGTCGCTGGCGGTCTGCAGCATCAGGTTGGCAAAAAAGCTCCTGCTGGTTTTAGAATTTGTATAAGCATAACGGCCCGATATGAAATGAATATATGATTGGTCAAGTTCGGGGTTACCACTACTTACCCTTAAAGGGTTGTTGAGGTTAACTACATCCTGCAATTGGTTAACTGAAGGGAAGTTGGTTGATGCGCGGTAGAACACCCGGATATTGGCATTGGGAGTTATTTTTTTCCGCCACATGGCATTAGGTAATAAAGTAGTGAATGATTGGTCAACCGAAGAAGTGGTTGGGAAGATCCGCTCACTCTCCAATTTTGCATGCTGGAAGTTGATGCCAAAAGACAACTGCTGATCCTTGTTTTGATTCAGCCTATAGCTTATTCCTGCATTGTTGGTTGTAATGGTATTATCAAAACGGTTTGAAAGTACAGTGTCAAACATGGTATATTTCTGCCCGTCGTAAGAAAAGGTCTGCTGATCAGCCTTGTTCTTTTGTACCGATGGCCTGTACTCAATTTGTATCTGTCCTTTTTTACCTATAGGCTCGGTATAAGAGATGTTACCGCCAATAGTAAAGCCGTTTGTAATGTTATCGCTTAGCCTGTTTTGCAATGAATCTGTTATAACCCCATTTTTATAAAATCTATACCTTGAATCTGTAATGGACTCTCCATCATTTTTATTCCAGGTAGTATTAAAACCTAAGGAAAGTGACCGCCCCCTTTTTGGAAATGAATGTCGGAACATGATATTATTCCTGATATTATATCCATTACGATCTGATGAACCATTGTTGTGTGAGTTACTGATCGAATCTGCAATTCCTTCATAAGATTGAAAGTTAGAAAAGGAAGAAGCGTTGTTACGCTGGAAACTTACACTCGGTATGATGAAAAGCGAATTAGCCGAATCAAATTTATATTCCAGTCTCATGTTAATACGATGGTTAGTATTCTTTGTAACCGAATTATTTTTTTCAATACTGAATTGATTAGCGGTAACCCCAATGGTTTCAATATTAACCACACTCTCATTATTATTGGTACTGTTATTAAAAAAATAGCTCCCGCTCAGGGTTAGTTTTTTACCATATACATTACTATAATTAAGACCAAAGGCATTGGTACTACTTATACCGCTTGACTGGCCAACGTTAAAATCTCCGCCACCGCCACCAAAGTTACCACCGCCCGGACCGCCTCTTCCCCAACCACGATTACCGCCGCCACCAGCACTGCTGGTGACACCCAACAGATCCTGCGAAGCAAAATTCTGCTGGTTAATATTATTAAAATTACTTACCAATGAAAGGCGCCTGTTATTTTTAAAGAAGCTCACATTTCCGCCTGCCGTATACCTACCCTGAGTACCTGCACCTGCATATATCCTCCCAAACTGGCCATTCCTGATCCCCGATTTGGTTACGATGTTCACTGTTTTTACAGAGTTGCCGTCATCAAATCCTGTTAGCTGGGCCTCATCGCTCAGCCTGTCAAATACCTGTATCTTATCAATTACATCAGCCGGTAAATTTTTTAATGCCGCAGTTGCATCATCGCCAAAAAAGTCTTTACCATCTACGGTCACTTTTCTTACCTGCTCCCCCATGGTACTTACATTGCCGGCTTTATCAATTACAATACCTGGTAATTTTTTGATCAGGTCTTCCGCGGTAGCATCCGGGTTCACTTTGAACTGGCTTGCGCTGAATTCTGTCGTATCGCTCTTCTGCCTGGCTGGCGGTGCTTTTGATACTACAGTAACTTCTTCCAGTTGAGTGGATTTCTTTGCAATGGCAAAAGGAATAGGCGAAGTATTACTGGCCTGTATATTAATTCGTTGTTCTATGATCTCATACCCCGTGTTACTTATGCGTAATCTATAAGCCCCTGCAGTGAGAGAACCTATCTCAAATTCACCCATGTTACCGGTAACTACCTGCCTGATCCTTGAAGAATCCCGCAAAGAGGTCAATTTAACAGTAGCGCCTGCAATAGGTGTTTTATCTGCATTATCTTCCAATTTTCCTTTAAGTCTTATATCCTGGCTTTTAGCTGCTAAACAAACCAAGCTAAAGATCACTACTGCCAATACCTTTCTAAATGTCATAAATTTTTCTTTTGTATGCTAGTTAGACGACGTGCCAGGAAAAAACAGTTACCTAAAGCAGCTTTTTTGATCAAAATCAGTCATACTAAGTAAGTATGGTATATATCGCGTATAAGCGGCAATCACCAGGTTATATGTCACGAAAGTTCTCTAAATAGATAAATTCCCTTTTTAGAATTAACTTGCACCCCTAAAATTTAAACAACTCATATGGAATATAGCAAATTGGTATCAGTAACGGGCTTACCTGGATTATTTGAATTATTATCTTCAAAAGCCGATGGCGGTGTTGTAAAATCACTAGAAGATAAAAGCACAAAATTTGTAAGTACCAGGGTGCATAATTTTTCGCACCTGGAGAGTATTGAAGTATTTACTACTAAGGAAAATGTAAACCTGGTCGATGTGTTTACTGCTATGGCAGCAAGTAAAGAAAAAATGCCCGCTGACAGCGATGCGGCTGAAGTAAAAAAATATTTTGAAAAAGTTTATCCCGATATGGATTTCAGCAGGGTATATGCCAGCGACATGAAAAAGATGGTAAAGTGGTTTAGTGTTTTGCAGGCCAATGATGTTGAGATCAAATTATCTGAATTACCGGAAGCTGATACGCATGAGCCCGTAAAAGCAAAACCGTCTTCTGCAAAAACAAATGCAGTAAACAATGCTCCTGCAAGGAAAATAAATACGCCGAGGAAGATGGCATAGGATTCTTGTCATTTCGACGAAGGAGAAATCTAATTCACTTATAAATTGTTGTGACATGAAAGTTTCGAAAACTTTTTACACGGTTTATATTTTAACCAATTTTACAAAAACGGTATTATATATCGGTGTAACCAATGATTTAGAGCAACGCCTTATTGAACATTATTCAGAAAAAGATAATCCGCTGTCAAATGCATTTACTTCAGCCTATAATGTTATCTACCTGGTTTATTATGAAGACTTTGATTATGTGAATGACGCTATTACCAGGGAGAAAGAAATTAAAAAATGGCGAAGAGAGAAAAAAGATAAACTTATTGATACGATGAATCCTAAAAGAGATTTTTTAAATAAAGAATTACTCAGAGAATGGCCTCCAAAAGAAATCTACCACAGAAAAAATAATTAGAAAAAATAACAACCAGATTTCTTCTGCCGTCGAAATGACAGACACTTTTTTTCTGTCATGTCGAAGAATGAGACATCTAAAACAAGGGATTCGATAACAGATTTCTCCTCCGTGGAAATGACAGGAGAGTCACTACTCACGACTATGTACACTGCAGATATAAAAAAACTCCCCCGCCAATTTGTTCCCGAAGATTTTACGGTTACCAATTGGGAAAGCCTGGAACCTTTTTTTAAAGATCTCCTGGAAAGGAATATTGATAAAAAAGAAGACCTGGAGCAATGGCTGAAAGACCAGAGTGAACTGGAAGCATTGATAAGTGAAGACGCCTGCTGGAGACAGATCAAAATGACCTGCGATACAGAGAACAAAACCCTGGAAGAAGCTTTCACTTTTTTCTGCATGGAAATACAGCCTAAGATACAACCCTATGCAGACGCACTGAATAAAAAAATGGTGAACCACCCGCTTGTAAAAGAACTGGAGGAAGAAAAATATTTCACCTTCCTCCGCAGCATGCGTAAAAGTATTGAGCTGTTCCGGGAAGAAAATATTCCTTTACAGGCAGAGTTATCGGTAATGCAGCAACAATATGGTGTTATATCAGGTAAGATGACTGTTACTGTAAATGACAAAGAATATACTTTACAGCAGGCAACTAAATTCCTGGAAAACCCTGACAGGAAATTACGGGAAGAAGTGTACAGGAAAATAAATGACCGGAGAATAGTTGATAAAGAGACTTTAAATACTTTATTCGACACACTCGTTGAAAAAAGAAACCAGGAATCTATTAATGCAGGTTTTAGCAATTACCGGGATTATCGTTTTAAAGAACTGGGTCGTTTCGATTATACCAGGGAAGATTGTTATAAATTTCATGAAGCGGTAAAGCAACATGTGTTGCCGCTGGTAAACATCATCTACCAAAAGAAAAAGGTAAAACTCGGACTGGCTACATTACGGCCATGGGATATCGATGCAGAACCCGAAGGTATAAAACCGTTGCAGCCTTTTAAAACCAGTGAAGAATTAATTGAAAAATCGATTGCCTGTTTTAATAAGCTGCGTCCCTTCTTTGGCGATTGCCTTAAAAGAATGCAGGAGCTTAATCATCTTGACCTCGATAGCCGAAAAGGGAAAGCGCCGGGTGGATATAATTGTCCGCTTGCAGAAAGTGGTGCACCTTTCATTTTTATGAATGCGGCCGGACAGATGCATGATGTTACCACCATGTTGCATGAGGGTGGACATGCAGTACATTCATTTCTTGCACATCCCCTGGAACTTAGTGGCTTTAAAGAATACCCCATGGAAATTGCTGAAGTGGCCAGCATGGCGATGGAACTGATGAGCATGGATGAATGGGAGACATTCTTTACAGACAAAAAAGATTTACAAAGAGCAAAAGAACATCAACTGGAAAGAGTGATCACCATATTTCCATGGATCGCTGTTATTGATAAATTCCAGCATTGGCTATATGAACATTCTGTACATACACATGAAGAGCGTACTGCAACATGGAACGAAATATTAAAAGAGTTCCAGGATGATGTAATTGATTACAGCGGCCTGGAAGCATACCGCAGCAATGCATGGCAGCGGCAATTACATTTATTTGAAGTGCCTTTCTATTATATTGAATATGGTATTGCACAACTCGGCGCCATTGGCATGTGGATGCAGTATAAAGAAAATAAGGAGCAGGCAATGGACAATTATTGCAATGCCCTTGCATTGGGCGGTACTAAAACCCTACCGCAGTTATTTGAAACTGCAGGATTAAAATTTGATTTTAGCCCGGAGAAGATTAAAGTATTGATGGAGTTTGTGCAAAAAGAAATGGCTCACTGATTGTTTTGATTTATTGGATTTCACAGATTTGTTATACAGGGCATATCTCACAAGCCGTATAGAAGATTTTGATTGACCTCTCTATCAGCGAAATCAAAATAATCTTCTAATCTGCGATTATTTACAGTTATCACAGGTACCGCTGATCACCAGATCTGTTTGTCGTTGGTTAAATCCTTTGGGTAGCTTTACTTCGGGTATGGAAACATGATCCATGCAGATGGTCTTATCACAAACATCGCAGATAAAATGAACATGGTTATCGTGGTGATGGCCTGCTTCGCAATTGTCCTTACACAAAGCATATAAAATAGAATTGTCGGTAGTAGGGATATTGTGAATGATCCCTTTCTCCACAAAGGTTTGCAGGGTTCTGTAAACAGTTACCCGGTCAAAACTGGCATCTGTACTTTTTTCAATATCAGCATGTGCCAATGCACCCGGGCTGCTTAAAAATAATTCAAGTATCTTTTTACGACCCTCTGTTATACTGAGTTGGTTTCTCTTTAGTATGTCTAATAATGATTCCATGGTATTAAATTATAGTCGGGAGATATGAGTCGGGAGTCAGGAATAGAGTATATAAAGGAGGCTCCCTGTATTTCCTCCAGACTCCCGACTCAAGACTCCCGACTCCGTTAATTCGGGTCACTGCTAAAACCATTCATAAAACGCTTGGTCGTTATCTTTTCTTTCAGCAATCCTTTTATATCTTTTATCATTTTATCAACTTCTTCATTGCTTAACCCATCGTACACCATACCTCTTACCCTGCGTTGTTTATCAACTAAAGCGAAGAACTGCGTATGAATGAACTGGTCTTTCATTAACTGGTTTGTATCTGGTTTACCATTGTCAATGCCATAACTCTGTCTTGCCATCCTGTATAATGCGGCTTTATCGCCGGTAACAAAATTCCAATTCAGGTTTGTGGTTTGCGGTTTATAGTGGGTGGTTGAATCGGATTCAATTTTATAAGACCCATCTTTATTTCTCTGCAGTTTACCATTGATCATCCTCGCCTCGTAAGCTTTTAACAAAGGAATGGAATCTGTTTCCGGCATACAGGTATGAGACAGGATCATAAAATCAGGTTCATCTTTAAAGGCATCAAAAACCCTTCGCATATTGGCATTCATTATAGGACAGATGCCTTTACAGGTAGTAAAAAAATATTCAGCCACATATACTTTCCCCTCCACTTCCCTGTCTGTTATTCTTTTACCATCCTGGTTTATAAATGCAAAATCCTCCACGTTATCAATTCTTACCTGCAGGTTCGACTTTGAAAAATCATAATCCTTAAACAACATCAGGTAAAAAGCACCCAGTAACACAATGAAAAATCCTACATAGATCCAGATCCGCTTACTCATGATCGATTTATTTTCTGCAATTTACAACCCTTTGCGGTTTTAGATTTACGATTGCCGATTTTAGATTTAATCTGCGGGTAATATTTGCAACGCTGGTGCAAATATCTTACCTTCGTGGATAATGAATATTAAACTAAACTGGGATGCCTTTGGAATTGTAACATCAATAGCCTGTGCAATACATTGTGCATTGTTACCCGTCATTATTTCCAGTCTACCGGTATTTGGTATTAATATAGTTCACAACCTGTCTTTTGAATGGGGTATGATCGGTTTGGCATTTGTAGTGGGCTCCTATTCACTTTATCATGGTTATATAAAACATCACCGCTCTCTTGCTCCGGCATTGATCTTCAGTTTTGGTTTTGTATTCCTGGTATTAAAACAATTCATTGTGCAGCATGATATCATGCTCTTGATGATTGCAGTGTCTTTTATCATTTCAGCACATTTTTACAATTACAGGCTATGCCATCGCAGCAAATGCTCTTCCCCCCATCATAAGCACTAAAGGTTAATTCGTTAATTTGTTAATTAGTTAATTGGTAAGCGATCTTTTTATTTATAGTTAAACCTAAAATTTTATGAGAAAAATTCTAGCTTCTCTGCTTTTCACATTCTTGTTTATTTCTGCTACGTCTGCCCAAAGCAAGGATGAGTTGACGATCCGCTCTCTTCTTGAACAACAGCGTCAATATTGGAATGCAGGCAACATTGAAAGATTTATGGATACTTACTGGCAAAGCGATTCACTAATGTTCATTGGCAAAGGCGGCATTACCTATGGCTGGCAAAACACGTTGAATAATTATAAAAAAGGATACCCGGATACTGCTGGAATGGGGAAATTAAAATTTGATATCCTGGAAGTAAAACGATTATCGGTAATGTATTTTTTTGTGATAGGTAAATGGCATTTAACCCGCAGCATTGGTAATATGGAAGGACATTTTACTTTGCTTTTTAAGAAAGTAAAAAACAAATGGGTGATCGTTGCCGACCATAGTAGTTGATCATAATTTCCATTTACGTTTCAGGTGTATGATAAGGAATATTAAACTGGTAAGGAGGAAAGCATAGTACAAATAATTTACCCAGCCTGGACTTTTTGCATAAAATGCATAACCTTTATAAATACCAATGAATACGTTTACCATCATCCATAACATCACAATGGAAACGGTTTGCAAGATCCTTATCAAAAACAACCTTGTTTCATCTTCCATGCTCATGTAAATTTGTTTTCATCCCCTTTCCCGACATCCAGCCCCCAGGGCCTTGATGGCGGAAAAGGGGATTATGATGTTTTATAAAATTACTTAAATTGGGGCTTGCATTTTTATTTTGTAAGAAGCTTTTTAAAAGCCGTACTATCGCCATTAAATACATTGAAATCTACATATGCATCAATTCCATTTACCCGCCCCCGTTCATTGTGTTGCCACATGATCCAGTTTCTTTCAATCCGGGGCTTGTCTTTTACAAAATAGTGGGCCACCCACAAAGGATAGTCATCAAATTTTCCATTTAGGAAATTACTATAAAAATTGATGTTGGTATAAATGATCGGCCTTACTTTATAATGTTTTTCGATCATCAGCAACCAGTCCTGTGCCCTTTGCTGAATATCTGCAACAGATGCACCATTAGTAGATTCAATATCCAATACCGGTGGCAGGTCGCCCTTTTCAAGCTTAACGGTTTCAATAAAATTCTCTGCCTGTGCCTTGCCGCTTTTGCTGCTGATAAAAAAATGGTATGCTCCCCGGGTAACCTTTGCTTTTTTTGCATTGAACCAGTTCTTCCGAAATCCCATATCAACCCTGCCCAGCCCTTCTGTTGCTTTTATAAAAGCAAAGCCGATCTTAACCTCCTGGTCCTGCATGGTGCTTACTGCATTCCAGTCAATATTATGCTGGTAGCGGCTTACATCAATACCATGTATCTGGTAATTGATTGGCAGATGGATGCCAAAAGCGGCATACCTGATAAATTTGGGGCGGTTAATATATTCGTTGATATAATAAACTGCTGTAGCAATTACGGCAAGCAATACCAGCGGAATAAAGACCGATCTGAAAATGAATTTTTTTCTTTTTGCCAAGGGATGGGCGCAGTTTTATTAGAGAGCTGTTGAGTTACAAATTACCTATAAATGTTTATACAGATTTGCCAAAGTTTTGATAAATGAATTCCGTAGTTAATAATCCATTACTTGTAAAAGTT
The DNA here is from genome assembly GCA_046596255.1 of Ferruginibacter sp. Classification (GTDB taxonomy): domain Bacteria; phylum Bacteroidota; class Bacteroidia; order Chitinophagales; family Chitinophagaceae; genus Ferruginibacter. Next base: position 31,276 of record JBKJMZ010000040.1, on the reverse strand, counting down.
GCAAGGTTGAGCTTGCTTTGCTCAGCCCTAGCGGCTACGCAAAGGCGAGTTGAAACCCGGTCTATATTAAGCTAACCCGTCTTCGACAAGCTGCTAATGATAAGTATTTTAAAGCTCTGACTTTTAAACTATTAGAGTGTCAACCTGAGCCTGTCGAAGGCGGATTTTTTAGAGTAACCCGGGTTCGACAGGCTCACCCTGACATTTTTATTAAACTCAGTCCGTTGTCATTTTAAAAAGCATAAAATAGTTTTTTAGGAGTACCTCAGACTGACATCAAAATTATTTATGATGACCTCTAACTAATCTATTATTACCGGATTAGTTTTTTTACAAACTTAAAGTCACCTGCATTAATGCGTAAAAAATAAGTTCCCGCCGGCAGGTTCTGTGAAGGCACCTGGATATATTCTGATCCGTTCACCATATTAACAACCTTTGTATAAAGCAACTGCCCTGCTGCATTGTATAAATTAATATGAGCTGTTGGCGAAACCATTTTACGGAAATAGATATAAAAATGATCTTGTACCGGGTTAGGAAATACCTGTATGATATTTTGGCCCACTGTGGCATCAGGCACTTTTGCCGAAACATTATTTCGGGTTACAAGCCAATACTCCGGATCTATCAATACTGTGTCGGCAATGAACCCGAGGTTGCGGAAAAAGATCTCCCCATTTGTCTTATTATCCACTACAATGGTTTTTTCCTGCGTGGCATTTTTGAATTTAAGAGCTACCGGCAATTCAAAAAAATCAACGGAGCTATGTGAAGTGGTCTGGTTCATTTTTATGTTTACATGGTCATTGCCTATCTGGGTCCATTGCACATTATAACTAGGGTAGCCCTGGCCCTTGAACCAGTCTTTAAAAAATTCGGTAAGATTTTGTCCGCTAACCTGCTCCAGGTTTCTTTTAAGATCATTTGTTTTTGCAAAACCATATGCAAGTTTAGGATCTTGCAGGTATTGTTTTATTGCATTAAAAAAAACAGGGTCGCCAAGTTTCCATCTCAGCATATACAACAGGTAAGAGCCTTTGTTATAACTAAGCCTGCCAGAAAAAATTCTGCCTACATTGGACGTATCATCTACCCATACGGAACCACCAGGTAAGGAAGTAATATTATTGATCACATTCCTCCTGGAGTTGAGTGTGTTGGCAGGATATTTATTTTCCATATAAAAAGCAGCAAGATGCGTTGCAAAACCTTCATTAAGCCAGATGTCTTCCCAACTGCCGCAGGTGATCTTATCACCAAACCACTGGTGGCCAAGTTCATGTGCCACCAGGCCTTCGTTAAGATTAACCATAAAAGAAGCTGTCTGGTGTTCCATTCCCCCGCCCCAGCTAAATTGTACATGTCCATACTTCTCTTTAATAAATGGATAATCCCCAAAATTATTATGAAAGAGTTTCAGGGCATCCAGGGTATTTTGTGTACCGTTTTGAAAAGATGCCAGGCTCTCGGGATAACAATAAGTTTGCATGGGCAGGTTGGTTGAACCCAGCATTACACTGTTATTGAAAACCGAATAATTGGTAACCGCAAAGCAAACAAGATATGTAGCAATAGGATAGCGATGCTTCCAGTAAGTGAGTTTTGATGTTCCGCCTGCTAACAGTATTTCACTTTGTAATAAACCATTTGATGCTGCCCTGTATTGGGCAGGCGCTGTTATCAATACATCTATCGAATCTGCTTTATCATCAAGGCCATTCTTACAGGGCCACCAGTCACGGCTCCCATAAGGCTCGCTCAGGCTCCACATTACCGGTACACTGGCATGTGTGGTAGTTACAAAAGAACCAAAACCATTATTGGCCGGAATTCCTCTATAAAAAATAGAAACAGAATCAAGCACGCCTGTATTAATTGTTGCAGGGAAATCGAAGGACAAAGTATTATTGCTATGCTGTTTTACAAGTGTTGTATTTCTTTGTTTAACGCTATCTACAGCAAGTGCATTCATAAGATCAATCTGGATATTATTAGTGGCGGCAGTTACAATAAAATAAACTGTCACTTTCCCGGTAATAAAACGAACGGCCGGGTTTACCTCCCATTCGCAACGATAATACTTAACATCATAATTGTTGCTTGCCGATGTAATGGAACCGATCGTGCTATTTATCCCGTTGATTCGCTCCTGGGCCTTTTGTTCCTGCAAAGCAATATTGCTCCCCTGATCGGCTAGCTGTGCCTTGGTTGTTAAACTGCTAAATATTATAAAAATAAATAAGATGCGCATATATGTTTATTTAATTGATATGGTATATGATATTATTGTTTAAAGTTCCTAAAGTTTTGTGAAAGGGCAATAATGGATTTAGGATGCCGTTATAACTGAGCCCGTATTTATTCTGTACCCCCCAATGAAAATGTAAATAAGTATGATCAAACAAAATTATTGGCATTTTAAGGTATCCAGATCAGTTTGGATACTTTTTTTTTCTTTATTGCTTAGCAATATTATCCTCGCAAATTCCTCCTCAGATACAGCAAAAAAAAGGCTTTTAGCAGCTGCTGCTAAAAAAGACAGGGCTTATGTTACATTACAACCCAACGTGATTTTTCCCGAAGTGTTTACAGGAATTGAAGAAGAAGCAATGGATTATGTAGAAAAATTTTCGGTTAACAGGAGAGCATACCTCATCCGCACTTATAACCGTAGTAAAAAATATTTTCCTAAAGTAACCACGGTATTAAAGAAATATGACTTACCCCATGAATTAAGGGTGCTGCTTGCATTGGAAAGTGCCTTTAATGGCAATGCCGTATCAAGGGCAGGTGCCGTGGGATATTGGCAGATCATGGATGAAGTGGCCAGGGAATATGGTTTAAAGTATGTAGCTAATCAAAACGTAGCTAAAAAGAAAGTTCCTGCAAAAAAAGAGGCTAACACCGCCAAAAAAGCTGCCCCTACAAGAGATGACAGGAAGAATTTCAATAAATCAACCTATGCTGCTGCCCGCTATTTAAAGGATCGCAGCCGCAATTTAGATAATGACCTGCTGCTGATGGTGGCAAGCTACAATTGTGGCGTTGGCAATGTGTGGGAAGCGATGAAGAAGACAGGAAAATCAAATCCTGATTTTTGGGATATAAAAAAATACCTGCCAGCCGAAACAAGGTCTTATGTAATGAACTTTATTGCGCTTAACGTGGTTTTTCATAATTATGATAAGTTCACAAAGAACACATTGTTGTTTAGTCCAGCTAAAGTAAAACTGCAGGAGCTTGAGGGCGGTATGAGCGAGGAAAAGACATCATCTATTAATTAATCATTTAAAAATAAACTTACCTCCAACCAGTACATCTGTACTGGTTTTTTTAATGTCTGAAAAATGAAGAAAAAATTAATAGTTGCTGCTTCAGTATCATGTACGTGGATTGTTGTACTGTTAATAATTGCCCGGATTACCGGCATGCTATTATCTAATTTCTCCAGAATTAATTACTTGCATTACTTTTAATCCATAAGTTATACGGGTACTAACCGTACAGCCTGTTGTTACAACTTTAGTAGCGGTAAAACGGCAATCGAAAGCAAGTTTTTTTCTTATAATTTTAAATTGTGTCAAAAGGCCTTTTGTTTTAACTACATGCTCATAAAATATTCCGTTGTAGGTGAGGGTATCGCCAAATGTATTTGTGGCGGTATAATTTACGCTTAAGTCAACCAGCCAATAATCATTATCAGGGTCTGTAGCACTGCAAGTTTCTTTTGCAATAACAAATCCACCTGCATGGTCATAATCAGGTACGTAGGGGTCCTTTTTGCACGATAATGAAACAGTTAATAAATAAAATAAAGAGAAACAAAAAAGGGTTGAGATTTTCAAAATTAGAATTTTTAATTTTCAAAATTACATGAGCAGCTTTATTAATATCATAAAAGTAAAGTGTTATTTCAATCCAAACAATACCACAAATAGATATTAGGTATTGCCTACTAGTTTTTTTGTTTTGCAATTATATTTAAGCTACATTGAATTTTGAGCCGTTGTATAAATTGCAGAAGGGTTGCTTACAACAGGCACAATGCCCTTGACTCCAGGTATTTTGGCTATGTTAATCAGGAAGATAAAAAAGGGGTTGTTCTCAACAAATAAACCCAATCGGCTTACCTTTGCGTATGCCCCAATTCAATTGGAACGATACCACGAACTTATTAAGTAAACTTACCCTAAGGCGTTTTATAAACGGCTCCAAAGTACTTTCAAGTTTTTACATCAGCCGCTTACTCAATAAACCCATACAATGGGGCTACCCGGTTTCTGTTTCCTTTGAACCAACCACCAGTTGCAACCTGCGCTGCCCCGAATGCCCCAGCGGCCTTAGACAGTTCTCCCGACCTACCGGCATGTTACAAAATGATCTTTTCAGGAAAACTATTGACGATATTCACAAAGAATTATTATACCTCATCTTTTATTTCCAGGGTGAGCCATACCTGAATCCGGATTTTTTGGAGATGGTAAAATATGCCAGCGATAAAAAAATATATACTGCTACTTCCACAAATGCACATTATTTAACAGATGAAGTTGCAAAAAGAACGGTAGAGAGCGGGCTTGACCGCCTCATCATTTCCATTGATGGCACCACGCAGGATGTTTACAAACAATACCGGGTTGGTGGCAACCTGGACAAGGTGCTGGAAGGGGCTAAAAATATCATGAAGTGGAAAAAAACATTAAAAAGCAAAACACCGTTTGTGTTCTTCCAGTTTTTGGTGGTTAAACCCAATGAGCACCAGGTGGAAGATATTAAGCGGCTTGCAAAAGAAGTAGGAGTTGATGAGGTGCGCTTTAAAACCGCACAGGTTTACAATTATGAAACTGACCCAAACAACCTCATCCCAAGCATAGATAAATACAGCCGCTATAAAAAGAATGCGGATGGATCTTACAGTGCAAAAAATAAATTAGCCAACCGATGCTGGAAATTGCAGCAGGGCAATGTAATTACCTGGGATGGACTGGTTGTGCCTTGTTGCTTTGATAAGGATGCAACGCACCAGTTAGGCAATTTAAAGACCCAGTCTTTTAAAGAGGTCTGGAACAATGATAATTACAAACAGTTTAGGAATGATCTTTTTAAAAGCAGAAAAAATATTGATATTTGTGCTAACTGCAGTGAGGGCGTTTCAGTTTGGAAAGATTAACTTTTTTTAATCAGCTATATTTACTTTATGAATATAACATTTAACAACCGCCTCAGGCAACTTATTCTACTATTGCTTATCATTTTTTTGATAATCATCTTTATAGTACAACTTTCCAATTTTTTACCTGGTTTGCTTGGTGGTGTTACTTTATACATTCTCAGCCGCAATTTATATTTCCGGCTCATCTATAAAAGAAAATGGAAGAAGGGCTGGACAGCTTTGTTATTGATGTTATGTTATATGGTGATCATTGCTTTACCTGTTTATTTTTCGGTCACGTTGATATCTCCCAAGATCACGTCTATTATGGAAAATCCGGATGACATCATGAAGAGTATAAAGGTTGTTTCGGAAAAGATCAAAGAAGCTACAGGCATGCAAATATTTACCGTGCAAAGCTCTACTACTATTACGCAAAAAATAACGGCCCTGATACCTACGTTTTTGAACAGTACGCTAAATGTTGTAACCAATCTTATTATCATGTTCTTCCTCCTGTATTATTTATTATATAACGGTAGAGATGTAGAAAAATACCTGAACCATATTATTCCATTTGAGCAAAAGAGCGTAGATAAACTGGCAAAGGAAACAAAGATAATGGTAAAAGCCAATGCCCTGGGTATCCCTGTTATCTGTATAGTTCAAGGTGCAACAGCTGCACTCGGTTATTGGATCTTTGGCATAGACGATTGGGGCATGTGGGGCTTTGTAACCGGTGTGTTTGCTTTTTTTCCCATTGTAGGTACAATGATCGTATGGGTACCATTGGTAATGTACCTTTTTGCCACCGGCGATTCCCTGATGGGATGGGGGCTAACATTATATAGCTTTGTAGTAACAGGTAATGTAGATTATATAACCAGGCTGGGGCTGTTAAAGCGAATGGGTAATGTTCATCCTGTGTTAACGGTGATCGGTGTAATTGTCGGTTTAAATCTTTTTGGTTTTATAGGACTCATATTCGGGCCTCTACTTGTAAGTTATTTTATTATCCTGGTTAAGATATATATGAATGAATTTACACCAATGGACCAGGAGGTATAACATTTCATTTACATTAAAAATTCTAATTTGAGTTTAGAGAAAGATATTAGTCAGGCATTATTCAGGAACGATTTTCAAAAAGGCATCATCAATATCATTTATACTTACAATTGGATGAATGAAAAGATGAAAAAGGTTTTTGACAAGGAAGGAATTACTGGTCAGCAATATAATATCCTTCGCATATTAAGAGGTGCAGGCAAACCCATTTCCACCTTGCAGATACGTGAACGTATGCTGGATAAAATGAGCGATACCAGTCGCATTGTTGACCGGCTTGTTTTAAAAGGCCTGGCACAAAAGTCCATTTGTAAAAATGATAAGCGCCTCGTGGATGTAAGCATCAGTATAAAAGGAAAAAAATTACTGGAAAAAATTGACCAGTTTGAAAATGATATGGATGCAATCCTCGGTAATCTTTCTCTGGCAGAAGCAAAGGCCCTAAATAAATTATTAGATAAGATCCGGGAAGTTCCTGGCTAAATATTTTTCATGAAATCATTTTTCTCCCTTCTTTTTTATTTCAGCTTTTTTATTTTACCACTTGTCTCTTTTTCACAAACCAAACGGGAGTTCAGGGGCGTTTGGGTTGCAACTGTAGATAATATTGACTGGCCCTCCCGTGGGAATTTTAATGCCGATTCACAAAAGGTTGAATTCATTAAACTGCTCAACATGCACCAGCGCAATGGCATCAATGCACTTATAGTACAGGTACGGCCTGTAACTGATGCTTTTTATCCATCGCAGTATGAGCCCTGGAGTGAATTCCTTACGGGTATGCAGGGAAGGCCGCCTGCACCTTACTATGATCCGCTGGAATTCATGGTAACAGAAACACACAAAAGAGGCATGGAGTTTCATGCCTGGATGAATCCTTACCGGGCTGTTTTTAATATTGGCAGGTCATCAATAGCAGCAACGCATATCACCAAAATCCATCCTGAATGGTTTTTAAATTATGGAGACAAGAGATATTTTGACCCGGGTAATAAAGAAGCGCAGCAATACCTCACAAACGTAGTAAAGGATGTGGTTAGCCGTTATGCGGTTGATGCCATACATTTTGACGATTATTTTTATCCATATAAAATTGCTGGTAAAGAATTTCCTGACCAGGCCTCTTTCCGGCAATATGGTAATGGCATGAGCAAAGATGACTGGAGAAGAAGCAATACAGATTCTATCATCAGCATACTCAGCGCTGTAATTAAAAAAGAAAATCCCAAATGCCAGTTTGGGATCAGCCCCTTTGGTGTGTGGAGGAATATTGAAAAAGATCCCGGTGGCAGCAGAACAAATGGTGCACAAACAAATTATGACGATCTGTACGCCGATATTTTATTGTGGCTGAGAAAAGAGTGGATCGATTATGTAGCCCCGCAATTGTATTGGGAGTTTGGACATAAAATAGCGCCTTACGAGGTCTTACTGGATTGGTGGAGCAAAAATACCTATGGCAGAAACTGCTATATTGGTATGGGCATCTACAGGGCTAACAGTAATGCCGCCTGGAAGGACCTTACCCAATTGCCCCGCATGATCGAAGCCCTACGTGCTACCCCTAATATACACGGCATGGTATTCTTCAGTAGTAAAACCTTTGACAGGAACCCCAATGGCTGGGGAGATAGTTTACGCCTGAATTATTTTAAAGATCCTGCCGGTATGCCCAAAATGGATTGGCTCAAATAGTTTCTCGTCCTCGTTTCTGACGAGCCTGCCTGCTCGCCTTCGCGAAGCTTCTTCGGAGCAAGGTCGGCAGACAGGGATGTATTGGTGCTGAGTCTTTAACTCACCCACCATTTTTCTATACCTTTGTAACTTGCCTGCGGCAGGCGGGTTTTCAATTCTTAATTTTTAATTTTTAATTATTTTTTTATGCCAGGTTTTGAATTTTTTGATGCAGAAGAACGCAAACATGTAAATGATGTTCTGGAAACAGGCATTTTAATGCGCTACGGTTTTGATGGTCCACGCAAAGGAATATGGAAGGCCAAAGAACTGGAAGAAGCTATCTGCGAAACCTTTGGCTGCAAACATGCACAATTGGTGAGCAGTGGCACAGCTGCTTTAACTACAGCAATGCAGGCACTCGGCATTGGTTATGGCGATGAAGTGATCATACCCGCTTTCACTTTTGTTGCCAGTTTTGAAGCAGTGTTGAGCGTGGGTGCCATCCCGGTGTTTGTTGATGTGGACGAAACCCTTACCCTTGATCCGGAAGCTGTTCGTAATGCCCTCACATCAAAAACAAAATGTGTAATGCCCGTACATATGTGCGGCAGCATGGCCGATATGGAGGCGTTACAGGCCATTTGTAAAGAACACAGTTTAATATTATTAGAAGATGCCTGCCAAAGCATTGGCGGTACTTATAAAGGAAAAAAATTAGGCACTATCGGCGATGCCGGAACTTTCAGCTTTGATTTTGTAAAGACCATTACCTGTGCAGAAGGCGGTGTAGTAATGACCAACCGGGAAGATGTTTATATCAGCAGTGACGGTTATACTGATCATGGGCACGATCACAAGGGAGTTGACCGCGGAGCCGACCTGCATCCTTTTATCGGCTACAATTTCAGGATAAGTGAATTACATGCTGCGGTAGGATTGGCACAGATAAAAAAACTGGATAATTTCCTGGCCATCCAGAAAAAAAATCACGCTGCCTTAAAGAATATACTTGCTGCAATTCCAGGAATCAGTTTCCGGAAGATCCCTGATGAAGCGGGTGATAGCTGTACTTTTTTAAGCTGGTTTTTACCAACAGAAGAAGCCACCCGTGCAGTTGTAGCCGGGTTAAAAGCGCAAAATATATTAGCCGGTAATTTTTACTGGTATGATAACAACTGGCATTACATCAGCAAATGGGATCATTTAAAGAATGCAGTAACCTTATCTCATTTACATCCCGACATGAAAGCAGCAGTGATACATCATGCTACCAAAGATTTTGCAGCAAGCGATGCGATCATGAGCCGCTGTGTATCTACCGCAATCAGTTTAACGTGGAATGATGAACAGATCAAAACAAAGGGAGAACAGATGGCAGCTATTATTCAGAAAGTGCTGAATGAGCAAAAAGCCGAGGTTTAAACCTTTAAGTAACTTAGAGGCGTGGAAGTTGTTTATCCCTGTTTTCCTAAATTATTTTTCAGGAATACTTCCAGCCTGTCTGCCAATGATTCAGGCGTATCCCCGGGCCTTGTTCAAAATCGCTTAATGTATCAGTGACGGAATTCACAATAAAATTATATTTAATGAACTGCGATCTTAAGATCTCTTCATCCTTTGTCTCCCAATACATTCCCTCATCCTGCAATTCAAAAACTATAAAATACTTATCCTTAAAATATTGAAGGAGTTTTAGTACCGAAAGGTGTATATCAATACCTGCATATTGGGTTTTGGCACTCACAATTTCCACCATAAGGTCATTACTTACAGGATCATTATAAATTAATTTTTCGGGGAAACAAAGTTTGCCACAAGGGAAAAAGACCAGTGAAATTGGTTCACATTTATTGGGGAATAAGGTTATACCTGCAAGGTCATCTAAACTATAATTTAAAAAATCAGGATTCTTTTTATAAGCATCGTCATTGGCGTAACCTGATTTAAGCCATTTATGATATTTCCAGTTGAGGCTTTTACAAATGTCTGTAGCTTCATTGACTAAATTTTCAATAAGTGGATACGCTTTAATTTGTCCGGAGTAATGTATTGATAAGCCCATAACACAAATTTAATAAGAACTCATAGCATTAGGTTTTCCCTCCAGGTAATCATTATACCGAAGCGACCCCAGCCTGAACCTTAAAGGAATTTTTGTCTTTTGTTCAAATTCTAACTCTTTTTTACAAAAAAATCCAAAATGGCGGGAATAAAAGTCTGCGCTGATTACCTGGAATGGGGTGGAATTGATATAATTATTAGTGGCCCGGAAAATGGGTAATTGAGCGATACCTGAAAGTGATGATTCTTTGAAACTATTATTGGTAATGTGTTTAATCGGTTTTTTGAAAATCGAATCAGGCCAATGAACGGTTGTTTTTTGCTGGGATTTTGCTTGGGATTTTTGACCTTTAATATTATTTGCTACAAAAATCATGCAAAAAAATAAAATTTTAGCCATTTTATGCATTTTAGTAAGCTTATCTCTGTAAATTTACGGCGTTATTACAGAATTGGATGTATTCTTTTAACCAGCGTTTTTACCCTTATCAAAATTTAAATGGCTTTAAGTCAGGGACTATATCAAAAACAATTACAAAAATTATCCCCTCAGCAGATTCAGTTGATGAAGTTGCTGCAGGTTCCTACTGCCTTGCTGGAAGAGCGTATCAAAGAGGAGATAGAAGAGAACCCCGCATTAGAAGAAGCAGAAGATGGCCATGAAAGTGAATTTGAGGAGAAAGAAGAATTTGCTGACGCTACTGGTGAGGATAATGAAATGGATGGCGGAGCAGATGAATATGATAATATTGACATCAGTGAATATGTAAAAGATGGCGATGATGAAGTAGGTGATTACAGGCTTAAAGACAGTAATTACCCCGATATTGACGAGAACCGGGTCATTCCTATAAAAGTGGAGCGTGGCTTTAATGAATTAATGTTGGAGCAGTTAGGTATGTTAACCATTGATGACCACCAGAAAAAAGTGGCGCTACAGATAATAGGAAACTTAGATGATGATGGATATTTAAGAAGAGAATTCTCTGCCATTGTAGATGACCTTGCATTCCGCCAGAATATCTCCACCACCGAAGAAGATATCGCAGAGCTGGTCTTACAGATCCAGCAATTTGATCCCCCAGGCATTGCTGCCCGCAACCTGCAGGAATGCTTATTACTGCAACTTGAAAGAAAGCAACATGAGGGAAAGCATGTTGAAATAGCAATAAAGGTTCTGGAAAAATACTTTGAGGAATTCACCAAGAAACATTACGAAAAAATTCAGCGCGGGCTTGATCTGAATGATGAGCAACTAAGGGAAGTGATCAACCAGATCGTGAAACTTAATCCTAAGCCTGCAGGTTCGGTTGGCGAAACCAATAAAGGAGAAAGCTACGTAGTGCCTGATTTCTTTATTTACAACAATGCAGGCAAGCTTGAACTTACACTCAATAATAAAAATGCGCCTGACCTGAGAATAAGCGAAGGTTACCGGGATATGCTTAAGGAATATGACCGGGGCAGCAAAAAAGACAAACGGCAAAAAGAAGCAGTCATTTTTATCAAGCAGAAGATAGATGCGGCCAAATGGTTTATTGACGCCATTAAGCAGCGCCATAATACCTTGCTTAATACTATGGAGGCCATTATGAATTACCAGCATGACTTCTTTATCTCGGGCGATGAGACCGACCTGAGGCCAATGATCTTAAAATATATTGCCGAAGCAACCAACCTTGATATATCTACAGTAAGCCGGGTGGCAAACAGCAAATTTGTACAAACAGAATTTGGAACATATAGGCTTAAGTTCTTCTTCAGCGAAAGCTTACAAACCGACAGCGGCGAAGAAGTAAGTACCAGGGAGGTTAAAAAGATATTGAGCGATATCATTGAAGCTGAGGATAAGAAGCATCCTTACAGCGATGAAAAACTTACGGAAATGCTCCAGGAAAAAGGTTATAATATTGCACGGCGTACTGTGGCCAAATACAGGGAACAACTTTATATATCAGTGGCCAGGTTAAGAAAAGAACTATAATGAGCGACCACAGACAACAGACAACAGGCATCAGTGAAAACGTTATAAATGATGGCTCTGTTGTCAATCGTCCATGGTCCATGGTCTCTGTTTTTGCGCAGTTTTTTTCAGTGATCTTTCACCCGCTTTTCATCCCTTTCTATGTAGTTGCATTTTTAGTGTATTGGCATCCTTCTTATTTTTCCGGTATTAATGATGACGTAAAGTTAAAGCTTCTGCTAACCACAGCGCTCAACACTATTTTTTTTCCTGCATTTGCCATCGTCGTGATGAAAGGCCTTGACTTTGTAAAATCTGTTTTTTTACATACCCAGCAGGACCGCATCGGGCCATACCTAAGCAGCATGATCTTTTATTTTTGGGCGGCAAGGGTGTTCTTTAAATTTGAGCCCGAATTGAGCCCGGTGCTGGCAGCATTCATGACCGGCGTTTTTTTAACTACCGCTCTTGCCTTAATAGCTAATATCTTTTATAAAATAAGTATGCACGCTATTGGCTGCGGCGGTATGATCGGCATCTTCATCATCATCATGTTTAGCAACAGCATGCTTATGACATGGCCCTTATCCATTGCCTTATTAATAACCGGTATTGTTTGCACTTCCCGGCTGATTGTAAGCGATCACAACCAAAAAGAGATTTACATGGGGCTTGTTGTTGGCTTGATCTGCCAGTTTGCCGCTGCTATTGTTATATTATAAAAGGTAAGTCAAGCTTTGAAAGCTTGACTTAAAAAAAACAAAAAAGGCCCTGCAATAAAGCAGAGCCCTTTTCCTGGTGTGCCTAACAATAAAAACTTTAAAACTGTAGATGAAATATAGTTTTCAATGCAAGTATTATATATCAGATCTTAATAAAGATCTGCATTTTGTGAAATCTTTTGTTTTATACAAATCGTTTTGTGTGAACGTTTTATTGTGCAATTGTTCAAAATAGCACAGATTTTATTTTAATTGCATTCACATCTGGTAAAACCACGTAGCAACTTTACCTTTCTTTTTAGAATGCGTTGTAGTAAATTTGCCTATACGCAAAGGAGGTTGAGGATATATGGCTATCGACGAACAGTTTAATAAACCTTTATCTTTGCCCATTAATAAGAAGCATGAAGCATTTTAAGATATTTTTGAACCTGCTGGTTCTGTTTTCAGTGATCACAGTTAAAGGGAGTACTACACAAAGTAACGGATTTAACAGGTCAGCATTCTATGCTGCCATGTCCGCTAATGATATACAGGCAATAAACAGCCAGTTGATCATCATTAAGTCATCATCCATTGATGAGAAAGAGGCATATGAAGGCGCTTTATTGATGAAAAAAGCAGGGCTGGTAAGCAAGGCAAAGGAGAAACTGAGCCTTTTTAAAGCCGGCCGTATAAAACTGGAAAATTCCATTAAAAAAGAAAAAGAAAATGCGGAGTTCAGTTTCCTTCGGTTAATTATTCAGGAACATGCCCCTAAGATAGTTGAGTATCGCGGCAACCTGGATACTGATATTTCCACTATTCGCTCTAATTATAAAAAGCTCCCCCCGGAAGTTCAGCAGGCTATTATTGATTACAGTAAAAGATCAAAACTGTTAAAATTAACTTAGTTGCCCCAACCTTAATTCATGAGTAAAAAGATACTTGTTATTTATTATACCCAATCCGGGCAATTGGCAGACATCCTGGATAATTTTACCGCACCACTTACTGCAGATGGAAATACGATTGAAAAAGTACGGGTGCATGTAGCAAAGGATTATGCATTTCCCTGGACAGGTACAAGTTTTTTTGCGGTAATGCCTGATTGTGTGTTAGGTGTACCAACCGAATTAAAGCCCTTTCAGCTTAAAGAAAATAAATACGACCTGGTCATCCTGGGATACCAGGCATGGTTCCTTTCCCCATCTATACCTGCCAATTCAATTTTACATACGCCGACGGTACAGGCCGTCCTGAAGAATACACCTGTAATTACTATAACCGGTGCCAGGAATATGTGGATCACAGCAATGGAACGCATCAAAAAGATCCTGAAAAATTCTGGCGCAAAATTAGTAGGGAGTATTGCGCTGGTTGATAAGCACCACAATCTTATCAGCTTTATCACCATATTTTACTGGATGTTCAAAGGTAAAAAAGAGCGGTTACTTAATATGTTCCCAAAACCCGGTGTAGCTGATGCGGATATTGAGCATACAAAGCATTATGGAGCTACGGTCCAAAAATTCCTCAATGCTGAAAATTGGGAAGGGCTTCAGGATGAATTAAAAGCCCAAAAAGCAATTGAAGTAAAATATAATTTAATGTTCATAGAGTCTAAAGCAAGTAAGATATTTGCAATATGGGCCAACATCATAGCAAAAAAGAAAAAAAAGACGGCATGGCTTGTTGCATTCAAATATTATCTTTTAATTGCACTGTTTATAGCGGCTCCAATCATATTAACGGTTGATGCTATTTTTTTCAAACCATTTTTATCGGAACGTATTAAAAAACAAAAACAACTTTTTTCAGGCGTAACTTAATCTATACAACAAATGTCATTAAACGAGGTTTACATAACAAATACATCTTCTTATTTTCCTAATGATCCTGTTTCTAACGATGAGATGGAAGAATACCTGGGGTACATTAATGACGCACCTTCCAGGTCAAAAGCCATTGTGTTGCGCAATAATGGTATAAAACGCCGGTATTATGCGCTAACAAAAGGCGGGGGTTCAACACATACCAATGCCGAGATGACTGCGCTGGCAGTAAATGCCCTGTTTAAGGATGATCCTACTGCCATTAAATCAATTGAACTGTTAAGTACCGGTACTTCTACACCTGATCAATTGATGCCTTCTCATGGTGTAATGGTTCATGGCTGGTTACCGGAAACAAACCCGGTTGAAGTGGTATCACCATCCGGCGTATGTTGTGCGGGAATGCATGCTTTTAAGTATGCCTATCTCGCTACTAAAGCAGGTGATGTTCAAAGATCTGTTGCTACAGGTTCAGAGCGTTTTTCAGTTTCTTTACTTTCTTCAAATTTTGAAGACGAGGCTAAAAGATTAAAGGCGCTTGCTGATGATCCTTATATTGGTTTTGAAAAAGAATTTTTAAGGTGGATGCTGTCAGATGGTGCTGCCGCTTTTCTACTCTCTAATAAAAAAAATGAAACAGGCATTAGTCTTAAGGTAGAATGGATAGAAGGTTTCTCTTACGCACATGAACTGGAAGCTTGTATGTACCAGGGAGGCGATAAACAAAAAGATGGCACATTTAAAAGTTACCAGGATTATAGTCCCGAGGAACTAATGGCGCAATCTATAATGAGTATTAAACAGGATGTAAAACTGCTAAGCAAAAACATTGTACTATATGGTGGATACGGCGTTAAAGCATCCTTAGCCAAGCATGGTGTTAAGTCAGAAGAGATCGATTATTTTCTGCCCCATATGTCCAGCGAATTTTTTAAAGATAAGATCTACCAGCAATTGATAGCAAATGAAACCGGTATCATGTATG
Organism: Ferruginibacter sp.; assembly: GCA_046596255.1. GTDB lineage: Bacteria > Bacteroidota > Bacteroidia > Chitinophagales > Chitinophagaceae > Ferruginibacter. The sequence goes on along the minus strand of JBKJMZ010000040.1, from coordinate 15,831 downwards.
ATAAATGGTTTGTAAATTTAAGCCAGGTTGGCAATGTAGGTGCTGCCTCTGTGTATTTAATGGTGGATGAATTATTTCACAGCGGCAAACTTAAGGTTGGCGATAAAATATACCTGCTTGTTCCGGAAAGTGCCCGGTTTTCTTATATGTACAGTTTACTTACAGTTTGTTAACCACTTGTAATATTATTTATTTATCAACTATCACAGCTATCCTGCAAGATTTTTATTGTTAAATGAAGATTTGTTTGCCGAGCAACATTATCTCTTATTTAAGTGTCTTACCCTGTAAATAACCTTCCCGATGAAAAAAGAGCTGCTTGTTTTTCTTACTTTTTTGGTATGTATATCGGCCTGCAAAGATAAAGGAGTGGGCCAGGTAGATGCCTACGTGCCTGTGTATGCCAATACAGCTGAAGCCAAACAGATTGTATTACAAAGCCCTCAACCCATAATTAATGGTGGTAAAATTGCCACGCTTGGCAATTATGTTTTTCAGGTAGAAACTGATAAGGGTATTCATATTATTGATTATAGTAACCCTGCAACCCCCGTTAAAAAAGGATTTATAAAAAATGCTTTATGCCGTGAATTGGCTATAAAAGGAAGCAGCATTTATACCAATAATTTATCTGACCTCGTAGTTATAGATATCAGCAATACAAATGCTGTTACCGTTTCCTCCCGTATCAATAATGCTTTTCCTGACTTAGCCTTACAATTCCCTTCCTGTACCGATTGCTATTTTGAATGTGCCGATGCTGCAAAAGGAATTGTAATACAATGGAACAAACAAAAAGTAAATAACCCAAAATGCCGAAGATAATGAAGCAACATCAAATCATCATTCTGATTGCATGTACCTTATTTTTTACGATTGCCTGTAATAAAGATTCAGGAATAAATGCAGGCAGTCCTCAAACCGGGCAAAACGGATCTTTAAGCAGGTTTGTGATCGTAAACAATTATCTCTACACCATCAGCAACGATGCATTATCGGCATACAATATTTCAAATGCTGCAACTCCCGTTTATAAAAGTGTAGTACAAGTTGGGTTTTCAATACAAACCATATTTGCTTATCAGGATAAATTATTTATCGGATCAAACACCGATATGTACATCTATTCATTAGCCAACCCCGAGGCACCTACAAAACTTTCATCGGTTACTTATTTTGTTAGAGGCAGAGACCCTGTGGTGGCACAGGATTCGGTAGCCTATTCTACCGTACGTAATGAATTTGGTGGCGGCGGTGTTTTAAATTGTTTCAACATAAAAAATATTAATCAGCCTTTTATTGTAACTACCCGGCAAATGATTAACCCATATGGTTTGGGTATTAAAGGTGCAGCCTTATATGTTTGCGAAGCCGATAGCGGAATAAAAGTTTTTAACATTACCAACACTTACAATCCGGTATTGGTAAAAACGGTTCGGTTTAACGAAACGGCTTATGATGTAATACTTACCGGCAATATTATGGTATGCTATATTAAAGGCGGCATTTCTTTTTTTGATATTTCAAATGCTTACCTGCCTGTGTTTATTTCCAGTGTTAAAAATTAATATGCTGCCATGGTTTTCCTTCGCCTGCCTTTCTTAATCTTTCTTTTATTGTTTACATCTGTAATTGTTACCGGCCAGCCTAAAAAAAACGATATTAACATACGTACAAATCTTCTATCGTGGTTAGAACCAAATGCAGCCGGCCCGGTTTTTGGTTTTGAATATTTTATAAATAACAAATTCAGTATTGGAACAGATGCCGGTTTAATTTTTTATACTCCTATAAAAAACAATGATATTAATTTAGGCAACCCAACCGGGTATAAATTAAAACCTGAAATACGATTATATCTTTATAAAAAAAATAAGGAAGACCCTACCCGGTTGTTTTTTGCGCTCGAAGGCCTTTTTTTAAAAACAAAAACTACCAATTACAACGAAGTGCCCATTTTGGATAATATGGGTAATATTATTTATTATTATTTGGGAGGATTTGATGAAATAAAAAAGGTAACAGGAGTTAATACAAAAGCAGGTGTACAAATTCCACGTTTTATTTTTCCAAAAATGATGATTGAATTTTATGGTGGCATAGGTGTAAGAGTAAAGAGGTATAGTTTTGCCAACATACCCAACGGCGCAGTAATTGATCAAAGAAATGCAAGCCCTTTTTTATTAAATACCGATATTGATGGCACCTATCCTTCTTTAGCCGCAGGTTTTAAATTGATTTACAAAATAAAATCATAACCCTCCTTTATTCGTACCGTTTTTCCATTGGCTTTATTTAACTTCGCCAGGTTAATAATTCTTTTATGAAAAAAGAAGAAATTCCCCAGGACGATGGCGCACTCAACAAATTAACCAAGGAAATAGTATATGCCGTTGATAACTCCGGAAATTATTCAACCGAATTAAGCACCGGCTGGGATGTAAAAACAAAAGCACTGGATGTAGCCTGGGAAGATATACAAAAACGTATTGAAGATGCCCGTCAGAAAGTATTAAGGAACGAAGCCAGCCCAATTTTATATTTTATTGAATTAAGATTGATGGATATTGGAATTGTAGCTGCTTATACAGGCTTTTGGAAATGGACCATCAGGCAGCATTTAAAACCTGGGGTATTTAAAAAACTAACTGAAAAAAAACTACAGCAATACGCCGATGCATTTAATGTAAGTGTGGAGGAACTAAAAACAATGAACGTGCATGAAGACTGAATTTAAACATTTACAGGCAGCTCATTGCGAGAACGGTGTTACTACAAATTTATTAAGAAGTGTTGGTGCACATAAACTTACAGAACCGCTTTCTTTTGGCATAGGCAGCGGTTTATTCTTTGTTTATGTTCCATTTCTTAAAATAAATAAAGGACCTGCCATTGCATTTAGAAGTATGCCAGGAATGATTTTCAAACGTACCTGCAAATCATTGAACATACCGGTTGTAAGAAAAAAATTCAGCAGTAAAGAAGAAGCTGCAAAATTCCTGGATGAATGTTTAGCAAACGGACAGCCTGTGGGTTGCCAGGTTGGCGTTTATTACCTTAGTTATTTTCCCAAAGAATACCGCTTCCATTTTAATGCCCATAATTTAATTGTGTATGGCAGCGAAGGGGATAATTACCTCATCAGCGACCCGGTAATGGAAGACGTAACAACCCTTACGAGGTATGAACTGGAAAGGGTTCGTTTTGCCAAAGGAGCCCTGGCACCCAAAGGCCAGTTATATTACCCGGCTAATACCGTAAATATTACTGACGACCAGATGCGTAAGGCTATTAGAACAGGCATTAAAAGAAATGTACGGGATATGTTATATATTCCCGGACCTATAGCTGGTGTTAATGGCATTGCATATACCGGCAAAAGAATAAAAAAATGGAAAGATAAACTGGGCCAACAAACTGCCGGTTTGTATTTAGCACAGCTTGTGCGTATGCAGGAGGAGATAGGTACCGGTGGAGGTGGCTTTCGTTATATTTATGGTGCCTTCCTGCAGGAAGCCCATGCTTTTCATCAAATAGATGAATTGCCTGAGATCTCTAAATTATTTACTGAGGCGGGCGATAAATGGCGCGGTGCTGCTGTACAGGCTGCAGGTATTTATAAAGGCCGCATTGGCAGCCAGGCCGATTTTGATGTAATGGGAGATTATCTTTTAGAGATCTCAGAGATAGAAAGAAAAGCTTTCCAGGCATTGGGTAAAATAAAATGGAATTCATGAGCAACCCGGCAGTGCTTATAGATAACCTGGGATTCACTTATCCACGACAAACAAATTCCTGTTTCAGTAATTTGAATTTAACCGTTTTTGAAGGAGAGCGTTTTGGATTATTCGGACCCAATGGCGCCGGTAAAACCACATTGATGAATTGCATGACCGGCCTGCTGCAATACCAGCATGGCAGTATAAAAATATTGGGCAACGAGATCGCCCATCATAAAAGATCGGTCAACAGTCTTTTTGGATTTGTTCCGCAGGACTTTTCTTTTTACCAGGAATTAAGCCCGGCAGAGAACCTTGCTTTCTTTGGTGCATGGTCGGGTTTACATAAAACAGAAATAAAAAATAAGACCGCCGAATTGTTGGAAGTATTGGGCCTTTCAGATGTACGCAATAAAAAAGTGGAGGAATTTTCTGGTGGTATGAAACGCAGGGTTAACCTGGCCATAGGTGTAATACACAATCCAAAGATATTATTCTTAGATGAGCCTACCGTAGGTGTTGATGTACACACCCGGCATGCCATCATTAATTATCTAAAGAAACTGAATGAAGCCGGCACTACATTGATATACACTTCTCACCAGTTAAGCGAAGCCGAAGAGCTTTGTAATAAAGTGGCTTTGATCGATGATGGAAAAATAATTGCACACGATTCGCTGCAGCAGCTCATGATAGAACATAAAGAGGATGGGCTTGAAGGCCTGTTCATTAATTTAACCGGTAAATCTTTTCGTAATTAAAAAGAAAATAAATAATGAGAAATAAAGGATTTGAAATAAGAATATTTAAAAGCAGTTACAAATTTGTGATCTGCTCAATTCCTAATTCCTAATTTCAAATTCCTAATTCCCTTCCCCATGTTTAAACTTGGCGCAACCATATTAAAAGACCTGCAAATTTTAACCAGGGATAAGCTCGGGTTGATCTTTATGTTCGTGATGCCGATCGTGCTGGCTGTTGTAATTACGGCTGTGCAAAACAGTACGTTTGAAATGCTGAACACCAATACAATCCCAATGCTGCTGAGCAACAGGGATACAGGCGATGCAGGTAAACAACTGGAGACAGCTATTACCAAGATCGGTATGTTTGACCTGAAGCAGGTAGCCCCTGAGGTTTCTCAAAAAGAGATCTCAGAAAGAATGCATGCCAAGGATGCTGTCATCGCAATCATCATTCCCGCAGATTTTACACAGAAGATTAGATCAAAGGCTGATCAGACCGCGAAAAAAGCATTGAAAAGTTTCGGAATGAACACCGACAGCTCAAAAGCTATGGACAGTACCGATGTTCAACCGATCACTTTATTATACCACCCGGTATTACAGGAATCATTCCGCCAATCTATACAGGGCGCATTACGCAGTTCTTTATTGATGGTACAGAATAAAGAAGTTTTAAAAAGTTTATACTTCGCATTAAATGAGACCGCATTACCCGATTCATTGGAGAAGGACCTGATGGGTAGCCAGGTTGCCATTAACGAAGTTCCGGTATCCAGGGATGGAAGCCGTAATATTCCAAACGCATCGCAACACAATGTACCAGCATGGACTGTTTTTGCGATGTTCTTTATTGTAATATCATTAGGTGGCAGCGTAGTAAGGGAAAAACTCAATGGTAGCTTTATCCGCTTAAAAACTTTACCAACCAATTACCTCGTGGCTTTAATTTCTAAACAGCTTACTTATTTAATGGTAACTTTTTTGCAGGCCATGGTTGTTTTCTCCATGGGTATCTGGCTATTTCCTTACATGGGTTTACCCAAATTAAATTTACCTGCCGATATAACTGGTGTGGTAATTGTTACGCTTATTTGCGGATGGTGTGCAGTGAGTTATGCCATGATGATCGGTGTTTTTGCAAAAACACAGGAGCAGGCAAATGGCATTGGAGCAGTTTCAATTGTTTTAATGGCGGCCATTGGTGGGTTACTGGTCCCCAGTTTTGCCATGCCTGAATCTTTCCAGTTCGTGATGAAAATGTCGCCATTGCATTGGTGCCTTGAAGCATATTATGGATTATTTTTGGAAGGCGGAACCCTTAAAGATGTTATCTTGAATATAATACCTTTATTGGGCATTACCTTTATCATACAGTTAATTACCCTTTGGGGATTAAAAAGAAAAAACCTGATCTGAAAAAATAATTATGGAAACAGCAGCATTAAAAGCACAACTTAAGAAGCAGATAGTAGAATTTCTAAACCTCCTGTCGGTTAAACCCGAAGATATAAAAGATGATGAGCCTTTGTTTGGTGAAGGCCTTGGCCTGGATTCTATTGATTCAATTGAACTGATCGTTTTACTGAACAGGGAATATGGTATAGATATTAAAGATCCTAAAGAAGGCAGAAAAATTCTGGTAGATGTAAATACCATGGTTGCATATATTGAGCAGCATCGTACTAAATAAGAATAATTTTACCTGCTCAATATAATTGAGTTGTCAGCCTGAGCCTGTGGAAGGCGGTTTAAAAGTAAAAAGAACATTCCTTATAGTTACACCGCCTTCAACAAGTTGCTAGTGGCATTTGTTTTAAAGCTTTGACTTTCAAACTTAGGCTGTCAGCCTTGTCGAAGGCGGGATTATTCTAAAAACCCGGGTTCGACAAGCTCACCCTGACATTCTTCTGAAAATCGAGTCAATGTCATTTGTATAGAGCCTAAAAAACTTATTTATCATAGAATGCTGTGAATTAGGAAATGATGTGGACAGAATAATAATTTATACTTTACTAATCCTATAAATCATTTTTTTTGAGCAGGATATTTGTAACAGGCATGGGCGTTATCAGTGCTATAGGAAATTCTGTAGCTGAAAATCATCATGCACTTAAAGCCGGAACCTGCGGTATAAATTATAAGCTGGATCTATTCCCTTCAAAATTTGCAGGCGTTTTGCCTTTTGGTCAGGTGGAGATAAATACAGCCACCCTGCAAAAAAAATTACAAATTACAGATCCCGGCGTTACACGTACTACTATGCTAGCCATGCATGCTTTTGAAGAAGCAGTAACAAATGCCGGCATTTCAGCAACCGACCTGGTCTCTTTTGACACTGCATTGGTGGGTGCAAGCACAGTGGGCGGCATGTGTTTAACAGATGAGTTGTACAATGATGCCAATGAAAATCATGATGGCTCTGTGTACACGTCCTCTTACGATTGTGCATCAGTATGCATATATCTGCAAAAGCATTATCAAATGAATGGTATCATCAATACCATCAACACGGCCTGTTCCTCATCGGCCAATGCAATTATGTATGGGGCCATGCTGATAAAGAATGGCTTTGCAAAAAGGGCGATAGTGGGTGGTGCCGATAGCCTGGCGAAATTTACGATCAATGGTTTTAATGCATTACATATTTTATCTCCTGATAAATGTACTCCTTTTGATGAGAACAGAAAGGGCCTGAATTTAGGAGAGGGTGCAGCTTTTCTCGTGTTGGAAAAAGAAGAAGATGTGAACGGGAAATATGTTTATGCTGAATTATCCGGCTATTGCAATACCAATGATGCTTATCATCCTTCCTCGTTATCAGAGCAGGGCGACGGGCCATTTCTTTCCATGCAAGGTGCATTGCGATCGGGAAACTTGCTGCCCAACCATATCGATTTTATAAATACGCACGGCACCGGAACTGAAAATAATGATGAAGTGGAAAGCAGGGCCATGATCCGTTTATTCCAGGATCCCCCTGGTTTTGTTTCTACCAAGGCAAATATCGGGCATACACTAGGCGCTGCAGGAGCAATAGAAGCTGTTTATAGTATTTTTAGTTTGATGCACCAGGAGGTTTATCCACATCTGCATTTTACTGATCCTATCCCTTCAACAGGTTTACATCCCATTGCATCATATAAAAAAATGCCTGTGCAGCATGTTATGAGTAATTCATTCGGATTTGGGGGTAATTGTTCTTCACTTGTATTTTCAAAAGTCTGACCCTATGCTTTATATCCATGAAACATATTGTATATCGCCGCAACAAACATTACTGCAGGGTAATAAGGAGTTGATAAATGAGCCAGTTGATAAAAAATTATCAGCCATTGAACCCAGTTACGAACAAATTCCACCCGGTGTTTTAAGAAGGATGGGCAAAGGAATTAGAATGGGCGTGGGTGCCGCTTTGCCATTGATCAGTCAAACCCCCGCATGCAATGGAATAATCATTGGCTCTGCAAATGCTGGTATGGAAGACTGTATAAAATTTTTAAACCAGATCGTTCAATATGAAGAAGGCCAGCTTTCGCCAGGCAGCTTTGTACAAAGCACCAGTAATGTAATTGCCGGCCAGTTAGGATTGATCAGCAAGAACAAAGGTTATAATGTAACGCATGTACACCTTGGCCTTGCTTTTGAAAATGCCTTGATCGATGCCATCATGCAGCTCAATGAAAATCCTTCACACAGTTATTTGCTGGGGGGTGTAGATGAGATTTCCGCCTATCATTACAATATCGAAACCCTGGCAGGCACTTATAAAAAAGAAGCCATAACCAATAAAGAATTGTACGAAGTGGACAGCCCGGGCTGCATTGCTGGTGAAGGTGCAACTATGTTTATAGTAAATTCAGAAGCAGCAAATGCAGTTGCAAATGTGGTTGCCGTGAACACCCTGCACTCCACGGATATCGACCTGATAAAACAACAATTAACCCTGTTCCTGCAAAAAAATGTAAAAGCAGGAAAAGAAATTGATCTATTTATTTCGGGTGAGAACGGCGACAACCGGGCCCTGCCTTTTTATACTGCCTGCGAAACCTTGCTGGATGATGCTACCCCCATTATTCGTTATAAACACATGGTTGGTGATTATGCTACAGCACCAGCATCAGGGCTTTGGTATGCCTGCCAGATCTTACAAAAACAAGAAGTGCCCGAACAGTTGTTTAAAAAGAGTTCTGCAAAGACTAATTACCGGAATATCCTCCTGTATAATAATTTTAAAGGATCACAACATAGTTTTATTTTAGTTTCCGGGTGTTGATCATCCTGCGGTATCAATAAAAAAATTGTTTCTTCATATAAAAAATATTGAAGCGTAAAGCTTATTTTCAGGGTTCAAATAGATATCCCAAAATAAGCCCTCAAAGAAAGGAAATGAAAAAAAAATGGAGTACGCTTTTTTATATTGCGATTGTTACCGGTTTGTGCGCTGTTATTTACTGGATAACAATTAAAGGCAATGCATTACAAAGTCCTGCACTCAATGCACAGCAAACAAAAAATGATAATACGCCTGTTAACAGCCTTGACACTTTTGCCGGTTCCTTTAAACACTATTTAACGGAACCCCTGGCTGTTTTACTTTTACAGATCATCGTCATCATATTCTTTGCACGTATGTTTGGCTTCCTCTTTAAAAAAATAGGGCAGCCTGCTGTTATTGGTGAAATTGTTGCCGGTATCATACTTGGCCCCTCAGTTTTTGGTGCCTATTTTCCCGAGATGACCAGTTTTTTATTTCCTGCCGCTTCACTGGGAACACTCAGTTTTATCAGCCAGATAGGATTGATACTTTTTATGTTCATTATTGGAATGGAGCTTGACCTTAAAGCAATTGGCAAACAAGCTTACGGCGCTGTTATCATCAGCCATGCAAGCATCATCATACCTTACACACTCGGTATGGGCCTTGCTTATTTTATGTATAAAGAATATGCACCTGCCAATATCTCATTTTTATCTTTCGCTTTATTCATGGGTATTGCCATGAGCATTACAGCCTTCCCAGTATTAGCCAGGATACTGCAGGAAAAGGGTATGACCAAATCAAAGCTGGGCGCTATGGCGCTTACCTGTGCTGCTGCAGATGACCTTACGGCCTGGTGTATCTTAGCTGCTGTAATTGCATTGGTTAAATCAGGCTCATCGATCAGTGCCATTTACACTATTGGGCTTGCTTTAATATATGTGCTGGTGATGTTGAAACTGGTACGTCCTGCCCTCAAAAGATTAGAACATGTTTATGCAAACAAGGAGCATAAACGTACAGCAGTTATCGCTTTCCTGTTCCTGATGCTTATTGTATCCTCATACATCTCTTCTATCATTGGCATACATGCTTTGTTTGGTGCTTTTTTAGCTGGTGTTATCATGCCCCCCGGTATTGAGTTCCGTAAAATTGTTACTGATAAGATAGAAGACCTGAGCATCATTTTATTACTGCCGCTATTTTTTGTTATAACCGGCTTGCGTACCCAGATCAGTTTATTGAACGAAGGGCATTTATGGGTAACATTCGGCTGGGTATTACTTGTAGCTGTTGCCGGTAAATTTGGTGGCAGTGCCATTGCAGCAAAAATGGTAGGACAAAACTGGAAAGACAGCCTATCTATTGGTGTGCTTATGAACACCCGCGGCCTAATGCAACTCATCGTTTTAAATATCGGTTACGACCTGGGTATACTTACCCCGCAGATATTTGCTATGATGGTATTGATGGCATTGGTTACTACTTTTATGACAGGGCCTGCGCTTGATTTGATTAATTGGCTGATGCCGGATAAGGTTGGGGAGTCAAGAAAAGACAAGTAAAGCTGATCTTGAAAAATCAGGAGTAAATTAGTAAATGTTATGGTATGACTCCCCAAGTTATATAAACATCTTTCCCAATTTTTTGAAGTTTACTATTATATGATGTATCCTTATCTATTAAAATGCCATGTTTATAATTACCATCATAACTATCTGTATGACCATAAAACACCGCCACACTATCGGCAATAAGAGACGTGTACATCATTTTCTTAAATAATTTAATTATCTCTATCGGTACGATTGTTTTGGATGTCATCTCTGGATGATGATCTATTCGCCTAAGTAAGGAGTCAAACTCAATTCCTATCATTATAGGTTCATGAGTTTTTACATAATACCTAAAAAATATTTCGTCATTTCCATCAAGTCTTCTTCTTAAAGTGACTTCTGTATGATACTTTTTGCAAAAACTCCTTAAACTGTCTGCCAGGTCTTGATGAAGTTCAATGTTTTTATTATAGTAGTTTTGAAGAGCATTATTTGTATCACTGCAGGAAAATGATATAATAACAATAGTGATTAATAAAATGTATTTCATACTAAAACTGTTATTACTTGAAGGCATCATCAATGACATTAAGCTGTCGGAATGGTGCATGTGAGGTGTCATGCCACTACTAATACTCCGTAAGATAAAAGACCAACTGAGTTACTAATAACCTAATTACAAATGACCCGACTTAGTGGCCAGACACCTACGTCACCTCCAACTGTGCCTTACACTTAAAATGCACCAGCTCGTTCTTAAAAATAGAAGCTACAATATTGATCAACCCACTTTCATCAGCAGCATATTTTATAGAAGCATGCACCAGGTTATTCCTTTCTCCTCTACTAATACTCCAGAATTTAAAAAGCTGACTGATATACAAATCAACAAATTGCATAAAGCCTGTGCATTGTGGCCAGATAACTTTAACATACTCTTCCTCCTAAATAAATAGCTCCCGTTTGGGTAAAATAAATAAAGTAAATTTGAGTACAAAATATAAATAATATGACAGCAATAGCCATACGCAAGTAGTTAGTAACTTATATGCAAGTAGCCGATGATAAAAAAATAAAGGCAATTTATACTCTTTTGGAAGAAGAAATTGAACAGGAAGGGCGCATAAACCTGCAACAATATAATAAAGAATTACAGGAAGCCGAAGCAGAGTTTACCAATGGGAGTTATATTACACATACTGCAATGAAAAAGAAAGTAAAGCAATGGTAAAAAAGCAATATCAACTTGTTTGGACATCCCATTCATAACAACATCTCAGAGCTTTATACAAATTCATTTGTGGAGATTCGCCGAAAAATGCAGAAAAAGTAATAACAGATATTATAAAAGCAACGGAGAAAGCTATTATCAATCCAAATTTTTATGGGCCTGATAAATATAAAACAGATAATGATGGCAGCTATCGGGCCTTTGAAAAACACGGTTACAGAATAGTTTACCGCTTTACAAAAAATATTATTCGTGTACTTAGGGTGAGACATACAAAGATGGAACCGAAAATATATTAAACATAATATTGCTTCGCTTAGTAGCCGGCCACCTGCAACTGCGCCTTACACTTAAAATGCACCAGCTCGTCCTTAAAAATAGAGCTGTAATAAAAAATATAAACTCTTTTTTAAATATCATCCGGCTTAAATCAAAATCTTTTTCTTGGCTTCTGTGGCGGATTTAACAACTGCTTTAAAGCATTGAAAATAGTTTGTATTACTTCGCTGTTTTGCACCACCTGCCTTTCCAGTAATTCAAGTTTGAACTGGTATATATTGCTGCGCAGCTTATTATTGTTCTTTTGTCTTGATACATACTTCGACTCCGCTCAGTAGAACCAAAAAATCAAGGCAGGAACCCTGCCCGAATGAATCCGTTCAGGCGGGGATTACACCCCGTTCCTGCCCCACAGCTATGTTCATCTTTTGTACTACTGTAACTTCAGCATTGTATCTCTACTCGTAGGTGCCCACGCTTAAATTGTATGCAGGCAGTTTTTATTTTAATGGATACCCACCATTATTTTTTTAATTGTGGGGGCTGCGACCACGGTTGCTCTCCATTGTACTTTTGCTATTAGTTATTCTGCCTCCGTGATTGGAGAATGAAAGTTACTGATCAATTTCAGGCCAGAGGAATGGGATATATTATTTGCCGGTTATCAATATGCATACTGATACCGTGGCGATGGCACGGCAAAACGGGCGCCTGCCCCGACGAGCGCAGCGGAACTCGGGGGAGCCATCGGGTTTGCCTTGATTTTTTTTGTTACTTTTTTGTATCAAGACAAAAAAGTAAAGAAAGAATTAGAAAACCTCCAACAGCGCCTTACACTTAAAATGCACCAGCTCGTCCTTAAAAATAGTAGCTACAATATTGATCAACCCATTTTCATCAGAGGCGTATTTGATAGAAGTATGCACCAGGTTATTCCTTTGAGGATCGATTACCGCCAGGAATTTCATATCAGCAGCACTGGTAAGGTTTGTTGCTTTGCCTATTACCTTTTCCAGTATCTCTTTGATCATTTGAAGCTGGCAAACACCCGGCACCACAGGCTGGTTGGGGAAATGCCCATCAAATATTTTATGGTCGGCATTGATGAAAAGTTCAGCCCAGATCTCCGTGGGAGAAGATTCGGTGTTATTGATGGTGAAGAAGTCGTTTAACAGGATCATGTTTCAAAATTACGTTTCTTAATGACTTCGACAACACTTCGTGGGGCTCAGTACAGTCTGACATCAAGGTGGCGACAGCCTGATCTAGGTTTCAGGCCGCTGTAATCATTTCAAAAAAAAATAACAACCTGTTTAGCGTCCCGACACGTCATCTCTCAATTCTTTTTAAGCCAATATTAAATTCAAATGTTTTGTGTGATATGCCAATGGTATCCGGAATTCCACTCCCAGTGTAATCTTTCATCACCGCCTCCACAATTACTTTCTTATTACTGGCTCTTTCCATACGCAGCAGTTCACTCCCCGAGCTGTTCGTGATATAATAATTATAACCTTTGCTTTGTGGGAAGATGAAATAAACAAGATCGCCTGATGTTTTTATCGATGCTTTCGGGCTGTTCATATGCTGCATCAGCACCAGTTCAAAATCATGCTGCAGGGTTTTTATTATAGATCCTTTATCCAGTTTATTAATGATGGAATGCACTTTAAATGCGCCATTGGCTGCAAATTCAAAATCGAAGAAAGTTAAACCCATTTCATTGGAGAAGACGAGCCGTGTACTGCTGTCGGGCATTTTTTTAATAAGCAGGAGTCCGCTTAAATGATTACCAACTACATCAACGGTTGCCTTGTACAGGTCCGACTTAAATGCGGGTTTGAATTTTTGAACACTGGTTATATCTGCAAGTCCGGCCTGCATTGGTTTATGCAGGGTAGAGCAGCTTATTGCCAGAAAGCTACTTAATATCAAATAAGTTGTCCGGGATCGACGCATTCAGTTCTTTATTTGTAAAACGCATGATGGTATTATCGCCTGAAATTTCTTTCATTTCTATACTCAGTACAGCATAATCTTTTTTATCTACGATCACATTTATGGACCTGAACATTTCTTTTAATCCCTTGGTTACAGGTGTTAATTCTACCAATGCACTGTTCTTATTCTCAAATATTCTTGTTTTAAAATCGGTATTGGCAAGCATGGTTCCCTGCATGCAATCGATCATGATCTTATTGATCTGCTGGAACATCTTATTCGACCTGGTAGATACTTTGGTTTCCTTGTTACCGTCCTTCACATACACTTTATCCTTGTTCAGTATCATCAGGTATTTAAAGGGCTGGTTATATTCCATCCGCACCCTGCTGTCTTTCTTGAACCAGAAATTCCCACGGGAATTGATCTTTTCTGATAGCATGCTGAGGTTCTTCTCCTGCGAAAAATCAGCTTTTACAGAACTTGTTTTTTGTGTTGCTGCCGCAAATACACTTTTGAATTTAACAAGGTCGCCAACAGCAGTGTAGCCTACATACTGGGCTGTTGCAGCCATCCCGGAAAGCACAAAAGCACATATCAATAGTAATCTATACATAGGGCTGCAAATGTAGCAATTTATCAAGCGGCACAATGGTATAGCCCCGCTTTTTAACTTCTTTGATGAATTCCGGTAGCGCTCTCAGCGTGGATTCGCAGGTATCGTGGAAAAGAAATACAGCTCCCGGCACAATACCGCCCTTTATTTTATCCAATAATTTTTTTTCATCTTTGATCACGGTATCCATCGATCTTACACTCCAGCCAACCGGGGTATACCCACCTTTAATGATCGCTTTTTTTAAATTAGGATTTGTTACACCATATGGCGGACGGAACAACCTTGGCTTAAGCCCGGTAACTTTTTCCATGGCAGCATCCATCTGCTTAAGATCATCCTGCATTTTTTGGGCCGGATACATATCAAACCAGAAATGATGCGAAAAACTGTGGTTGCCGATGATATGTCCTTCCTGCTGTATTTGCTGCAATATACTTTCATTGCCGGCAATGCGGTGGCCAATGCAGAAGAATGTAGCTTTTACATTTCCAGCTTTCAATACCTGCAAAATTGCAGGGGTATGGTTTATTGCAGGACCATCATCAAAGCTGATGGCAATTTCTTTTTTATCAGTATCTGCCTTACAAATGATCTTAATAAAAAAGTTGGAGCCAACATTGTAGCAGCCCCAAAATACAATAAGTAAATAGGCTATAAGCAATAGGCAATAGATATAAATTGGCAAGCCGTATTTTACATGCATGCCAATTAACACAGCCAATACTATTGCAAAAAAAATATTTATATTGCGGAAGTTTAACATGCTGAAAGCAAAGTTAAAGAATGATGTATGCCGAGGTAATGATTGTAAATTAAGATACGATTTATCTTTTTGTCTGAGAGATGGTCAGCACTTATAGCCTCAGGCAATTCACCGGCTTTGATGATCGTTGCACCCAGCCACATTGCAAAAGCAGCAGCAGTAGGGTATTCACCGCATAGGTATTTATAATTGATCGAATCTTTATTGCTAAAAACAGAGCTTTCCAACTGGTCATAAACCTTATCTCCATTAACATCACCGTTCCTTCCACTGATGATAAGGTCAATATCATTAATGCTTACTGAATGTCTTTCCAAAAAAGAGCTGATCTCTTTTTCAATATCAGCAAGTCCACCAGGTTTATAAAATGTATGCAAGGCATCCAGCTTTGCATAGTCTGTTGTTGAGGATTGATTGGCCAGTACAAAAAAAGCAGCCCCTTCGCCGGCAATAGTTCCTTTTGATAAAATTTTATAAATATCAAGATTACAAATCGCAGCCTGTTTATACAAACCCAGCCTGTTTAAAATGGTATGGCTGGTATTGGTGATCTCATCAATGGCTCCTACCAAAACATTGGCTGCTTCATTTTCTTTTAATAAGAGTATCCCGTCAAGCAGGGCGCTTTCAAAAGAAAAACCACGATGCACAAAAGCATTGTTGTAATTATTGCATTGCAGCATTAATCCAATTTGTGCGCCAATGGTGTTATGTGTTGA